>CADCPQ010000137.1 GCA_902803395.1 uncultured Bacteroidota bacterium
CCAGTTCTTCCTCTTCGTCCACGTCATCTACAAGGATGTCCGCCTCGTCGGAGCACCTCCTTCGTCGATGGGTAAATTCGGCGGCGATACCGACAACTGGAGCTGGCCCCGCCACACCTGCGACTTCTCCATGTTCCGCATCTACACTGCCCCCGACGGCAGCCCTGCACCCTATTCGAAAGACAACGTGCCTCTGCGCCCGAAACACCATCTGCCCGTGAGCATCCGCGAAATTAACGACGGCGACTTCGCCATGGTTCTCGGCTTCCCAGGCACCACCAACCACTTCCTCACTTCCTACGGCCTCGAGGAGACCATGGACATCACCAACAAGCTCCGCTACGAAATCCGCACCGTCAAAATCAACATTCTCCGCGAAGAGATGGATGCCTCGCAGGAAACCAAAATCAAATACGCCTCCAAGTACGCTTCCTGCTCCAACTACTGGAAATACAGCAACGAGCAGAACAAAGCCCTCGCCCACCTTAACACCATGGCTGTGAAGAAGGAAATCGAGAAGGAATACACCGACTGGGCCAAATTCCAGAAAGACCCCAAATACTACCGCGCCCTCGACCTCGTCCGTGAAGGCTATAAGGCCCGCCGCACCGCCGAAGCCGCCAATATGTATGTCTACGAAGGCCTCCTCACCGGACCCGAACTGCCGCTCCGCGCCAACAACATCGGCAAGGCCATGCTGCGCGACCTCCAGGCCGACAAAAACGCCGACCTCACCTCCTATCAGAACATGATGGACGCCTTCTACAAAGACTATGACAGGGCTGTCGACCAGCGCCTCACGGGCGCCATGTTCGCCTACGTCTACGCCAACATGGACCGCGACCTCTGCCCCGATTTCCTCAAACAAGCCGACAAGAAATACAAGGGCAATTTCGAGAAATACGCCAACGACCTCTATGCTAAGAGCATCTTCTCTACTCCCGAGAGCCTCGAGAAATTCATTGCCAAACCCAACGTCAAGACCCTCGAGAACGACCCAATGCTCGCCGTTGGTCGCGAAGCTATAGCAAAATATTTCGAAATCCTTCAGATGGTGCCTAAAACCGCCGAAGAGAACCTCACCCGCGGCAACCGCGACTTCACCGACGGCATCCTCCAAATCAACGAAGGCCGCAAACTGATGTCGCCCGACGCTAACTCCACCATCCGCTGCACCTACGGCAACGTGATGGCCTACGACCCCAAAGACGGCGTCAGCTACCACTACTACACCACCATCGACGGCGTTATCCAGAAAGAGGATCCCACCAACAGCGAATTCATTGTTCCCGAGCGTCTTAAAGAGCTCTATGCCGACCGCAACTTCGGCCGCTACACCAACCGCAAAGGCGAACTGCCCACCTGCTTCATCACCAACAACGACATCACTGGCGGCAACTCCGGCTCGCCCGTCATCAACGGCCGCGGCCACCTCATCGGACTTGCCTTCGACGGCAACAGCGAGGCCATGAGCGGCGACATCGATTTCGAGGAGAACCTGCAGCGCTGCATCTGCCTCGACGCCCGCTACATGCTCTGGGTCATCGACGTCTATGCCGGTGCCACCAACCTCATCGACGAAATGGACATCATACAATAACTTATGCGCCAAGTACAGAGCCAGAAACAGCAACTGAAACTCACGCCTCAGCAAATACAACTGATGCGCCTTCTGCAGTTGCCGATCGCGGCTCTGGAACAAAGCGTCAAGGAAGAAATCGAACGCAATCCCCTGCTTGAAGTCGACGGTTCGGCCCCGGCGGCCGAACCGCTCGACAACAGGGACTCCGACGACATCTCCGACTGGCACAGCCTCATGGGCGACGATGACGACGACTACGCCTACCGCGCCCGCCAGGAACGCGACCCCAACATCCGCCAGCGCGAGCCGCTGGTAACGTCGGAACAGTCGCTGAGCGAGAACCTCGTCGACCAACTCAACCAGCTGCACATCAGCGAACGCCACAAAAGCATAGGCCGGGTGCTCATCGGGAGCCTCGACGACTCGGGCTACCTCAGCCGCGACATCGGCCTCATCGCCAACGACATGGCTTTCCGGCAGGGCATCGAAACCACACCCGACGAAGTGGAACAGGTGCTGCACACGGTGCAGAGCCTCGAACCCGCCGGCATAGCGGCCCGCAACCTTCAAGAATGCCTCTCGCTGCAACTCCACCGCATGGACCTCGGGCTCGGCCCGGTGCGTCACGCCGCGTCGATCGTCGACCTCTGCTTCAACGATTTCAGCCACAATAAGTTCGAGAAAATACGTCTCGAACTCGGACTCTCGACCTCCCAGCTCGAGGCCGCCATAAGTTGCATACGCCGACTCAACCCCAAGCCTGGCGCCACCGAGTCGACCGACCCGGCCGACACCCAGATCGTCTACCCCGACGTCACCGTTACACGCGAGGGCGACCGCCTCGGCTACGTAGTCAACGACCGCCACCTGCCGCAGCTGCGCATAAGCCCCTACTACGCCGCCATGCTGCAGCAGTTCGAGTCGGCGCCGCGTCGCAACCCGTCCGAACGCGAGACATACAAGTTCCTGAAAGACAAGTCGGGCGACGCCAACGCCTTCATCACGCTCCTCAGCCAGCGCCACACCACCATCAGCGCCTTGATGGATTTTTTTATTGCCAAACAGCGCAAGTTTTTCCTCACGGGCGATACTAACGATATGGTGCCGCTGAAGCTCGCCGACATCTCCAAGGCCATCGGCATGGACATCTCGACGGTGTCGCGGCTGCTCAACAGCAAATATGTGCAAACCGAGTACGGCACCCTGCCTCTGAGCGACCTCTGCCCCTCGGGATTCACCACCGGCAGCGGCGACGAAGTCAGCATCGAGGCCGTGCGCGACCGCATGACCGCCATCGTGGAGGCCGAGGACCCCTCCCACCCCCTCACCGACGAGGCCATCGCCGCCGAGCTCAAAGCCCAGGGCTACCCCGTGGCGCGACGCACGGTGGCCAAATACCGCGAGTTGTGGGGCATCCTTCCGGCACGTTTGCGACGGGGCATAAAAGCACTGCTTCTGCCACTCCTGACGGTCGCCGCACTCGGCCTTCAGGCACAGACTTCGACCACTCAGAGCGGCACCACGAAAAGCAGCGTATCATACTACGACTCAATAATCTACCGGCGCATCGAACTGGCCGAAAAACAGCCCACCGCCACGCCTGTCACAACGCAACCAGAGACAAAACGAACCAAGAAAAGCAAAGACGAAAAGCCGCCCGCCAAAGCCAAGCCTCAGGCCGAAAAAAACGTCAGCCAGCCAGCCGTCGACTCGGCTGCTATCGGGTTGCCCTCGCTGCTGTGGTACGGCACAGCCTTCTCCGACCGCCGCGTCAAAGCCGAGGAGATACCCCTTTCGTCGCTGCCCGACGAGGTCATCCTGCGGCTCGTCAAGGACAGTAGCGAATTCTGCTTCCCGGTGCGCAACACCAAGTCGTCGCCCTACGGCTGGCGCTGGGAACGCGCCCACCGCGGCGTCGACATCCAGCTCCACACCGGCGACCCCGTAAGCTGCGCCTTCGACGGCGTCGTCCGCCTCGCCAAACCCATGGGCGGCTACGGCAACTGCATCGTCGTCCGCCACTACAATGGCCTCGAAACCGTCTACGGCCACCTCTCCAAAATCAACGTCCGCCGCAACCAGCGCGTCAAAGCCGGCGACATCATTGGCCTCGGCGGCAGCACCGGACGCTCCACCGGCCCACACCTCCACTTCGAGGTGCGCTTCCAGTACGAGCCGTTCGACCCCGAATGGATTCTCGATTTCGAGAACTTCACCCTCCGCACACGCCGCCTCCACCTCAACAAAACCTACTTCGGCATCAGCCGGCCGCGCAAGGGCGAAAACCGCGAATACAAAGCCGACCAAAGCATCATCAAAGAGCGTCGCCGACCCACACCTCCACCCACCCACGACAGCAGCGAGTTCTAACTCGCTGACAACTACTATATTGGTCGGGTTCGGGTCGTATTTAGTTCGGCCTTGCTTCGGCTTTGTGCGCGTGTACATTGAATTTTAGGCATAAAAAAATCCATATATTAAATTATTTTTGTATCTTTGCAGCCTTGATACGCTACACCCATTATGTATAACATAATGGTGTCCAAATATATACAACTAAAATAACCATGCTAATACTTGACAAAAAACACAAATTCTGCTCATCACTTACCGCCACATTAGCGTTTGTACTAATATCCTTCAGCGCCATTGCCCAAACCGACATAACCTCGCTAAGCGATATAAACGACGCCGACGGCCACTATGTCATCACGCAGGACATCACCAGTGGCACGCCCGGCGTCACCACCTTCAACGGCACGCTCGAAGCCGCCATCGATCCCGCCACCCACATGCCCTACCGTATCTCCGGCCTCTCCTCTCCTCTCTTCGAGACCCTCACCGGCACTGTGCGCAACCTGGTGCTCGACAATGTCAACATCAGCGGTCACACTGGCAACACCGGCGCCATTGCCGGCACCGCC
>CADCPQ010000138.1 GCA_902803395.1 uncultured Bacteroidota bacterium
GTGCGGCGCAAGCCCTACTCTATCGTCCTGCTGGACGAGATTGAAAAGGCTCACCCCGATGTGTTCAACGTGCTGCTTCAAGTGTTGGAAGACGGCCAGTTGACCGACGGCATGGGCCGCAAGGTCGATTTCAAGAACACGATTATCATCATGACTTCCAATATCGGCAGCCGCCAGCTCAAGGACTTCGGCACCGGCGTGGGCTTCAACACCAGCACCCGCGAGGCCGAAAAGGACGCCCTGCAGCGCGACGTCATCGAAAAATCGCTCAAAAAGACTTTCGCCCCCGAATTTCTGAACCGCATTGACGACATCGTCTACTTCAACAGCCTCAAGCGCGACGACATACATCGCATTATCGAAATCGAACTGCGCGGCCTCTTCAAACGTGTCAAACAAATGGGCTTCGGCATCGAAATCGACGAGAAAGCCAAGGATTTCCTGCTGCGCAAAGGTTGGGACGAACAGTACGGTGCACGTCCGCTCAAACGCTCAATCCAGCGCTACATCGAAGACGACCTTGCCGACGAAATCATCAAAGCCGACATCCTCCCGGGCGACACCATCCGCATCACCACCACCGGCGAGGAGCTGGACGAGAAAGTGACCTTCGACATCGTTACCGGCGACACCTCGGCACAGTTGTCGCAAGCCATCAACGAGAGCAATATGGCTTCGGTTGAAACCGAATAGCATATTTAAACAGTTGTAAATCAAGCCCGACCAATATCATGGTCGGGCTTTTTTCGCCCCCGGGAAATACTAAGCCGAGGCAAGGCCGATGTAAGGCCGACCTTAATACGACCCGAACCTATCCAACCACTTGATAATGAGGATTTTAAATTAAATTTGCCAAAGTATTGATTTTCAACACTTTGGCAAATCGTATATAAGAACGGGATGTTCGGTTGCGATTCAGTCGTTGAGGGCGAGGCCTCCGAGCGATGTTTCCTTGTAGAGGCTCGGGATGTCCTTGCCGGTCAACTTCATGGTTTTCACCACTTTGTCGAATGAGATGATGTGGCGTCCGTCGGACATCATGGCGTAGATATTGATGTCGAGGGCACGGAGGGCAGCCATGGCGTTGCGCTCGATACAGGGAATCTGCACCAGGCCGCACAGCGGGTCGCAAGTGAGGCCGAGGTTGTGTTCCATGGCCATCTCGGCGGCATATTCAATCTGCTTGGGGCTGCCGCCGAACAGCTGGTTGCTGGCCACGGCGGCCATCACGCAGGCGCTGCCGACCTCGGCTTGGCAACCTGCTTCGGCGCCACTTATCGAGGCGTTGGTCTTGATGACGTTGGCGAAGAGTCCGGCGGTGGCCATGGCGCGCAGTATTTCGCGATCGCTGAAGTCGTGGTTTTTCTTCAAGTGGTACAGCACAGCCGGCAGCACACCGCTACTGCCGCAGGTTGGCGCGGTGACTATGCGGCCGCCGCAGGCGTTCTGCTCGCTGGTGGCCAGGGCGTAGGCGATCACGAGGGCGCGGTTCTGCAGCGAAGGCTTGAAGGCCGAGGCGCGGATGAAATACTGGTGGGCTTTTGAACGCAGGTGCAACCCGCCGGCTATGACGCGGTCGTCCTGCAAACCCTCCTCGATGGTTTGCTGCATCTGCTGCCACATCTCCTCGAGATAGAACCAGAGGGTGCCATCCTCGCACTGCTCCACATATTCCCAGAAGCTGAGGCCTTCCTTGTCGATATACTCCATGATTTCTTTCATGGTCTTGTGCGGGTACACTTCGCCTTCGGGAGTGATACCGAGCGGCACATCGCCCTCTTCGGTGGCCAGATAGCCGCCACCTATGCTGTAGACGAGCCACGAGTCGACCACCCCACCCTGTCCGTCGATGGCTTCGAAGAACATTCCGTTAGGATGGAACGGCTTGACGACATCGGCGCGCCAGACAATCTCGGTATCCTTTGGCGCGAGGCCTCGAGTGACGGCCAGGTCGGTGTGGTGCCCGCGACCTGTGGCGGCAAGGGAACCGTAGAGGGTGACGCGAAAACGGGCGGCATTCTTGTTGCGCTTGGCGAACATCTCCGCCGCGCGATTCGGCCCCATCGTGTGGCTACTGCTCGGGCCATAGCCTATCTTGTATATTTTTTTTATTGTTTCCACTATTGTTTATTATCGGGTTGGGCTGAATATCGAGTTGTCGGTTTGCCGAGGTTCACCTTTTACAACGATTTCGTCGGTGAAAATCCACGGCTTCTCGCCGGTGGCACGGTGCCAGGCCGGTATTTCGGGCAAGGGCTTGGCAACAACACGCAACAGATTGATTTTGCGAGGTTTGAAGTCGGCGCGGAAGGTTTTGATGTCCGGAGTGGCCAGGATTTCGGGGTTGACCGGGTTGAATTCAGCTAATTTCTGCCATGTTGTGCCGTCGTCCGATACCTGATATTCGATGTGCTGCGGCAGGAAAATCCACGACAGCGGGTAGAAATAGAAGTCCATCGAGACACTGCTGTAGATTGAGTCGGGGTTGAGGCTGACAATGACATCGATCGAGTCGCCGAACCACCCGAGCCAGCGGTTGCGATAGTCCATGATGCCTCCCTTGCCGTCGGTGAGCGAGGCCGTGTTGTAGGGAGCCTTGGGCTGGGTGAACATTTTGTGTTCATAGCGAGGTCTGCTGCCGAAATTTTTCTCGACAAAGCGACTCATAATCTGGCGGTATTCGGCCGGAGTGCAGCCCATTTCCATCATCTGAGGAACGTGCAGGTCGTTTTCGAGATACTGGGTAAAACTTTCGATACGGTCACGGAGCTCGTCGCCAGTCGACGGCATGAATCCCATGGCCTGCAGCTCGATTTGTGCAAAGTCGAGAGCCGCAGCAAATTCCGCCACACGCTGGCGAATGGCTTTGTCCTTCTCGACACGGAAAGCCTCGCCAATCATCTCCTCGTACTGCGCCATACGTTTCGGCGACAAGTAGCCGTTGGCACCGTCGACGGGATAGCCGTAAATGTCCAGACGCTGGCCCGAAGCCACCAAAGCAGCGGTCATAGTGTCGATAATACCTTTAATATATACGCCTGCGCGACCATAGTAGCCGTTACAGAAGTCAGTCAATATGGCGTCGGTGTTGGCGTCGGCGTTCCAGAGCAACTTGGCGGTCAGGTAGCAGCGGATGTCCATCCACGAGGTGATGTTGTTCTCGCCGGTGGCCTGTTCGAACATCATGCGAACACCGTTGTCGCGGAAATACTTAAGGTTGGGCTGCAGCACGTGCAGGTTGGGAAACGGGTTCCAGAAGTTGCGGAACTGTACGATATAGTCCCACATGAAGATGTTGTCGGTCAGCTCGCGCCATTCCTTCATGTCGGCGTGGAATGACTTGTCGCCCTGAACCGGTTTTTCGCGGCCACACTCGATGGAACAGAGCATGATGTTGACGTTGGGCTCGGGACGCACCAGCTGCCCTTCTGGGGCCTTGCGGGTGTATTGGTAAGCGAGCGTCGATATTGTTTTGTTCGGGAAACGACGGGCCACTTCGTTGACAAAACGGAGCAGCGTCCCACTGGGACCGCCATATAGGGAGTCGGATCGGAGGCAGTCGGGACACTGGCAGGCGTTGTAGTTGTCGTTGTTCGAAACCGACCACACGGTGGCTTCCGGGTTGCGGGCCATGGCATCCGACAGATTTTTGCAGAGCTCTTTAAGCACCTTGGGGTTGGTGAGGCAGAGCTGTCCGTCGCGCACACGACGACCATTGCGCATCGAGAACCAGTCGGGGTGTTTGGCAAAATAGCGGTCGGCGGGAATAAGGTCCTTGAAAGTGTGGACAAACATACCCCATTCGCGGTTCAGGTCGGCACGGTTGTGCAGGTGGTGCCAGTCGGCGTAACGGCGGCTGTGGTTAGGGTAGTAATAAAGAACCTCGCGGTATTCGAACGACGGCACGACAAGCGTGTCGCACACAGGTAGCATAACTTTGGGCTCACGAACTTTCACGATGCAGTCGGGTGTGTAGCAGCGCCAACCGAGGAAGTTCTCGAGGTAGTCGTACACGCCGTAGAGAGTGCCTTTGCCTTCGGGTCCGTAAATGTAAAGGTCCATTCCGTCGCCGAACATTCTGTAGCTGTCGGGGGTGAACTTGACTTTGCTGTCGGACATTTTTTTTGTTGCGCCGATAAAGATACGGCCTTCGCCGACGGTGCATTTAGACTCGGACACCGATTGCAGGTTGCCGAAATGGCAGAGCTCGTCGGCGGCAAGTTGCTCGATTGCAGTAGGTTTGTCGGGCACGACCACGACGGTTGGACGCTGGGCTGCGGCGCTCAAGGCCGTCAGCATGATGAGGGCAAAAAGGATACGTTTCATAATAACGATAACGGAATTAGGTTCGAAATATTGTACCTGTTAATAAAAAAAGATTAGTGGGCGGTTAGCCAATCGGGACCTACGTCGATGCCGACTTCGATGTCGACACCGTCGAGCGGCAGGGCGTTTTTCATCTCGGTTTCGACAATTTCGCGCACACGAGCCTCCTCGGGTTTGTACAGGTCGAACACCAGCTCGTCGTGAACCTGAAGAATCATCTTCGTTTTGAGTTTTTCGTCGGCGAAACGTTTATGGATGCGCACCATCGCAATTTTTATCATGTCGGCCGAAGACCCTTGAATTGGCATATTTACGGCGTTGCGTTCGGCAAAACTGCGGGCGGCGGCATTGCGGCTGTTGATGTCGGTGAGGTAACGACGGCGGCCGAGAAGGGTCTGCGCGTAGCCGTGCTGTCTGGCGAAAGCCACGTTGCCGTCGATATAATTTTTGATGTCAGGATATTGCGCGAAGTATTCGTTGATGAGTTCGGTGGCCTGTTTGCGCGGAATGCCGAGCTGTTCGCTGAGGCCGAATGCACTTATGCCGTACACAATGCCAAAGTTGACTGATTTGGCGTTGCGGCGCTGCTCCTTGCTGACTTGGCTGATGTCGAGGCCAAAAATCTTTGCTGCCGTCGCGGCGTGGATGTCGTAATGGTTGGCGAAAGCCTCGGCCATGTGGCGGTCGTGAGCCAGCGAAGCGATAATACGGAGCTCGATTTGCGAGTAGTCGGCGGCAAGAAGCAAATAATCGTCGTTACGTGCGACGAAAGCACGACGTATCTCACGGCCGCGTTCGGTGCGGATGGGGATGTTCTGCAAGTTAGGCGACGACGACGACAGACGGCCAGTGGCGGTCACAGTCTGGTTATAGATTGTATGGAGTCGGTTTGTGGCGGGGTTTATGAGTTTCGGGAAACTGTCAAGATAGGTGCCGATGAGCTTGGTAAGTGAGCGCCATTCAAGAATTTTGCCAACAATCGGATGACTGTCCTTGAGTTTGACCATCACGTCCTCGGCGGTGGAGTATTGTTTGGTGGCTGTGCGCGGAGGCTTGTCGGTAATCTTGAGTTTCTCGTACAGCACTTCGCCGAGTTGTTTTGGCGAGCTGATATTAAATTGACAATCAGCCAGTTTGTAGATTTCCTGCTCGAGGGCGTTGCGCTCCTCTGACAAAGTGGCGGAGTAACTGCGAAGAGCATCAACATCGATACGGACGCCTTCGGTTTCCATGTCAATCAAAACATCGACCAAAGGCAATTCAATGTCGGTGTAGAGGTGCCCAAGGTTGGCTTCGCGCAGTTTGGACGACAGGAGCGGATAAAGTGACCACATTGAAGATACCAGTTCTTGCGGTGTTTCAGGGTTGGTGTTAAGAAAAGCACCACTGATGAAGTCGAGGGTATGGCGCGCTTCGGCGTCGATGAGGTAATGGGCAAGTTGCAGGTCGAATATCTCGCCCTGTATCTGAATGTCAAGTTCGCGAAGTATGTATTTGAGGTTCTTGACGTTGTGGCAGAGTTTGAGGCTCTTTGGATTTGTGAGCAAACGGCGTAAAGCGTCGACGTCGATATCGGACACACGGCAGAGGTAGGCTGAATCGGCATCGGAAGCCAATGCTATTGTTGGTCCGTCGATATAGATGGCCACGTCGCCGTCGGCAGGTATTTTGTCGACGATACTGATGTCGTTGTGTGGCGCTGCAGCAAGCGGTATTTCTGGCTGGTCGAATAACGATGGTTGTGGTGTCTGGGGTTCCTTGGATTGTACTGGTGCCGCTTTCGTAGCGAACAGCATGGCTGATTCTGGGTTCGAGACAGTGAGGTCAGTGAAAACACGCTTTGCCAGCTGACGAAACTCAAGGTAGTCGAACAACTCCTTCAGTTTCGGATAATCGGGCTCGCTCAAGGCTAAGTCAGCTTCGTTAAATTCGATAGGCACAGTTGTACAAATCGTGGCCAACTGTTTCGAGAACAGGGCACTCTCGGCGTTGGTTTTAATTAGCTCGCGTATCTTGTCGTTGGCAATCTCATCAGCGTGTTCAATCATGTTTTCGATTGAGTCGAACTGCACGATGAGTTTTTTGGCGGTCTTCTCCCCTACTCCTTTGACACCGGGAATGTTGTCGCTGGCATCACCCCACAAACCGAGCAGGTCGATGACTTGACTGCAGCGTTTAATGCCGAACTTCTCAAGCACTTCGGCAATACCCATGATTTGGTCGGGCTTGCCCATACGACCATGACGATAAATGCGGATACGATCGGTCACAAGCTGACCAAAATCCTTGTCGGGCGTCACCATCAAAACAGCGTCAAAACCAGACTCTTCGGCTCTGTGGGCGATGGTTCCGATGACGTCGTCGGCCTCGTAGCCGCAACAAGTCAGTATCGGGATGTGGAGTGCGTCAATAATTTCCCTAATAAATGGCAATGCAAGTTGAATCTCTTCGGGCATGGCATCGCGGTTGGCTTTGTATTCGGCGTACATCTCATGGCGGAAAGTAGGTTCCTGCACATCGAAAGCCACCCCGACATGGGTTGGTTTTTGCTGCTTGATGAGGTCGAGCAAGCTGGTCGTGAAGCCAAGAATGGCCGACGTGTTAAATCCTTTAGAATTAACACGTGGGTTGCGGTTAAGAGCGTAATAGGCTCTGTACACAGCAGCCATTCCGTCGATGAGGAGAAGTTTTTTCATTGCATTACTTGAGAGGATTGGCGGTCAGGTCGTCGTATTCCAAACGGTTTCTGATTATGTTGCAAGCCAGATACACGGCCGAGCGGAATGATTGCTCGGATGCGCGGTCCTTTCCAGCGATGTCGTAAGCAGTGCCATGAGCCGGGCTTGTACGCACATATGGCAGGCCAGCAGTGTAGTTGACACCTTCTGTGAACGACATGAGTTTAAACGGAATCAGGCCCTGGTCGTGATATAACGCGAGTACGCCGTCGAAATTGTTGAACTCGTTGGAACCAAAAAAGCCATCGGACGGGAACGGGCCATATGCTAAAACACCTTTGCCTTGGACCTCGTCTATTACGGGTTTGATGACTTTCATGTCGAAATCGCCAATGACGCCGTTGTCGCCAGCATGAGGGTCAAGAGCTAAAACGGCAATTTTTGGCATTGTTATACCAAAATCGCGTTTCAGACTTTCGTTCATGAGCATCATCTTGTCGTAAAGCAGATTGTGGGTCAGTGCGTTGGGAACATCTTTCAATGCCAAGTGGTTGGTTACGATGCCGATACGTATGCGATCGCATACCATAAGCATGAGGCTCGAGCAACCAAACTGATGCGAAAGATACTCGGTATGGCCTGGAAAATCGAAGTCTGGTGCCTGTATATTGCGTTTGTTGATTGGCGCGGTGACGAGGGCGTCGACCAATCCGGCTTTCAGGTCGGCACATGCACGGTTGAGAGCCACACGCGAGAGATAGCCTGCTGTTTCGGTCGATTTTCCAAGATCGATTTTTATTTCGTCCTGAGTCAAGTTGACGATGTTGAATTTTTTGTCCACAGCTTCCGACGCATCGCGGATTGCGTTGAACATAACCTCCTGATGGTCTGGCAAAAGTTTTTTGTGGTACGAAGCCACTTTCGACGAGCCGTAGAGCACCGGTGTGCAACGTTCGAACATTCGGCTGTCGTTGAAAGTTTTGAGAATCACTTCATAACCAATACCGTTGATGTCGCCATGCGTGATGGCCAGACGTATGCGTTTTTCTTGATTTTTTTCCATTTTCAATGTCAATTTTTTATATAACGCGTTTTTGTAAAAAAAATTGTTTCGCAGCGTTATTATTTGTTCAAAAGGTCGTAAGTTTGCATGAAAGCATACAACAGGCGGATTCCGTAGCCTGATGCGCCAACGTTGTAATAATGCTGTTTCTTGCTAAAATAGGCCACACCGGCTATGTCAAGGTGGATGTAGGGTACCTCTTTGGCAAAATGGGCGAGGAATTTACCGGCGGTGATTGTGCCGGCCTGCGCGATGCCACAATTCTTGATGTCGGCGACTTCGGATTTTATGAGTTCATCATATTCTTTCCAGAACGGGAATTGCACAAGTCGTTCATAAACCTGGTTGCCAACGATGTTAAGTAGGTTGTACGGGTTGTCGGCGTTCTGCTGCATAGCGGCAATCCCGAAAGTCGAGATAGCACGGACAGCGGCACCAGTCAACGTTGCTGCGTCGATAATGAGTTCGGGGTCGTAGTTTTTGACGGCGTAGGCAATTGCGTCGGCCAAAATCAGACGTCCCTCGGCATCGGTATTGATGACCTCGACAGTCGTTCCATCATACATTGACAGAATGTCGTCAGCAGCATATGCATTGAAACCCGGGCGGTTGTCGGTCATAGGAAGTAACGCCACAACGTGAACCGGCAACTCGTTGTCGGCAGCGGCAAATAGAGCCGAAGCCATGGTAGCCGCACCGGCCATGTCGGATTTCATCTCTTGCATATAGTCGTCGGGCTTGATGTTGAGTCCGCCCGTGTCGTACATTATGCCTTTACCGACCAAAGCTAAAGGTTTGGAATTTACAGCATTGGCTGGTTTGTATTCAAGTACCACAAAACGTGGTTCATCAACACTGCCACGGTTAACAGCCAATAATCCGCCCATACGCAACGACTCTATTTGGCGTTTATTGAAAACCGTGCACGATACGCCGAGGTCTGAAGCTATCGAGGCAAGTTCATCGGCAAATTGTGCGGCTTTGAGGTCTTGGACAGGCAGGTTGACCCACTCGCGGCACCAAAATATCCTGTTCCAAAGTTTGCAGTTTGACTCAAACTCATCTGTAGCGAAAAAACGACTGTCAACCGCCAGTGTACCAATATGTTCAGGCTGTTTGGTCTTGTAGCGGTCGAAAGAATAGTCGGAAAGTGTGAGACCTTCAATGAAGGCTATCATCTCCTCGGGGATGACCCCTTCGCCCGACAAGCCTGCGTCTGTCGCTTTGTCGGCAATCATCATATTGCGCAGGGCGTCAGCCGAACGTCGTAAAAGTTCCTGACACTCAGCCGCAGGTTTCTCGCTGTCGAACGAGACAATGTAGGTGTAATACGGCAGACGGTCAAAACGCACTATGCAGTCTTTTTTCTCGGCTCGGCGCTCACGTAGCAGTTCGGCTTCTTTTTTACCAAGAGGAAGATTACGCTCGGCAACGTCGCCGCCGAGCAGGAAAATTAAATTCCCCTCGTAAGTTTTCGGGGATATTTGTGTTAGTTCGTAATTCATTGTGAATGTGATATTAAGATTATGATTTTGTTTTCTTTCAAGGTTTCCAACATCTCATAGAAGTTTTCACGGGCTTTGGCGTCGAGCCACGCCGTCGGCTCGTCGAACAACATGACCTGCGGGTCTTTATAAATGAGCCGTGCCAACGCAATGCGCTGCCATTGTCCCATACTCAGTTCTGCACCGTCGTCAAACATTCTCCCCAGCAGGGTGTCATAACCATTTGGAAGCTTCTCTATAATCTTATCGACTCCTGCCATACGGGCTGCACGAATCATCAACTGCCTGTCAATCGGGCTGTTGACGCGTCCGAAAGCAATGTTTTCGGCCACGGTGCAGTTGTAGCGGATGGTTTCCTGAAACATAACTCCCAAGTTTGAACGTACTTTGCCGATGTTAATACGACGCAAGTCCGTCCCGTTTACGGTAATATACCCATTTTCAGGCTCATACAAACGTAGCAAAAGTTTGAGCAAAGTTGTCTTGCCGAATCCGTTCTCGCCTTCGATACGTGTTATCTCTCCACGACGAGCGGTAAGGTTGAAATGCGAGAGCACGTCACGGTTCATGTCGGGATAACGGAACGTGATGTCGTGAAACTCTATCGTTTCGGCGCATTCGGGAAATGGCTCGCCGTCACCGTCATCGGTTATTGCCGACTGGAGCGAAAGGAACTCAAAGAGGTTGCCGAGGAAAAGCCGGTTGTCGTAAAGTCCCGACACTGCGCCGACCGCTGTCTGCAGATAACCCATTCCGCGACGGAACGCCTCGAAAACCATGACAAACGAGCCGATTGTCATAGCTCCATTATAGGTGCTGTTGAGCATCATGACCAATGCAACCAGCAGGGCTAAAGTTTCGACTATGGAGCACAGTGCGTCGTAGCGGCCGAGCTTGCGCGAGATTTTGATTAACTTTACAACTATTTTATGGCGGCTTTCAACAAAACGGTGTCTGAAAAACGGGGCCAACCCAAGAGCTCTCAACTCGGCGGCCGGAGTCTTTTGCGTCAGTAGAGCCGAATAGTAGTTAGTTAGTCTGACGGTAGGCGTACTCTCGCGTCGGAAGCTGTAGATGTTGCGGGCTTTGGCGAACCTGACAAACGCTGTTGGCAACGCGGCCGCCAACATAACAAATATCAAAAGCCATGAGGATCCAGCTATAAGAACGGCTGCACCTGTGAGTGAAATCAGCGAACCTGCAAGCGACATGAAGTTGCCGACCACCTGTATCGGTCGCGATGAAATTTCCTGCTGCGCCCGGTGAAGCGTGTCGTGATACGACGGACTGTCATAGAAACTCATGTCGAGCGTCGATGCCTGTCGCTGAACGAGTTCGCTCACATAGTCGATGATTTTTTGCGACATCACGTCGCTATTGATACCCAGTAACGTCCCCGTAAGCCTTTGCAGCAAATATATCACGGCGAAAAGTCCAGCCAAAACAGGCAACATTCCCGAGAAAACTCCTGACGATACATTGTTCGTCACCTCGTCAACCAGTAATTTCAGAATGTAGAGGCCTGCCACCGGCAACAGACTTTGCAGAGCCACATAGAACACCCGCCGCCAAAACAACGGGTTGTCGCAGCGGCGAACCATTGCCAGAGTTTGCCATAAATTCTTCATACCGAAATGCAAAAGTACGAAAAAAAACTGATATGGCAAAATAATTTATGAACAATCAGATAAGCAGCGACTTTGCGGCGTCGACAGCGGCTTGCAATCCAGCAAGATTTCGGCCACCGGCAGTTGCGAAATGAGCCTGTCCGCCACCGCCGCCTTGTATTTCCTTGCCTGCGGTACGTACCATCTGGCCAGCATTGGCACCGGCGTCGACACGATTCTGCCCCAAAACGATGAGCAACGACGGCTTGTCGCCGAATGAACTGCCAAGTATCAGAGCCATGTCGGGATGGGTGTTGCGTAGTTGCACAAGATTGTCGCGAACAACGTTCAAGTCGAAATCGACAATCTCCGATACAATCGGGTTATCATCGATTTTTGCGGCGTATTCTCGCGCGATTTCGGCATTGCGCATACGTTGGAATTCATCAATCTGCGAGCGCAATGCAGCGTTCTCTTCTTGCAGTTTTCCGACAGCGGCAGCGATGTCCTTGGCACCTTTCAACATCTCTTTCAAGGCTTCAAGTTGATCTTGAAGTTCATTATTATAATTATCTGCTGCCGACGATGTTACAGCTTCAATTCTACGCATTCCTGCAGCCACCGCACCTTCACTGACTATGCGGAACGAGCCGATCCGACCTGTGGCCGGAACATGAGTGCCACCACAAAACTCGACACTCTCGCCATATTTTACAACACGTACGAATTCACCGTATTTTTCACCAAACAGTGCCATGGCTCCAAGTTTTTGCGCCTCGGCAATCGGCATTGCACGGTGCTCTTCGAGAGCAAGGTTGCGACGGATATCGATGTTGACAAGTCTTTCAACTTCACGGATTTCCTCGTGGCTAAGTTTTGCGAAATGACTAAAGTCGAAACGCAGTCGCTGTGCGTCAACGCTCGAGCCTTTTTGCTCGACATGGGTGCCGAGGACAGTGCGCAATGCCTTGTGCATGAGGTGTGTGGCGGAATGGTTGTTCTCAATGGCCTCGCGACGCTCCTTGTTGACTTCAGCCTTGAATTTAACCTCGAGCGAGGTCGGCAACTCGGTGCATATATGAACAATAAGGTTATTCTCCTTTTTCGTATCGACGATTGTAATCGTCTCATTTTGAGACGTCACTGTGCCGGTATCACCGACTTGACCGCCACTCTCGCCATAGAATGGGGTTTTGTCAAAAACGAGCTGGAACAGGACTTTGTCCTTTGTCTTAACCTGACGGTAGCGGGCAATGCGGACTTCAGCTTCGGTTGTGTCGTAACCTATAAACTGCTGTTCTACACCGGGCATCAACTCGACCCAGTCGCCGTTCTCGACGGCCGAAGCAGCGCGACTGCGTTGCTTCTGCTCCTGCAAACCTTTCTCAAAACCGTCCATATCGACTTGCCAACCCTTTTCGGTTGCCATCAACCGTGTCAAATCGATTGGGAAACCGTATGTATCAAACAGTTCGAAAGCAAAAGCCCCGTCGACGGTTTTTGTCGCATCAGACGTATGAGTAGCGACATAGTCTTCGAAACGGCGAATACCACCAGCGAGGGTCCTCAGGAACGACTGTTCTTCTTCGTTGACAATACGTTCAATGAGTTGTTGCTGCTTTTTCAGCTCGGGATACTGGGCACCCATCTGTTCGACAAGCATTGGGACGAGTGTGCACAAGAATGGCTGGTCGAAACCGAGGAATGTATATCCATAGCGCACAGCACGACGAAGAATGCGACGGATGACATAGCCTGCTTTGGCATTCGACGGCAATTGTCCATCGGCAATACTGAAACTGACAGCGCGCAGGTGGTCTGCGCACACACGCATGGCCACGTCGCACTTCTCGTCTGAGCCATAAGGTTTTCCAGCTTTTGTCGCAATAGCTTGAATAAGAGGCTGGAAGACATCGGTGTCATAGTTTGAGCGTTTGCCTTGCAGAACCATACACAGACGTTCGAAACCCATACCAGTATCTATATGCTTGGCTTTCAGCGGTTCAAGAGTGCCGTTCGAGAGGCGGTTGAACTGCATGAAGACGAGATTCCATATCTCAATCACCTGCGGGTTGTCCTTGTTGACCAAATCACGACCGGAAACAAGAGCCTTCTCACTGTCGGGACGAATATCAACGTGGATTTCGCTGCAAGGGCCGCAGGGACCCTGATCGCCCATCTCCCAGAAATTGTCTTTCTTCGAACCTTTCAAAATGCGGTCTTCGGCGATGTGCGCTTTCCAGTACTCATAGGCTTCTGTATCCATTTCCAGGCCGTCCTTCTCATCACCGCCAAAAACGGTGACATAAAGGTTGGCTTTGTCAATCTTCATGACATCCGTCAAGAACTCCCAAGCGTATGCAATGGCCTCTTTCTTAAAGTAGTCGCCAAACGACCAGTTTCCCAACATCTCGAACATTGTGTGGTGATACGTGTCGTGGCCGACCTCCTCGAGGTCGTTGTGTTTTCCGCTGACACGCAGGCACTTCTGAGCATCGCAGGCACGTGGATAAGGTGCGGCGGCATTGCCGAGGAAAATGTCCTTGAACTGGTTCATTCCAGCGTTGGTAAACATAAGGGTCGGGTCGTTTTTCACCACCATCGGTGAACTGGGAACGACATGATGTTGCTTCGACTCAAAGAATTTCAAAAAATGCGAGCGTATTTCTGACGATGTCATATACTTTATTATATTAAAATTTCGGGGTGCAAAATTACGATTTTTTTTTCAATTACAACACAAATCGGATTTTTTTATTAATTTTGCAAACCGATTTTAAGACAGAACAAAATGCCGATATTTGACTCAAACGCGATACAATCAGTTGTGCTACATAGAGTTGGGAACACGACAGCGCAAGAAGGGTATGTACTTTCCGAGCGTCCTTTACAGTTGTCGCAACAATTGCAGGACACATTGGCACAGTATTTCATTTCGCCATTCAAAGCCGAGGAATATTTCCATTTGCGACAAGAAAGCGATGGCGTATATGACTGTGCAAGCGACATTTTCGATAATCCAGACAATATACTCGATGTATCCAAAAAACTTGCCACATTACTATATGACGCTTGTACAAAACCCAATATAAAAGGAGGCGATTTTTTCGTGGTTTACTTCAACCAATGCCAAATAATGGGCAAAGAAACAGATTGCATAGGTCTTTTTAAATCAGAGAATAAAGAACGATTTATTAAAGTACTACATGAAGACGAAAACAACTTTGCTCTTGAAACGGAAACTGGCATAAGCGTCAACAAGCTCGACAAAGGTGCGTTGATTTTCAATATGGAACGAGACAAGGGCTTCGTAGTAAGCGTTGTCGACATAACCAACCGAGGCGCTGATGCCGCATATTGGCGCGACCAATTCCTCGGCCTTTGCCAACGCGAGGACGAATATTTCAACACCCACAGCGAGTTGGCGGCTTACAAAAAATTCGTCACCGATGAACTTCCGCAACAGTTCGAAGGCGTTACGAAAGCCGATCAGGCAGATATGCTGAACCGTAGTGTGAAATACTTCAAGCAAAACGAAAATTTTGATGTACAATCATTTGCCAATGAGGTAATTGAACAGCCTGAATTAATCGACAGCTTTAAGCAGTTCCGCAATGATTGGCAGCGCGACAACGACGTGGTTTTGCAGGACTCGTTCGCCATCAACGACGAAGCCGTCAAAAAACAGCAACGGGCATTCAAGAGCGTGATAAAACTTGACAAAAACTTCCACATATACGTACACGGCGACCGAAAACTAATCGAGCAGGGTGAGGACGAAAAAGGCAAGTTCTACAAGGTTTACTACCACGAGGAAAGTTAAATAATGTTATTTCGCTAAAAAAAGTTGTTCGCGCATATAATAAAAAATGCATTTTTGCGTTAATAAATCAAAATGTATCGATATGAAAAAGTTGTCACTATATTTACTTGCAGTTAGCCTAACACTTGCTGTATCAGCGCAGAGCAAGAACATTTCGGCCGTTTTCAGTTACGCCACGTTCACCATCCCCGAGCAAAATAGCCACTATGTCGAAACCTGCCTGTCGTTCGACGCATGGACTATGACATTCGCCGAGATTGAGCCCGGCAAATTCCGTGCCACTGCTGAAATCACACTCATTGCAAAAATCGGCGACTCGGTGTGTTACTGGAAGAAATACAACCTCAACAGTCCTGTCGTCAACGACACGAACACTTTGGGATTCAACGTCATCGATCTCCAGCGCTTTTCTCTCGCCAACGGCATATACGACCTCGACATAACCATCCGCGACGTGGTTTCGAACGCAAAGCCTGTGAATGTTAGCGATAAACTCATCGTGTTTTATGAGCAGGACCGCCCTGCCATGTCGAGCCTTCAGCTGATAGCGTCGGCAACCAAAACAACCAACCCTAACGTTTTTTCGCGTCATGGCTACGACATGGAGCCCTATATCAACGACTACCTGCCCGAGAGCATCAAACAGATTAGCTATTACTACGAGGTTTATAACATTGATTCAGAGGTTGGTAAGGACGCTGTAGTCACCTGCTACTACATAGAGGACTTCGAAACCGGCGCCCGCGTAACCGACATCGTCAGCAAGCGTCAATCGGCCTCGAAAATCATTCCTGTTTTTGGCACCATCGATATATCGAAATTACCTTCTGGCCATTACAACCTTATGGTCGAGGTGCTCAACCGCGACGGCGAGACCCTGCTGTACAAGAAACTGCCGTTCTTCCGCTCCAATCCCAATGTCGAACCCGAGCCGCTTTCCGACTACGCCGCCACTTTCGCCGCCCAATACACCGACACGGCGGTGCTCAACACCTATATCGATGCACTGATGCACATCTCGTCGCCCGACGAGCGTAAAGCCGCAAAAGAGGTCATCAAAAGCAAGTCACTCGATAAAAAGCAGGCCTACCTTTACAATTTCTGGGCCAAACGCAACCCTATCAGTCCAGCAAAGGCTTGGAACGACTACCGTGTGCTGGTTGACTATGTGCTCAAGGAGTTCAGCTACCCGCTGACACCCGGCCACCACACCGATCGCGGCCGCGTATATCTGCAATACGGCCCGCCGGATTTTGTGCGCGACGAGAAAAACTTTGTCGGAACCACGACTTCTGCCGGCAACAACGAGTTTTCAAATGAATATGAGGGCAGTATGGGCCACATCTACTATCTGCCCTATCAGCTGTGGCGTTACAACCAGCCCAAAGCCGACCAGCCTAACCGTGTGTTCATTTTCTGGGACGAGTTCCGCAGCGGATACTACAAACTGCTGCACTCCAACGCCAAAGGCGAGATTCAGGATATGAAGTGGGAACAGGTCCTCAGCAACCGCCAGCTGCCTGAAAACGCCATCGGCGAAGTCGGAAAACAATTCCAACGCGGATATTAAAAAATCAGCAACAAGCCATGTACGTTATCGCTGACATAATCTATCTTGTCGTATGCCGCCTGCTGGGCTATCGCCGGCGAGTGGTGCGCGACAACCTGTCAGCGTCGTTCCCCAACAAAAGCAAAAAGGAACTGCGACGTATTGAACGCCGTTTCTACCGCCACCTGTCCGACCTTTTGGTCGAAGGGTTCTTCAACCTGTTCGCCACTCCGCCGCAAATCAAGAAACGTTACCGCATTGCCAATCGGCAAATAATAGACCGCTATTACGAAAACGGGCAAAGCGTCATCCTCATGTCGGCCCACTACAACAACTGGGAGTACATGGTTTCGTCGCTCAATATGCAGCTGCTGCACCACGGCGTAGGTGTAGGCAAACCCTTGGACAACAAGAGCATAGCCCAGTGGGTCACACGCCGGCGCACCCGCTACGGCACCGAGGTTGTCGACCAGACCGACGTCCGTCAGTGCTTTGCCTACTACGACAGCCACCGCGTCCCATGCGCCTACATGATGTTGAGCGACCAGTCGCCATCGAACCCCCACAAAAGTTACTGGACCAACTTCCTGAACCACGACACCGCCTTCCTCTACGGTGCCGAGCATTTCGCCCGCAAATACAACTACCCTGTTCTCTTCTACGAGGTAAAGAAAGTGCGTCGCGGACGCTACGAGGTCGTATTCAGCGAGCTCTGCACCAACCCTGCCGACGCAGCCCCCTACAGCATCACCCAGGCTTACGCCGAACATCTCGAACGCATCATCAACAACAGGCCCGAATACTGGCTCTGGAGCCACCGCCGATGGAAACTCACCCACGAGGGCCGCATACTTAAAAACGGAACTCTGAAAATCATCAAACCATGAAAAAAACAGCAGTCGTCATACTCAACTGGAACGGGCGTCATTTTCTCGAGCAATTCCTTCCGTCGGTGATTGCAAACACAGACGCCGAGGTCATCGTGGCCGACAACGGGTCGACCGACGACTCGCTCGCTTTTCTCGCCGCCAACTACCCCACCCTGCGCACCATACCTCTCGACCGCAACTATGGTTTCGCAGGCGGCTACAACCGCGCCCTTGCCCAGGTCGAGGCCGACTACTTCGTGCTTTTGAACGACGACGTGGAATGCACACCCGGCTGGGTCGCCCCTGTCGTCGACATGATGGAATCGGACCCCGAAATAGCCATCGCGCAGCCCAAACTGATGATGTACGACCAGAAGGACACTTTCGAGTATGCAGGCGGTGCAGGCGGCTTCATCGACCATTTCGGCTACCCCTTCTGCCGCGGACGTATGTTCAACACCCTCGAACAGGACCACGGACAATACAACGACCGGTGCGAGATTTTCTGGGCCACGGGAGCCGCCATGTTCGTGCGCGCCGACGTGTGGCGCCAACTGGGTGGCCTCGACGACGACTTCTTCGCACATATGGAGGAAATCGACTTCTGCTGGCGAGCCAAAAACGCCGGCTACCGCTTGGCCTACTGTCCCGATTCGGTGCTCTACCACGTGGGCGGCGGAACACTTCCCAAAAGCTCGCCGTTCAAGACCCAGCTCAACTTCCGCAACAACCTGTCGATGTTGTACAAAAACCTGCCGCAGAACGAGTTGCATAGAATTATCGTCATACGGATACTTCTCGATTACGTCGCCGCGCTGAAATTCCTGGCCGAAGGCAAAGCTGGCGAGTTCCGCGCTGTCGTCAAGGCCCACCGTGAATTCCATTCGTGGAAACCAGCGCTGAAGGCCAAACGAGCCGCATTGACGCAGCGCAAAGTGAGCTGCATCTACCCCCGTCACCTCCTCACCGACTACTACCTGCTCGGCAAACGCCGCTTCAGCGACCTCGATTTTTAGTCGTCACATTCCAACTAACTGATTTCCAATATTTTAATACCAATTAATATAACCTATTGAAAATCAAGGTATAAGATGGGTTCGGGTCGGGTTTGGTTCGGCCTTACATCGGCCTTGCTTCGGGTTTGTATGCCCAGCAGGCGACGAGAACCGATGTCGAGTGGGTTAAATGCCTCAGTCAGAGAACTTTTTGTGGCGACCGCCACGATAGAAATGTTTTGTCCAGTATGTGTCGGTCAGACGGCTGATGGAAACGCCGTTGGAGGTCGACGAGTGGGCGAATAGACCCTCCTTGAGGTAAATGCCGACGTGCGAAACCTTGCCCTTGCTGTTGGTGAAGAACAGCAAGTCGCCTTCACGCAGGCGGTCGCGGTCGATGAGGCGGACATCCTGCTGCATATCGTTGGCGGTGCGGCGCAGCGTCAAGCCGTACACCTCTTTATATATAACGCCCACGAAGGCCGAGCAGTCGATGCCGTCGCGTGTGGTGCCGCCGTATTTGTAAGGGACGCCAATCCACGAGCCGATGGTTTCGTAGAGTTTGGTGTTGTCGGAAGCATTGTAGGACAGGCCGAGGGGGTTGGTTTTGGCTTTTTCGGCCTTGCCGTTCTGTTTTTGCACGGGCTTCACCGCCACAGGGGTTTCGGCGACATATTCGTCTTCATACAGTTTGCCGATGATGAAATCCTCCTCCTCGAGGTCCTTGGCCATGAAGTTCCTCAAGGTTTCGCAGCCCGAAAACATCACCGAGGCCGCAAAGATGATATAAATAATTGCGCGCCTCATTTCCGTTTGTCTTTTATTACGTAAATATCCTCGTCGCTGCGCTTCATGTAGTAGTTCTCGCGGCCATAGCGTTCGAGCGCGTCGAGGTCGTTGCGCAAAGCAACGGCTCTCAGGCTGTCGGCCACCATGTCGTCGCGAAGCTGTTTCTCCTCAGCCTTCAAAGCATTGACCTGCTTGCTGACGCGGCGGGTGTCCATCAGGTTGTACTCGTCGAAAAACAGCAGCACGAGCAGGAATATTATCGTGGCCAGCACATATTTGTTGCGGACGACCTTCCATATTTTGAGTAATACTTCTTTCATAATGCTTGTTGATGAGGATGAAGCTATGACGATTATTTGATTTTCAGTTTCTGGCCGACGCGGATGCGGTCCGACGACATACCGTTGCGTTTCTTGAGGGTGGCCACGCTGATGCCGTGTTTGGAGGCGATTTTCGACAGGGTGTCGCCTTTGCGCACCGTGTAGTAGACCTTGCCACCTGATGTGTGGGTGCCGCCGGCGGGCTTGGTGAGCTTGACGGGCTTGCGCGTGACCGAATCGCGGGTGTGGGCGTAGATGGAATCCTCGGCGGCGATAAAATCCTTGATTTTGCCGGTCGGCAGGCAGAGCGAATAGTTGCCCGACGAGGCCGGGATGAAATCGGCGCGGTATTGCGGATTGAGGGTGCGCAGCTCGTCGATGTCGATGCCGGTGTACTGGCTCACGTAATGGAACAGCACATCGTCGTGGACCATCAGGGTGTCGCTATGTATCGGGAGGTTGATTTTGCTGCATTTGAGGCCGTGGTCGGTGTAGAAATTCATCACGTAAGTGGCGGCGATGAAAGCGGGTATATAGCCGCGGGTCTCACGTGGCAGGTAGTAGTAAATCTCCCAAAAATCGCGTTTGCCTCCCGAACGGGCTATGGCCTTGTTGATGTTGCCGGGGCCACAGTTGTAGGCCGCTATGGCCAGCGTCCAGTCGTTGAACACGGTGTGCAGGTCGCTCAGGAAATGCGCTGCGGCGACAGTTGACTTGTAAGGGTCGCGGCGGTCGTCGACGATGGAATTGACCTCAAGGTCGTAACTCTTGCCGGTGGTGTACATGAACTGCCAAAGGCCAGCGGCACCGACACGCGAAGTTGCCATGGGGTTCATGGCCGACTCGACGATGGTGAGGTATTTCAGTTCCTCGGGCACGTCGTAGCGGTTCAGCACCTCCTCGAACATGGGGTGATAATACTCGCAAAGGGTCTGCATCACATCCAAGCGGGTCGACATACGGTTGAGGTACATCCGGATGTAGGAGCGGACCTCGTCGTTGAAAGTCATGGGTATAACGGTGTGCAGCGAATTGAGACGCGAGATGATGACCGAATCGGGCACCTGGCTGAAATCCTGCGCCCCGATAGTGTGGTTGCGATGAGAATGATTGCGGGCGTAGCGGCGCATATAGTAGCTGTTGAGCAGGCTGTCGTAGGATTCATTGTACTGGCGCATTATAGCGTCGGCCTCCGGCTCGGTCTGAGCGGTCGCCGGCAGGGCAAAAAACGCCACAATCACGCACAATGATATTTTCAGTATTCGAAATTGCATAAAACAATAACGCAAAAATAAGGATAAAAGTATATAAAAAGGCGAAAAAAAATATTTTTTTTTCAAGTCAAAAAAAATATCAACCATAACGCTTTGATATTTCGCCAATTAACAAATCTCATCTCAAAATATGGAAAAACTTTCGTTTTTGCCTGTTGCGGAACCAAAAAAAATAACTATCTTTGTACAAAACTTAAATACATAAACAAATAGCATAAATAATTATGGCACACACAGTTACAGAAGCAAACTTCAACGAGATTATTAACTCCGGCAAGCCTGCCATGGTCGATTTCGGCGCCACCTGGTGCGGACCCTGCAAGGCTCTGGCCCCCATTGTCGAGGAAATAGCCGCCGAATATGAAGGCCGCGTGATGGTCGGTACCGCCGACGTCGACGAATGCAGCGACCTCGCCGCCCAGTTCCGTATCCGCAACGTCCCGACAGTCCTTTTCTTCAAAGACGGCAACGCTGTCGACAAAAGTGTCGGCCTCGTCTCCAAAAACACCCTCACCGAAAAAATCAACGCCCTGCTGTAGTAGCTCTCTCCGCTGAATGTTTGAAGAACTCGAAAGATACAAATCGCTCGACTTTTTTGCACGGCAAGTTGTCGAAGGTTTCATCACAGGCCTGCATAGAAGTCCGTTCCACGGTTTCTCTGTCGAGTTTTCCGAGCACAGACAGTACAATAACGGCGAATCGACCCGTAACATCGACTGGAAACTCTACGGCCGCACCGACAAACTGTTTGTCAAGACCTTCGAGGAAGAAACAAACCTGCGTTGCCAACTGATAATCGACCAAAGCGGCTCGATGTTTTTCCCCGTCGAGGGACAAGGTGATTTGAAACACCCAAACAAGCTGACTTTCAGTGTCTATGCCACCGCGGCATTGACGGAATTGCTTTTGCGTCAACGCGACGCTTTCGGGCTCACTTTGTTCAGCGACCATATCGACCTCAGCACCCCGACTCGCAGTAGCCGAACTCATCAGCAATACATTTATTCGCTGCTCGAACCGCTACTCAAACCTGTCAACGCCGACGACAAACGCAAATCGACAGCCTCGGTGGCCGAATCGCTTCATCTCACTGCCGAACAATTACATCGCCGCTCCATGGTGATTATCTTCACCGACGCTTTTGTCGGCACTGAAAAGGAACGCGACGAGTTGTTCGACGCTTTGCGCCATCTCCGCCATTGTAAGCATGAGGTGTTGTTTTTCCACACTTTCGAACTTGCCCGGGAGCTTGATTTTGAGTTCGACAACCGCCCTCACATATTCATTGACCTCGAAACCGGACAACGGCTGAAAGTGCAACCAGCGGAAGTGGCCGAAACCTATCGCAGCGAAATGCATCGCCAACAATCGGAACTGAAACAACGCGCTATTCAATATAATATAGATTATCAGCCTGTCGATGTGGGACGCGGTTTCGACCAAATCCTAATGCCGTTCCTAATCAAACGCCAACGAGAGAAATAACGATGCGACCGCAAAAATATTTCATTTTTTTTGTTAAAAAAACTAAAAAATCAAAAAAAAATAGTATCTTTGCACCTGATTTTAACGATAAAAAATAACAAAAATAATACACATAAACCATGAGCAACAAGAAGTATACATTGGTCATCAACCCCGGTGCAACCTCCACCAAAGCAGCTGTTTACGAAGGCGAAACCGAAGTCTTCACCGAAAATCTCTCCCACCAGATTGAGGAGATTCAGAAGTACAAAGAAGTGGCCGACCAGTTCGACTACCGCAAAGGAGCCATCCTCGATATGCTCAAACGTCACGGCATTGGAACAGATACCATCGCGATTGTAATGGGTCGCGGCGGCCTCACCCGTCCTTGCGAAAGCGGTTGCTACCGTGTCAACGACCTCATGAAAGAAGAATGCCACGCCGGTATCCAAGGCAAACATGCCTGCAATCTTGGCGCACTCATCAGCGATGCCATTGCACGTGAAATAGGTCTCGAATGTGCCTATATTGCCGACCCCGGCATTGTCGATGAACGTCCTGAGTTTGCAAAAATAAGCGGACATCCTGTTTTCGACCTCGACCCCAGCCGCGAAGGCGTTATTTGGCACTGCCTCAACCAGAAAATGACCGCAAAACTTTACGCTCGCGAACTTGGCAAGCACTACGAAGACCTCAACCTCATCATCGCCCACATGGGTGGCGGTGTCAGCGTGGGTGTTCATGAGCACGGCCGTGTCACTGAAGTCAACCGCGCCCTCTGCGGTCTCGGTGCCTTCTCGCCAACCCGTTGTGGCTCCATCAATGCCTCCAAACTTATAGAGGTTGCTTGCAGCGGCAAATACGACGAAGCCAAATTGAAAAAGATGGTCACTGCCGAAGGTGGTTTCGTGGCTTACCTTGGCACTAACGATGCCTACGAGGTTGAAAAGAAAGCCCTTGCCGGCGACAAGAAATGCCAGTTGCTGGTTGATGCCTTCACTTATCAGGTTTCTATGGAAATCAGCCGTTTGGCTGCTGTCGTCAAAGGTAAAGTCGACGCCATAATCCTCACCGGCGGCATAGCCTACAGCAAACCCTGGATGCAGATGATAATCGATCGCGTTGGCTGGATTGCCCCTGTCAAGATTTATAAAGGTGAAAACGAGATGCTTGCACTCGCCATCTGCGGAAAAGAAGTTCTCGATGGAATCCCTGCAAAAGAATACAAATAAACAATGAAAAAATCAATCATCATTGCTGCCTGCGCACTCATTTGTTCGCAGGCAGCCTTTGCACAAGACGTTACTATCAAACGTGGAAAAGCAACCATGACGGAAGCCCAGTACAATGAGCTCCGTGCAAAAGCCGAGGCTTACGACAAACTTAAAGTCCAGTTTGACGAGTCACAACAAAAGCTTAAAAAAGCTGAAGCCGGTGTCGCGATTAAGTCTTTTAACGATTCGGCCTCGTATGCCATTGGACGAGAAGTGTCTATGGGCTGGACCTCGCAGAAAATCGGAATCAATCTCGAAGCGGCTGCACAGTCGATGCTGGATTTCGCTCACGGCAAAAACTTTTTGACCGACGCAACCGCACAGCCTCTGCTGCAGCGTTTCCAGATGGAATTCGAACGTCGTCAAAACCCTGATGCCGAGAAGAATATAGCCGACGGCGAGGCTTATTTGAAAATGATTTCAAACAATAAGTCGGTCTATACCACCGCCAGCGGCCTTAAATATCAGCGTATCAAAGCTGGTAACGGCAAACACCCGAAAGCCACCGACCGCGTCAAAGTCCACTATACCGGTACCCTTATCAACGGTACCAAGTTCGACAGCAGTAAAGACCGCGGCGAACCCGTTACATTTGCCCTCAATCAGGTCATTCCCGGCTGGACCGAAGGATTGCAGATTATGGATGAAGGCTCCGTATATAAACTCTACATCCCTTACAACCTCGGCTACGGCACACGCCAGCAAGGCTCAATCCCAGCCGGTTCGACACTGATTTTTGAAGTCGAACTGATTGAAATCAACCCCACGCGATGAACACGTTGGGCCATAATTTCCGTTTAACAACTTTCGGCGAGTCTCACGGGCTCGCCGTTGGTGGTATTATTGATGGATGTCCCGCAAACATCAAGTTGGATTTTGATGCCATCGAGGCCGAGTTGGCACGTCGTCGCGGAGGCAATGACGAAACCACTCAGCGCCAAGAACCTGACAAGGTCGATTTTCTGTCTGGATTGCTCAACGGTATCACTCTCGGTACCCCTATTGCTTTTATTATAAAGAATAGCGACGCTCGACCTGGGGACTACGAATGCTTGCGTGAATATTGCCGCCCCGGACACGCCGACTTCACCTATCAGGCTCGCTACGGCATACACGACCATCGCGGCGGCGGACGTAGTTCGGGACGCGAAACAGTGGCTCGCGTTGTCGCTGGAGCCATATCCAAGCAGATACTTAAAAATCAGAATATTAATATCGCCGCAACGGTTGACAGTCTCGCTCCGCAAAAGCCCGACGATACTCGCGGAGGCGTGATTTCGTGCCGTGTCGACGGACTTCGTGCCGGCATAGGCAACCCCGTTTTTGGTCGTCTTAACGCCGCGCTTGCGTTCGCTGCTATGAGTATTCCTTCAGCAACAGCCTTCGAGATGGGCATTGGAACAGCCGCATCCACAATGACGGGGAGCGAATATGTCGACCAATGGCTCCCCGACGGCCACACTGTCACCAATCACTGCGGCGGCATTCAAGGCGGAATCAGCAACGGTATGCCAATCGAATTCCGGGTACACTTTCATGCAGCCCCTACCCTGCCTCGTCCTATTGATTGCCTGAGCTCCGACGGCAAAATTTCAACCATCGAAGTCAAAGGTCGACACGACCTGTGCCATATCCACCGCCTGCCAGTAGTGGTCGAAGCGATGACGGCATTGACAATAATTGATTTTTTAAACACTTGAAAATGAAAACAAACCGCACCATTATCATTTTGGCCATTTTTGTGGCAATATTTTTTTCGGCCTGCGATAAAAACAGTTTCACAATTAGAGGAACTCTCGAAAATGGAGCTAACAAAACCATCTATCTGGAAGAATTGACTCCCGAAGGTACTCTGTTTATCGACTCCATCAAACTCGACAACCAAGGTCACTTCAAGTATAGCTACAAGATGCCGTACCAAAGCCTCTACAACCTTCACACAACTGCCGACAACTACATCATCCTTTTGCCCGACTACGGCGAAAAAATCGACATCACAGGCGATTATCGCAATTTGTCGATGACTTACAATGTTACAGGCTCGCCGCAATCAATCCTGCTGTGGCAGCTGCAGGACTACACCAACGACGGCTCGCGCTTGATTATCGAACTCGTCGACACCACCAATTACTACAAACAGCTGCAAGCCGACGGACTTGCAACCGAGGCTCAGGTCAAGGCCAAAAAAGCCGAAACCGACTCGATTTACCGTCTGGCCTTTACCGCCCAACAGGACTATGTGTGCCGTTTTATCGAGGAAAACCCCGGCTCGTTGGCAACGTTGATAGCGCTATACAAACCGTTCAACAACCGTCCACTGATAGCGCCGGAAAGCAACTTCGACTACTACGAGTTTGTGCTCGACGGCTTGCAGGAACGGCAGCCCGACAATCCCCACACCATCCACTTCAAAAACACCGTCGAGCGGATGCGTTTCCAGTTGTCGCAGCAATAAAAAAATTATGAATTTCTATTTTTTATTCGTAACTTTGCACAAATAATTTTACGAAAATGAAACGTCTATTCACCACATTATTAATAGCTTCGGCATTTTTCGCGGCCGCAAACGCGCAAGAAATCAATGTTTTGCACGACGATTGCGACTATCTGCAAATTCAGGTCGTCACCCCGAGACCATATATAACGACAACGTTGCAGAACGGCAGCATCTACAGCGAAATCACGCTCGACGGCTATATCAACCGTGGCGAAATCGGACGTCCGAAACTCCCTGTCATGAAACGGAATATCGAGGTGCCTGTGTGTGAGAATTTCGTTGTCGAAATCAGCAACACAGTGTTCGATACCATCAACGACGTCGCCCATCGTGTTGTCCCTCAGCAGCGTCCGCGTTCAAAATCCGACACTTCGGCACACATTTTTGTCATTGACGACAAGGCATATCTTACCGACTCGTTCTACCATATGCCTTTAACCACCGTCAACTATCTTGGTACCGCCCGCGACCGTCGTCTGGCCACCCTCGGCTTCGCTCCAGTCAGCTACAACCCTGTCAGTGGCCAGATTGTCGTTTGCCGTCAGGCCGACATAACTGTCCGATTCACAAACTCCGACCGTAAAGCCACCGAACAACTCTTCAGCCGCTACCACTCGCCGGCCTTTTCGCTGGGCCAAACCATCAACAACCTGCCTACTAAAGCGGTTCGCACCACTGCACCGGTACGAATGGTCATAGTCAGTGCTCCGGCTTTCCGCGGCCGACTCGACAATTTCGTCAATTGGAAACGTCTCACCGGCTTTATCGTCGACGTGGTCTACACTGACGACGCCTCAGTCGGCACAACCACCACGTCCATAAGCAACTACCTTCGCAATCTGTACACCGAAGCAACCGAACAAAACCCTGCCCCGACTTATGTCCTGCTGGTTGGCGACGACAACCTCATTCCGGCTTTCACCACAACTATCAGCACCTCCGACCTGTATAATAATTTCGGTGTCGACCAATTCGTAACCGATTTGTATTATGCCACTTGGAGCGGCGACGACCTGCTGCCCGAAGCCTACTACGGACGTTTCTCGGCCCGCGCCAACACCCAGATCAACAACATCGTCACCAAAACCCTCATGTATGAGCGCTACACAATGTCCGACCCGTCGTATCTCGGCACAGGCATCCTTGTGGCCGGCGTCGACGGCGGCCAATCGGGCGACAACGGCTATGAGCGCGCCGACCCGACCATGGACTATGTCGCCAAATACTACGTCAACTCCACAAACGGCTACACTTCAGTGTATTACTACAAAAACAACACATCCTACGCCCCCTCTGGAGTGACGGTCACGGGCTCGTCCAATGCTCAGAGTACCGCTTCCACGCTGCGCAACCTCTACAACTCAGGGGCTGGCTGGATTAACTACAGCGCCCACGGCGACGTGACAATGTGGTACAGCCCTCAATTTAATGTGTCGCACGTATCGTCGATGTCAAACAACAACAAGCCCTCCTTCATGATAGGCAACTGCTGCCTCAGCAACCGCTTCAACGAGGATGTTTGCCTCGGCGAGGCTCTCCTGCGCAAAGGCAGCAACGCCGGTGCGGTGGCTTATATCGGTGCCACCAACGAAACATTCTGGGTCCAAGATTTCTACTGGGCCGTCGGCAAACGCTCCAACATCAGCGGCACAATGAACGCCACCTACAACTCGAACTACCTCGGCATGTACGACCGCCTGTTCCACACCCACAACGAAGCCTACAACAAATATGCCACCTCGGCTGGTGCCATGCTTCTGGCCGGCAACTTGCAGGTCATAAACGCCGGAGTCTACAGTGGCTACTACGAGGGCACCTACTACGTCTACGACTTCCCGACATACTATGCCGAAACCTACACACTCATGGGCGATCCGTCGCTTATGCCGTGGCTCGGCATCGCTGCCGACGCAACGGCCAACATCGGCAATCTGACCGCCACATCACTCAGCGTCACCACCGACCCCTACGCCTACGTTGCCCTGACCGACAACCAGCTCAACCTCATCGCAGCGGCCTACGCCGGCGCCAACGGTGCAGCAACATTGTCGTACAGCAGTCTGGCCGACGGCTCCTACAACCTGGCCATCACGTCGCAAAACCATAAGCCGTATATCGACACCCTGACGTTTCCAGCCAACGACACCACCGCCGTCGAGCCCGACACCAATTCAACCGTCGACACGGTTTTTATCCACGACACAATAACAGTGGTCACGCACGACACCATCTATCTGCATGACACCCTGTACATTTATGATACCGTGTACCTCGATATCGAGAATCCCAACGCCAGCCAGACCAAGATTTACCTCTCCGACGGCGCTATCGTCATCGACGGCGAGACGAGTGGCACGGCATCGCTCTACGACGTCAGCGGACGCCGCCTGACAGCTGTCGCCATCCGCAGTCCGCGCACCGAAATCCGCGTTCCGGCCAGCGGCATCTACTTCATCCGGGTCAACAACCGTCCGGCTCATAAAATCACGATAGTCAGGTAATTTTCCAACAGACTACAAACGAAAAAGGCGGCGAGCGAAGCGAGCCGCCTTCATTATTTTGTTGTAACCCACCCCGTCGCTTCGCGCCACCCCTTCAAAGGAGGGGAGAAAAGAATGTCCAGCAGCAGCATTCCCCTCCTTGGAGTGGTGCCTGAAAGGCGGGGTGGGCTAAATCACTTTTCGCATACGCCCCTGCCCTGAAGGGCACCCCCTCTATCTTAGAGGGGGGGATTTGGAATGAATTTGTAATCTGCAGAAAATCAGCAATTTATATAAATTGTTGAAAATTAATGAGTTAAATAGACTCTCCTCGGGTTTGGTTCGGCCTTAGGTCGGCCTTGGTTCGGACATACTTCGGATAGGGATCGACGGAGTCGGCCCGGGGTCGATTGGGGGGCGAAGAAAGGGTGTGTTAGATGACTTCCTTGTCGGTCTTCAGGTCGTATAGATGCAGGCCCTGGCCGGGGGTGTAGACGGCGTAATTGCGGTTCAGCATCCAGTCGCCTACGTTGACGTAGGTTGTGCCGGGCTGGATTTGGCGCACGACAGGTGTGTGGCGGTGGCCGAACACGCAGTAGTCGAAATGCTCGCCGGCGAGGCGCTCATTGCAGTATTGCACGATGCCTTCGCGGTCGTCGCCAAGGTAGTGCAGAGTGTCCTGGCGGGAATGTTTGACCTTGTTGCTGTCGCTCCAGTTTACGGCAATTCCGAAGGTGAGCCCCGACGGCAGCAGGGCGAACATACGCTGGCAGAAACGGTTGTGGAATACGCGCCTGATGCGGTTGAACGACTTGTCGGTGCGGTCCAGGCCGTCGCCGTGGCCGATGAGGAAGCGTTTGCCGTCGAACTCCATGGCAATCGGCTCCTCGTGCTGGACGAGGCCGATTTCGCGTTCGAGGTAGTCGAAAGTCCACATATCATGGTTGCCGGTGAAGAAATGCATCTTGATGCCGCTATCGGCCAGCTCGGCGAGCTTGCCGAGCAGACGCACGTGGCCGCGTGGCACGACATAGCGGTACGAGAACCAGAAATCGAACATATCGCCGAGCAGCACGAGGGTGTGGCAGCGGTCCTTGATGGTGTCGAGGAAACGGCACAATTCCCGTTCACGCTGGGGCGAGTCGGGGCCGCTGCCGAGGTGGGCGTCGGTGATAAAATAGAGGTTCTCGCGCATGGTGTCAGGTTTTACGCAGCCAGTCGCGCGGGTTCTGCGAATTGGTACCGCGCCATATTTGGAAACTGAACTCGGCCACGCCGTCGCTGTTGGTGTAGACGGTGCCGAGGTTTTGCTTGGTTGTGACCTTGGCGCCCTCCTTGACGGCGACGGAACCCATGTTGGCGTAGACGCTCATGTAGTCGCCATGGCGGACGATGATGCCCTTGGTGCCGTTGGGGCAGGTGAACACGCGGGTGACGGTGCCGTTGAATATGGCCGTCACCGCGGTGCCCGAGGCGCACACGAGGTCGATGCCGTAGTTCATGTTCTGACCGCCGGAGCTGTGGGTGTAGCGGCCGTATTCGCGCGAAACGCTCTTGTAGTAGACAGGCCACGAGAAACGGCCTTTGTTGGAGGCGAAGTCGTCGCTCAGAGCCGCGTCGGCAGCCGAAGTCGACGACGATGTGACGGTGCTGCCGCCCTTGCCGGTCGATGTGGGTGTGCCTTTCTTGTTCTTTGCGGCTTTGGCGACCTCTTCGTTCACAATGCGCTGAATCTGCTGCTGCAGCTGTGCTTTCTGCTTTTCTTTGTCCTTGATTTGCTGCTGCAGGGTTTTCTCGCGCTGTTTCGCGCTGTTGAGCAGTTTTTGCTGCTGTTTCTGTTCTTTGGTCAGCTCTTCCTGCTGGCGTTTTTCCTGAACGATGAGCGTCGATTTCTCGCGCTGCTGGCGGTTGAGGTCGAGGGTGGCAACCATCAGTTCGTCCTCTCGCTGGCGTATGTAGCCGGCCTGGCGACGGCGGTAGCGACTATAGTCGCGGAAATACTTGGTGCGCAGGTAGGCGGTGTTGTACGACTTGGTGTCGAGCACAAGCACGAGTTTGTCAAGGTTGCCGCGCTCGGAATAGAGCTTGCGGGTGACGGCGGCGTATTCGGCCTTGAGGCTGTCGATGCGCGAGCGCATGACGTTGATGCTGTCCTGCGTCTGCACAATCTGGATGTTGAGGAGGTTCATCTGGCCGTTGAGGTTGTTGATGAGCCTCGTGCGCTCGTTTATTTTTTTGCCTAATATCTGCAGCTGGTTGGCGCTCTGCTTGCTGCCGCGCTTGGTTTTGGCGAGCTCGTTGTTCAGGTTTTTGATTTCCTGTTCGACCTTGGCCTTGTCTTTTTCGAGCTGCTGCTTCGTCTGGCCATAGGCCGTTGGGGTGAATAGCGAGAAGAGAAAAGCGAAAAGCGCCATGCATACGACGGGGCGCCGCAGAGATAACACTTTTCGCTTTTCACTTTTCATTGTAATATTACCAGTTAAGGATTTTCTTGAAGTCATATTCCTCGGGGTTGGCGACGTATTTCTTCGCGGCCTCGTAATCGGCGGGAGTGATGTAGTCCATGATGTCGTTGACGTAGGACATGACCTTGTTGCTGTTGACGTTGACCAGACGCGGCGGAATCTTGCCGGTGGCGGGGTCCTGCAGGTCCTTGAGGTACAGCGGGCTGACGTTGCCCTGTTGGTCGACATACACCATGCAGCCGGTGCAGCCCTGGTTGAAGAGCGTGTGGACCCCCATACCCATCAGCGAGCAATAGGTGAGGTCGAAAGCGATGGGGGTATGGCAACGGATTTCGTAGCCTACCTCCACGGGACGGGTCTTCACCTTGAGGCCGATTTCCTTGGCTTTGCGCTCCAGCAGGTCGTTGAAGATGTGAGCCTTCGAAACCTTGCCGAGTTCAGGATGGCCGTGCTCGTCGTAGCTGAAATGGATGCCAGAGTTCTTGATTTCTTCGTCGCTGAGGCTGTGGAAGACACCCTCCGAAATCATGGCGGCACCGTAGTTGATACCCATCAGCTTGCGTTTGATGATGCATGAGACCACCATGTTGATAATCTTCTCGACAGTGATTTCAGTCTTGTTGAAGAACTCGGGGATGATGACCATGGGATAATGGCAGGCACCTGCAATGCCGAGGGCCAGATGGCCGGCCGAACGGCCCATGGCGCTGACCACGAACCAGTTCTCGCTGGTGCGGGCGTCCTCCATGACTGCGGTAGCGAGCACACAACCCTGGGCCTTTGCGCTGTTGTAGCCGAAGGTGGGGCTGCTGTTAGGCAGCGGCAGGTCGTTGTCGATGGTCTTGGGGACGTGGATGTTGGCGATGGGATAGTGCTTGTCGGCCAGGAATTTGGCAATACGGTTGGCTGTCGAAGCGGTATCGTCGCCACCGACAGTGACGAGAAGCTTAATCTCATTGTCGGTGAAAAGCTTTAGGTTAAAACGCTGCTCGAAATCCTCGGGGGTGGGTTTGAAACGGCTCATCTTAAGGATTGAGCCGCCTTTGTTGAAAATTTCGTCGGCTGTAAGGAAATCGAGATCTTGCATACGGGGCTTGTCGGTGAACAGGGCGCTGTAGCCGCCATGAAGACCGATGACGCGATAGCCGTCGCGCAAAAAGGTTTTGGCGACCGAAGCCACCACTGTATTCATTCCGGGAGCGGGACCACCGCCAGTGAGTATTGCTATGCTTTTCATGATGTTTGAAAAAATTTTTGCAAAAATACGATTTTTTTTGCAATTTTTTGCAAGAAAATTAAAAAAAGTGATACAAATATTACGATAGGTTTTTCAAACAACCTATTAGTAGTAGTTTTTTCATAGTTATTTAGGGTCAAACGGGCTGTCGAAAGACAGCCCGTTTGATTTATACAAATAATTGAATTACTTTGATTTAGATTTTAACAAAACGATTGACGACGGTTTCTATCAAGCGTTGCATCTCATCGTGGTAGGTGTTGAGAAATTTGCCGGTCGGGCGGTTGGCAATGACCAGACATACTGTCAAAGCCTCGTGTCCGAGAGCTCGGGCAAAACCGTAAATGGCCGAAGTTTCCATTTCGAGGTTGGTCAATTTGCACCCATCCCACTCAAATTCAGCCAAACGCTCGTTGAGGTTGTCGATGCTCGGCTTCAAAGCCACATGGCGACCCTGTGGGCCATAGAAGCCCGGAGCCGTGGCCGTTACGACACGGTGCATACCTTGGCCGATGTTGTCGATGAGGTTGCGGCTGGACTGCACTGAATATGGCTTTGCGAAACGACCGTCGAAATTCATGTGGCGGCAGAAAGAGTCGTTCATCGCCTGTTCGAAAAGCGACTCGTCGAAAGTGTAATAGTTCAGCAAACCGTCCATCCCGACAACGTAGCGGGAAGCGACGTAAGAGCCGCATTCGACATCAGGCTGCAACGAGCCGCAGGTTCCGATACGGACCATCCGCAAACGTCGGCGTTCGGTCCGTGGGCGACGGGTGGCGAGGTCGATGTTGGCGGCAGCGTCGAGTTCGGTCATAACAATGTCGATGTTATCGCAACCCATTCCCGTCGAAAGTACGGTGAGACGATGGCTGCGTATGCTGCCGGTCAAAGCGACCATTTCGCGGTTGTGGGACTCATACTCCACCGAGTCGAAAAATTTGCGGAACATCTCCACCCTACCCGGGTCGCCGACGAGAATGATATCGTCGGCAAGAGTCGGTCCTGTCAATCCGATGTGGTAGAGACGACCTTCGGGTGACAGGACCAACTCACTTTCTTTTATATTATTCGTGGTGTTCATCTGCCGCGAGTTGACGAGGTTTTCGAACCACGAGAGCTGGACGATTTTTCGCGTGATGTGGTGTTGCTGCCGTCGCGGCTGTTGCTTCTGGACGAGGGAGTCACATCCTTGCCACGCTTATTTTCTGTTTCGGTGGTGGTTGTCTTCCCACGGCTACTGCTACCGGTTGTGGCACTGCTGCTTGAACCTCCGCGACTGCTGCTACCGGTTGTGGCACTGCTGCTTGAACCTCCACGACTGCTGCTGCCCGTTGTGGTAGTAGGTGTTACTGTCGAGGTGCGGGTTGTGGGACGCTCGGTTGTCGAGGTCGAGCTGCCACGGGTTCCAGTTACAACTATCGGCTTGTCGGCGCCTGGTGTCCATACATTTTCAGGTCTGGGTGCAGGGGTTTGCGGAGTACGGGTGTAGTAAGGCGGGTAAGCGACATAGCCCGGTGCGGGATGGTGTCCCGGAGGTGGCGGCACTGGAGGCATCCAGCCGTAGGTGTGCACATCGTAGTGGTAGGTGCGCACATATCCGTGACGGTGCGGTATGCGTGTGAAGTGGTTGTAGGTCGGCACGTACCATGTTATTGTAGGCACCGAGGCCGAGGTGCGGAACCGCAGGTAGCGGGCTGCGCTGTAGACGTGGTGTCCGCTGAACAGCCACACACAGTTGAGGTCGAGTGGCATATATATTTCGTCGCCGGTGTATGCGTCAAAGCCATAAATCCAGACCTCATAATAAGCTGAGTTGAACCGCTCGGCCCACACGTCGGAGATGATGACGTAGGTCTCGATCTCGTATTCGTACCCGCAGTATATCATAAGTTCGTCCTGTGCGTTGAGGTACGAAACCACACGGGCCGCTTGACTGCGAGTGAAGTAGCGGATTGAGTTGGCTGATACCGCCGAGGTTGCGATTAGCAAGGCGATGATGACAAAGAGTTTTTTCATGGTATTCTCCTTTCTTGTTTATTGTTTCTATATAATTAGTATCGCATAAAGGCCAAAACTTGCACTTCCGACGAAATCAATATGGTGCTTCGTCGTCACGATTCATCTTCGAGTCAACAATAATAGTCGGTCCCGGTTGCTGGTCGAAAGCCGTGTTCTGCGGCATGGCGAAAGTGTCGGGCGATATGAACTCGCGGTTTTCGAATCGCGCAAACTGGCTCACGAAACGCAGCCTTACGCGCCCTGTGGCACCCGAGCGGTGCTTGGCTATGATTATGTCGGCCATACCCTTAGTCGACCCTTCCGCATCGCCGTCGATACCATAATAGTCTGGACGGTAGATAAACATTACTATGTCCGCATCTTGCTCTATGGCACCCGACTCGCGCAGGTCGCTCAGTATCGGTTCCTTGGTGCCACCACGCTTCTCAACGTCGCGAGACAACTGCGACATGGCCAATATCGGTATTCCAAGTTCCTTAGACAAAGCCTTCAACTGGCGCGAAATGGTGCTTATCTCCTGTTCGCGGTTGCCATTGCGGTTGTTGTCCGTCGCGCCGCTCATCAACTGCAGATAGTCGATGAACACCATCTGAATGTCGAACCTCTGCTTCAGACGGCGGCACTTGGCTCGCAGTTCGAATATCGACAGCTGCGGAGTGTCATCGATATACAGCGGTGCCTCCGACAGTGGCATCGCGCCGGCCATCAGCTGCTCCTTGTCGCTATCGGTGAACCCTTCGCCCTTCTTCAATTTGTCGCCAGGTATTTTAGCTTCACTTGAAATAAGACGCATAGCCAACTCAGTACCAGTCATTTCCATCGAAAAAAAGGCAACCGGCTTTTTGAAATCCACAGCCATGTTGCGGGCCATGCTCAAAGCAAATGCCGTTTTACCCATTGCCGGACGAGCTGCAAGAATAATTAGCGTTCCGGGCTGGAACCCCGCCGTGTGACGGTCAAGGTCGATATAACCCGTCTGCAATCCAGAAAAATGCGAATCGGACGACTGCGCCTCCTTGATCTGGTCCATGGCCGACGTCACAAGGTCGGACATCGGGTGATAGTCCGAGCGGAAATTGCGGTCGTTGATATCCATCAAGTTCTGCTCCGTGCGGTCAAGTAAATCAACCACGTCTGTCGTCTCGTCGTAGGCCGACTTGATAGTCTCCGTGGAAATCCTGATAAGTTCGCGCTGTATATATTTCTCACTCAGCACACGCACATAATACTCAATATGCGCTGCACTGACGATATTCTTGGTCAGTTGCGACACCGCGTAGGCACCTCCGGCAGCTTCCAGTTGCCCGTCCAGGCGCAGACGCTCCACAACGGTCAACAAATCAACAGGCTGCGACTGCTCGAACAATTTCTTTATTGCCGCAAATACCACTTGATGCTGTACAGAATAAAAATATTCAGTATGTAATATCTCGATAGTGTTAATCAACGCAGTTTGGTCGAGCATGAGAGCCCCCAAAACCGACTCCTCGAGTTCCAAAGCTTGCGGTTGCACCATGCCGTTCATTCCGAACGCCGCCTCATAACTCATTCGTTCTCTACGTTTTGTCACATTTTTCTGCAAATCTTCCATAAATGCAAATATACGCATTTTTTCGTATATTCACACAATAAAAATATTAATATCGCGTTTATCTCACAATATGAAGAAAATTCTGACACTGGTTTTTCTCGCGTTTACCGTCCTGCAAACCGTCGGACAGACTCCGTATGAAAAGGGAATGAACGCAATCCAGAAAGGCTTGCCTGACTTGGCCGAAGGCTATTTTGTCGAAGCCAAAACAACAGCTGACAGTCTCGCCGCCAACTTCCAGCTCGGCCTTATAATGGAAAGCAGGGAACGTTTTACCGAAGCCGCAGATTTCCTTGTTGCCGCCGACAGCAGTGCGGCAGCCATGTCACACCTCGCCGCCTGCAGGGTTGAAATCAAGGACTGGGACGAGGCGAAAACTGCAGCCGAAAAAGCCGTGGAGCTCGGCGGCGACCCTGACGTCGAAGCATCGGCAATGGCTACCTTAGGTCTATACTACTGCCATTTGAAGAACTATACAAACGCTGCACATTGGGCGAAACAAGCGACATCGAAAGCGCCCAACAATCCACGTTCATGGAATGTAGCTGGCATAGTGAGCTACAGCAAGGGCAACGACTCCGAGGCAATCAACCATTTCCGTAAAGCCTTGCAGGTCGACCCAGACAACCGCGACGCATATTTCAACCTCGGAACGATGTATTGCCTGCGAAACAACTACGAATCAGCCGTCAACACCCTTCGCAAAGGATTGCAGCGGCACAGGCAATCGCTGAAACTATACCACTGCCTCGGTTGGGCATACACGCTTCGCGGCGACAAGCAAAAAGCAATACAATGCTACCAGACTGTAATAGAGCTCGATAGCCACTACGTCGATGCCTATAACCGCATCGGCGACATCTACTTTTCGCAAGGCGACTATGAACTAGCCATTTCCATGTATCGACAAGCCACTAGGGTCGCCCCAAGGTCGGCCGAAGGATACAAACTCATGGGTCATGCCTATGCCGAAAAAGGCGATTACCCTGCAGCGATACGTAACTATCAGCGAGCCACCGAGATGGACAAAAACGACAGTCAGACATATTTGCTGATAGCCGACTTGTATTCCAAGCAAGGAAACCAGAAACGGGAGCAGGCCAACTACAAGCGGGCGGCCAAGTTGGGCAACACCGAAGCTCAAGCTTGGTGCGTGAAGCGCGGCATCAAGTGGTAATGCTTTAGTTTTTTCAAAAAAACAATCTTTTTTTGTCAATTAAAAAAAAGTTGCTATCTTTGCAGCCCGAATTCAACGACAATAAATAATATATAATAAATGAAAAACCTTGTAATAGTGGAGTCTCCGGCGAAAGCCAAGACCATTGAAAAGTTTCTGGGCAAGGATTACACCGTGCGTTCAAGCTATGGACACATACGCGACCTAGCCAAGAAAGAGATGAGTATCGACATTGAAAACAATTATGAGCCGGAATATGAGATTCCAGACGACAAACGCAAACTCGTTGCCGAGCTGCAGAAAGCTGTGAAAGGTGCCGAACACGTGTGGCTGGCATCCGATGAGGACCGCGAGGGAGAAGCCATAGCCTGGCACTTGCAGGAGACCCTGAAGCCAGATCCTGAAAAGACACGCCGCATAGTATTCAACGAAATAACGAAGCAGGCTATCGTGCACGCTATCGAGAATCCGCGCACCGTGGACATGAACCTGGTGGACGCCCAGCAGGCCCGTCGTGTGCTCGACCGTTTGGTAGGTTATGAAATCAGCCCTATACTTTGGGCCAAAATCAAGCCGGCACTGAGCGCCGGACGTGTGCAAAGCGTGGCCGTGAGACTCGTTGTCGACCGTGAGGAGGAAATCAAGGCTTTCGAACCTCAGACCTATTACAAGGTTGTAGCCAAATTCGAATCCGACGGAACCAAACAACCAGTCGTGGCCGAGCTGAGTCGCCGTTTCGACACCGAGGACGAGGCCGCAAAACTGCTGCTTAGCCTCGCCAAGGCGACATTCAAGGTAGCTGGCGTGGAAACCAAACCCGCCCACCGCTCCCCTGCCCCACCATTCACCACCTCGACGCTTCAGCAAGAAGCCAGCCGTAAACTGGGATTTAGCGTGGCCCGCACCATGCAGATTGCACAGCAACTATACGAGAGCGGTTACATAACATATATGCGTACCGACAGCGTAAACCTGAGCGAGACGGCTCTGGCCATGGCTAAGGACGAAATTGCCAGACTCTATGGCGACCGCTACGTCAAGACCCGCCGCTACCATACCAAGACCAAAGGCGCACAGGAAGCCCACGAGGCAATACGTCCGACGCACATGGAAAACATGACCATCAGCGAGGATGCCTCACAGCGCCGCCTGTATGAACTGATATGGAAACGCACCGTGGCCAGCCAAATGGCCGATGCTGAACTGGAACGCACACGTATGGAGATAGCCATTGCCGGCAACAAAAAAGACCATTTCGAATGCACTGGCGAACAGTTGCTATTCGACGGGTTCCTGAAAGTATACATCGAATCGACCGACGACGAGACCGAGGGCACTCAGGAGAGCGGAGCCCTGCTGCCGCGTCTGCCCGAAGGTACAGCCATGAAGCTGGAGTCATGCAATGCCACCCAACGCTACACCCAGCATCCACCGCGCTACTCGGAGGCCAGCCTCGTCAAAAAACTTGAAGAACTCGGCATAGGCCGCCCGTCGACCTACGCCCCCACCATCAGCACCATTCTCAAACGCGAATATATAATGAAAGAGGACCGCGAGGCCGAGACTTTCGGTTACACAGTCCTCAACCTCGTGAACGGCAAAGTGGAACGCGAAAGCCGTACCGAGAAAGGCAACGCCGAAAAAGGCAAGTTGGTACCCACCGATATTGGCAGCGTGGTAAACGAGTTCCTGATGAAGAACTTCGACGAGATAATGGATTACAATTTCACCGCTACCGTGGAGAAAGATTTCGACGAAATAGCCGACGGCAAAAAGGAATGGCGGAGCGTTATCGACTCGTTCTACAAACCGTTCCATCGCACCATCACTGTCACTCAGCAGAACAGCCGCCGCTCGACTGGCTCACGACTGCTCGGCACAGACCCCAAAAGCGGCAAAAACGTATATGCAAAAATAGGCCGCTTTGGCACTTTGGTGCAGATTGGCGAGACCAACAGCGACGAGAAGCCGCGGTTTGCCAGCCTCAAGAAAGGCCAGAGCATCGAAACCATCACCATCGAGGAAGCTCTGGCTCTCTTCGACCTGCCACGTACCGTGGGACAATTCGAGGAAGCCGACGTTATAGTGAGCATTGGTAAATTTGGCCCGTATGTACGTCACGGCAACAAGTTCTACTCGCTGAGCAAAACCGACGACCCATATGAGGTATCTCTCGAACGTTGCATCGAAATAATCCGCACCAAGCGCGAGGCTGAAAAGGAAAAAGAGCAGCTCAAAGAGCTCTACCCGCACGAAATCGGCATTTACGACGAAGCACCCATAGTGTCGAACATCGGACGTTTCGGACCCTACTTGAGCCATAAAGGCAACAACTACCGTCTGGCCAAAAACGTCGACCCGCTGAAGCTCACCGTCGACGAGGCCGTTAAAATTATAGAGTCAACAACATCGAAGAAAGCCACACGTAAGAAATGACGCTTTCGGTTGTTATTGTCAACTACAATGTCAAGTATTTCCTCGAGCAGTGCTTGAAATCGGTTTTCGCGGCGAAAACCGAGGGGTTCGAATTGGAGGTATTTGTGGTCGACAATAACTCAGTGGATGATTCGGTCGCAATGGTCCGCGAACGATTCCCACAGGTAAAAGTTATCGCCAACGACGAGAATGTGGGGTTCGCCAAAGCCAACAATCAGGCTCTGAAGCTCTGCACCGGCGACTACCTGTTGCTACTCAACCCCGACACCGTGGTGGAGCACGACACCTTCGCAAAATGTGTCAGCTTCATGGAGCAACACCCCGACTGCGGCGGATTGGGAGTGAAGATGATTGACGGCAAAGGCAACTTCTTGAGAGAAAGCAAGCGAGGCTTCCCGTCGCCCGAAACGTCATTCTACAAAATATCTGGACTGATAAAACTCTTCCCTCATTCGAAACGCATTGGAGCCTACTACATGGGGAATCTCCCTGAGGACGAAACCAACGAGATAGATATTCTGCCAGGAGCCTATATGATGTTGAGCCGCAAGGCTTTCGATGCTGTGGGGCTGCTCGACGAAAGCTACTTCATGTACGGCGAGGATATTGACTGGTCGTGGAGGATAAAGCTTGCCGGATTCAAGAACTACTATCTGCCAGAAGCGCGAATAATCCACTACAAAGGCGAGAGTACAAAGAAAGGGTCGATGAACTACGTCTACACTTTCTACAATGCCATGTCGATATTTGTCCGCCACTATTTCAGCGGCAGCAATGCAAAGATATTCAACGCGCTGATACAGATGGCGATATGGCTCCGGGCCGGGGTATCGTTCGTAAAAAGAATCGTTGCGCAACTTGCGGTTCCTGCAGCCGATTTCGCATTGTCGTTTGCCGGATTTATCGCTATCAAAAATATTTGGGCGACCTACCGTGCCGCCACCGTCGACTACTACCCGCCAGAATATACTTGGGTTGTTATTCCGCTATACATCCTGTTTCTGATGGCATCGACATGGCTCAACGGCGGCTACGACAAACCGTTGCGCATAGGCCGTATACTCAAAGGTATGGCAATAGGCCTCGCCATGTTGCTGGCTTTCTATTCGTTGCTCGACGAATCGCAACGCTATTCACGAATGGTACTGATTCTCGGCTCGGTTTGGACCACGATTTCCGTGCTGGGTATAAGGGCTGTGCTGAGCGCTGTCAATGTTGACGGCTATGCACTCAGGGCAAGGAAGCGAAAAACCTGCATCATTGTCGGTATCGGTCCGGAATCGCATCGGGTTTCGGATATGTACAAAGCCCTGAATCTTGCCCCAACGGTCGATGTTAATACGACCGAAACCGGTCGTTTGTCCGAGCTGATACACTACCACAACGCCGGCGAGGTTGTGTTTTGTGCCAAGGACCTTTCGCCCGAGGAAATCATCACCCTTATGGCTACCCTCAAAACCACCGGCATTGAATACAAGATAGCCCCTTCAGAGAGCGATTTCATAATCGGCAGCAACGGCATTGCGACCGACGAGGACATACTTGCGGTCGACCTCGACACCGTTTCGTCGCCAGCCAACCGCCGTCGCAAACGGCTGTTCGACATCGGAACAGCGCTGCTGCTTACCGTCCTCACCCCTATTCTGATTTGGTTTCAGAATGATAAACACCGCTATCTGGGCAATTGCCTGTCGGTTCTGTTCGGCGGCAAAAGCTGGGTTGGCTACAGCGGACGCAAAGGAGTGTTCTCACCGTCCGACATAGTTAAAGAGCCGTCGGAAACGCTCGCCTCACACCTAAATTATAAATATATGCGCAAATACAAAGTTTCTACCGACTGGGCGATATTGTCACGAAACATAACAAATATATGAAAAAGAGATTGATTTTGGCATTCATCATAATGTTTGCTGCGACCGTTGCGCAAGCCCAGCAAATCAGAGGATTCTTGTCAGCTGGCGGCACTCTGTCGCAAATCGAGGGCGACGAGCTGCGAGGCTTCGACAATATTGGCTGGAGCGCAGGAGTTGGAGCCGTAACCAACATCGACCAATA
>CADCPQ010000139.1 GCA_902803395.1 uncultured Bacteroidota bacterium
AAATTGAAAAATGAAAATTGAAACCTTAAACTTTCAACTTTAAATCTTATCCCCTATGCTACCTGACAACACACCCCACCCTTACGGGCACCCCTCTCAAGAGGGGAGTGCTGCCGTAGGTCACATTTCATCACCCCTCCTTGGAGGGGTGTCGCAAAGCGACGGGGGTGGGCGAAAAGGAAATTGAAAAATGAAAATTGAAACCTTAAACTTTCAACTTTAAACTTTAAACTTTCAACTTTAAAGATGTATTACGTAAAGAAGACTTTCGAGGTGGCAGGGGCTCACCAACTGGCACTGGACTACCCCAGCAAATGCACCCAGCTGCACGGCCATAACTGGCTGATAACCATATATTGCAAGACTCGCGAGCTGGACGCTAACGGTATGGTCGTGGACTTCGCCGAAATCAAACGTCGCGTCTCCGACCGGCTCGACCATCATGTCGTCAACGACGTCATTGGCTGCAACCCCACGGCCGAGAACATGGCGCGCTGGTGCTGCGAGCAGGTCCCCAACTGCTACCGCGTCGACGTGCAGGAAACCTCCGGCAACGTGGCGACGTATGAACTAGATTTATGATTTGTGATTTCTAATTTCTAAGTGGGCTGCCACCACTTCGGGCCACTTGGAATTTTAGAATTTAAAACTTAGAATTTATAATTTAGAATTTAGAAATTAGAAATAAAGCCATGCTTGTCAACGAGCTCTTCTACAGTCTGCAGGGCGAGGGCTACCACGCCGGGACGCCTGCGGTGTTCGTCCGCTTCGCGGGCTGCAACCTCGGCTGCCCGTTCTGCGACACCGACCACAGCGCCGGCACCGACATGACGACAGACGAGATTGTGGCCGAGGTCGGACGCTACCCCGCCCGTCTGGTGGTGCTGACCGGCGGCGAGCCCGCGCTGCAGCTCACCGACGACCTCGTCGACGCACTGCACCGCGCCGGCAAGCGGGTGGCCGTCGAGACCAACGGCACCTGCCGGCTGCCGAAAAATATCGACTGGATAACCCTCTCGCCCAAGGATGCCTTCGTCGGTCCCTCGGCAGCGCCCGTGCTGCGTCGCGCCGACGAAATCAAGGTGGTGTTCGACGGCGAGCATGAGCCCTGCAGCTACCCCGGCATCGAGGCCGCGCACCACTTCGTGCAGCCCTGCGACACCGGCGACGCCCGACGCAACGCCGAACTGACACGCCAGGCCGTCGACTTCTGCCTCGCCAATCCCGACTGGCGCCTCTCGCTGCAGATACACAAGATTTTGGATATTAAATGATTAAGAAGTTAGAGAAGTTAAGAAGTTAGAGAAGTTAAGAAGTTAGAGAAGTTAAAGAAGTTAAGACGATGGATTTGCTTGTCAGTTGGCTTAACTACAAAAAAATATAACCATGAACCGCGAAAAAGACAACCTCCAGGCCCTCGGCCACAAAAGCGAAATACCCGACGACTACGCTCCCGGAGTGCTCGAAACCTTTGAAAACCAACACCCTGAGCGCGACTACTGGGTCGAACTGCTCTGCAATGAGTTCACCACCCTCTGTCCCATCACCGGGCAGCCCGATTTTGCCGAGCTGAAGGTGCTCTACATCCCCGACCGCCGCATGGTCGAGAGCAAGAGCCTCAAGCTCTACCTCTTCTCGTTCCGCAACCACGGCGATTTCCACGAGGACTGCGTCAACATCATCCTCAACGACCTCATCAAGCTGATGGACCCGCGCTACATCGAGGTCAAGGGCAACTTCGTCCCCCGCGGCGGCATAGCCATACACCCCTACGCCAACTACGGCCGCCCCGGCACGAGCTACGAGCAGCTCGCCTTCAGCCGCATGGAGCGCTACCAGGGTTGAAGCCCACCCCGCCCTGCGGGCACCCCTCCAGAGGAGGGGAGGGCTGCTGCCGGACATTTCCGCTCCCCTCTTCGGAGGGGTGCCGCCTGACATTTTTTTTCTACTCTCTATATATGGATGCCGCCTGACATTTCTTTTTCTCCCCTCTTGAGAGGGGTGCCGCGAAGCGGCGGGGTGTGCTGTTGTCTTCAGTCAAAATATGTTAAAATTTAACATTCCGGACGGCCTCGACATGGGCTTTGTTCGCCCTGTAAGCATATAAAGCTCAGGGTTTTAGGCGGTGTGGCCGATGTAAGGCCGAACCAAACCCGAGGAGAACCCGAACAAAGGGCTTGTTTTCAGTGCGTTGCGAAATGTTAAAAACGGCCTTTTTCGTGGGTCGTGATTTTAACATTTCGGAAATCTGTTTTATAGGCTGAGCCAGAAGTCCTCGCTGAGGTCGGCCTGGCGGTGCAGCATGGCGAGGCCGTCGGCAGTGGCGGCGCCGCGCTGTGCGGCCTGCCGCATGAGCAGGGTGGGCGAGGGGTTGTAGATGAGGTCGCAGACCAGATGGCGCGGGGTCAGTGCCTCGGGAACGGGCCACGGGCTGGCGTCGGTGCGGGGTGCCATTCCCACTGGTGTTGCGTTGATTATCAGTAGGTTGCTGCTTGCGAGCCCGACGGCTTCGGGGTAGCCGACGGTGCCGTCGGACGGGGTGCGCGACACTTTGGTGTGGCTGATTCCGAGTCGCCGCAGGGCAACGGCCACAGCCCGCGACGCGCCGCCGGTGCCGAGCACCAGCGCCGATGTGTGCCACGGCTTCAGAAGGGGTTTCAGGGTGTCGGCAAAAGCCTGACAGTCAGTGTTGTGGCCCATGAGGCCCGTCGGCGTCACGGCCACGCAGTTGACGGCGCCGACCTCGCGGGCCTCGTCGGTGAGGCGGTCGAGCAGCGGCAGGATGGCCGTCTTGTAGGGCGCGGTGACGTTGAAGCCGTCCAGCTGTTCGCGCTCGAGCAGTTGCGGCAGCAGGTCGATGGCCGACAGCTCGCAGAGGCTGTAGCGGCGGTCGGCGACGCCAGTGTCGCGCCACTTCATCTCGAAATAACGCTGTGAAAATGAGTGCCCGACGGGGCGTCCGATGAGTCCGAAACGGTGTGCCATATCGGCTGCAAAATTACTAAAAATTCCGTTTCGCCGCAAAAAAATTATCGCCGATACGAAAAAAAATCGTATCTTTGCACTTCTAAATACCGACACATTATGCAAAATATCAGACACATCAATCCGGACCTGACCTATATCGGCGTGAGCGACCGCCGCACCGCGCTGTTCGAGAACGTGTATCCCATTCCACGCGGGGTCTCGTACAACAGCTATCTTATTGTGGATGAGAAGACTGCGCTCATGGACACCGCCGACGTGACCGTCAGCGAACAGTTTTTCGAGAACCTTGAGTCCGCCTTGGCCGGCCGTGCCCTCGACTACCTCATTGTCAACCACATGGAGCCCGACCACGGCGCGTTGATACAGCCGTTGCTGTTGCGATACCCGCAGGCCACCGTCGTCGCCACCGCCAAAGCCGCGCAGATGATGGAGCAGTTTTTCGGCGCAAAGCCTGCCAACCTGATGGCCGTCAAGGAGGGCGACACCCTCGCGCTGGGCCGCCACCAGCTCGTTTTCACCATGGCGCCAATGGTGCACTGGCCCGAGGTGATGATGACCTACGACCAGACCGACAAGGTGCTCTTCAGCGCCGACGCCTTCGGCACTTTCGGCGCCTTGAGCGGCAACATCTTCGCCGACGAGCTGAATTTCGAGGCCGAGTGGCTCGACGACGCCCGCCGCTATTTCGTCAACATCGTCGGCAAGTACGGCCTGCAGGTGCAGAATGTGCTCAAGAAGGCCGCAGCATTGGACATCAAGATGATATGTCCGCTGCATGGCCCTGTGTGGCGTGAAAATTTGGAGTACTTCATCGGCAAGCACGACGTTTGGAGCAGCTACCAGCCTGAGGACAAGGCCGTTGTCATCGTCTACGGTAGCATTTACGGCCACACCGAGAGTGCGGCTCTGCGTCTGGGAACCCTGCTCGCCGAGCGTGGTGTGAAAAACATCAAAGCCTACGACGCCAGCCGCACACACGTCAGCGAGCTGGTCGGCGAGTGTTTCCGTGCCAGCCACATCGTCCTGGCCTCCAGCACCTACAACAACGGCATCTTCACCCCGATGGAGAACCTGCTGCTCGACCTCAAGGCCCACGCCTGGCAGCGTCGCAGTGTCGCACTCATCGAAAACGGCAGCTGGGCTCCGCAGAGCGGCAAACTGATGCGCGCCGAGCTGGAGCAGATGAAGGACATCACATTTGTCGGCGACACCGTCACCCTCAAAAGCGCCGCCGCTCCCGCACAAGAAGAGCAACTCGCCGCATTGGCCGATGCGATAGTTGGTAGTATGGGGAGTGAAGGGGGAGTGAAAGGGGAGTGAGGAAGGAGTGAAGGAGACAATACGATAATTGGATGTATATGGAATATGGTTTTCAAAGAGTAATTGCGTGGCAGAAAGCTCATGAGTTTGTACTGTTAGTGTATAAAGTCTCAAAGCACTTTCCGGAAGACGAGCGCTTTGGCCTAACCTCCCAGTTAAGACGAGCGGCCGTGTCTGTTGAAGCCAATATTGCCGAGGGTTATCGAAAAATAGGCAAACCTGACAAGCTACGGTTCCTTAATATCGCCCAAGGGAGCCTTGAAGAATGTCGTGATTACCATATCCTCGCAAAAGATTTAAACTACATAAATAATGAAGAATATGAACAATTGAAACTCTCAATCTATATGACAAGTAAATTCCTAAATGCATACTGCAATGGGATTATAAATGACAATGCAATGAAAAAAGACACAATATGATATCGGGAATGATAGAGAAGGAGAGAAAAGGGCAATAGAGTCAGCAGACAACAATGCAGGCATCAAATTAGATAAGTACATTTGTCCCCTTCACTCCCCCTCTCACTCCCCTCTCAATCCATCTCACTCCAAAAAAAAAGAAAAATGATCGACAACAAAGCCATCTTCAACATCAGCTACGGCCTCTTTGTGCTCGTGGCGCGTCAGGGCGACAAAGACAACGCCTGCATCATCAATGTTGCGCAGCAAGTTACCAGCGACCCGCTGCAGCTTATGATTTGCGTCAACAAGCAGAACCTCACGCACGACATGATACTACGCACCCTGAAGTTCAATTTGTGCCCGCTCTCCGAGGAAGCCACTATGAAACCTTTCCAGCACTTCGGCTTCCAGAGCGGCAAGACGGTCGACAAGTTCGCCGAGTGCGAGACAGAGCTCCGCACGGAGAATGGCCTGCGCTACCTGCCCAAGTACATCAACTCGGTGATTTCGTGCGTCGTGACCAAGAGCATCGACCTGGGCACCCACACCATGTTCATCGCCATGCCGATGGAGGCCAAGGTGCTCAGCGACAGCCCCAGCATCACCTACGCCTACTACCAGCAGCACATCAAACCCAAGCCCGCACCCAAGGCCGAAGGCGGCAAGAAGAAATGGGTCTGTGAAGTCTGCGGCTACGTCTACGAGGGCGACGAGCTCCCCGCCGACTTCGTCTGCCCCTGGTGCAAGCACCCCGCCAGCGACTTCAAGCTGGTGGAATAAAAATTATTTTGCCGAATAAGAAAATATTCGTATCTTTGCAGTCGAATTATTAACCCTTAAAATCTAAAACAATATGGAAAAGTATGTTTGCAACGTATGCGGGTATGAGTATGACCCCGCGAAAGGTGACCCCGACAACGGCATCGCCCCTGGCACCAAGTTCGAAGACCTGCCCGCCGACTGGGTGTGCCCCCTCTGCTCGGTGGATAAAACACATTTCGAGAAACAATAAA
>CADCPQ010000140.1 GCA_902803395.1 uncultured Bacteroidota bacterium
TGGCGTATGACGTCTATTGATTTGGCGACATCGGGCGGTAAAAGCAGTATATCGTTGCCAGCTTTCAAGGCGAGCAGCTCGCCAAGACCGTCCTTGTAGCCGTTTGTCACACCTTTCATATCAAGACCGTCGGTGATGACGAGACCGTTGAAATTCAATTCTTTGCGCAGAAGGCTGTCAACCAGTACGGGCGACAGCGACGAAGGTCGATTGCGGTCGTATGCATTCACCTGCAAGTGGGCCACCATCACACCGTTAACTCCAGCATCTATGCAACGGCGAAACGGGTAAAGGTCTACGGTGTCCATATAGGCTCGTGTGTGGTTGATTATCGGCAGTTGTAGATGGCTATCGGTCTCGGTATCACCATGTCCTGGGAAATGTTTTGCAACTGCCATAACACCTTGGCTCTGCTGACCTTGTGCATACATTATCCCGAGTTGTGCAACCCTTTCTGGATTGGTGCCAAACGAGCGAGTACCAATGACCGGATTCTTGGGGTTGCTGTTGATGTCGACAACTGGCGCGAAGTTGATATGGACTCCCATCTCGCGACATTCGCGACCAATCTCCTCCCCCACCCTATAGACTATGCTGTCGGCCGACTGCGGAAGTTTTCCAAACACTGCATTGCGCGGAAAGGCATAGCAGTCGTTGAGACGCATGGCAAGTCCCCACTCGGCATCTAAACAGACCAACAGCGGTACTTTAGCTTGGCTTTGGAACATCTTTGTCAATTCAACCTGTCTTTCGGCCGTTCCGGCAAAGAAGCACACGCCGCCCACCCCGTAGCCGTTCATTGTGCTGGAAAATTCGGAGGCTTTTGTGTCGGTGAGGTTCAGCGGCACACGGACGACCATCAACTGGGCTATCTGCTGTTCGAGCGAGAGTGTTTTCATCACCGAGTCGATCCAGTCGACACGCAGCGGTTTGAACCGCAAATTGCCAACATGGAAAATGTTGTCGTTTTGAGCTGACAATTGTAAAACACCAGACAGCAGAAACACTGCCACCAAAAACACTCCCTTTTTCATTAGCACTTAATTATTTGGTTATGAATATACTGTACTTGCCTTGTCCGAGGATTGCCTTCATAATTCAAAATAACATAATCGGCTCGAGACATAACTTCATCGGCCGGCAGTTGGTTGTTGATTCGGGCCTCGATCTGCTCACGGCTCGATTTGTCACGTTGCAGCAGCCGAGATATACGTTCTTCGGTATCAAGGTACACACAAACGACCAAGTCAACCATATGGTCGAGGTTGTGTTCATATAGAATGGCCGACTCAAATACGACGTAATCCCGACCCAAGTACCTCTCACAAAACGTTTCGAAATCACGAAGCACCCGGGGATGAACCAAAGCATTCAGCCTCGAGAGCAACTCACTTTCAGCAAAAACCAATCTGGCAAGCGCTTTTTTATCGACGGAGCCGTCAGGCAAGAAGACGCTGTCGCCAAAAACCGAACGTATATCAGCTTTGAAATCCGGCTCATCATAATATTTCTTGGCAATCTCGTCGGCAGAAAAAGTTGGAATCCCGATTTTCTGGAACTCACGCAACACCGTTGTTTTCCCACAACCAATTCCACCTGTCAATCCAACACGCTTCATTTTATTATAACATATTGTATCTCTGCTGGTTCGACTTTCTTGACACGAGCCATAGAAGGGAATTTCGACAGACGTACTACAAGTGAGTGAGAACCTGCAGTCACATCGGCATAATCAACTGTTGCAGTGAACATTTCATTAGAAATCTGCGAAAAACTACGTTGCGGAACCCACGCTGTAACAGCAACTTTGGAGGGGTATAGATTCAGTCGCACCGTAGAATCCGAGCCCTTAACAACCACTGGCAATTCAAAAACACGCTCGGTATATGGCTCGATAGGAACAAAAATCCTCACTTTGTCAACTGAAGACCGCACATCCGGATAACGTTTCCAACTTGTGTCGATTGCGACATCAAATGTCGCGTTTTCATATATATTGTTGAATGACGACGGCATAAGGCGGAGTTCGTTGATTTGTGATAGTGATTCCTCCGAACCATAAAGGTAAATGGTATCGGGACTAAGTTTTGGTTCGCCACACAAACCATATTGTTCGGCAAACGTAAACTCCACATCCGACATATTTGGACTGAAAGCTTTGCGTGTCAATGGTTTAAGTACGAGATACAACGAATCCTTAGCGGATGTTATTCGCTTTATTCCCCGGTAACTCAATTGCGGTTCGATGGTATCGAGTATACTGCGTACCGAAATGACTTTGTTCAAACGACGGTCTGATGATACATCGATTTTTAAAGTCCGGCCACTTTTTGAGATATGATGACCGATAGCATTGAAACCATTTGATTCAACCGTCAACAACAGCGTTGTATCAGATTGAATCACTGTATATTGAGCATCGTTATATCCAGTATAGCTTAAACTCACTTTCAATGGAAAACTTTTGGTTTCGGACAAAGAAACGAACACCCATACAACGGCTGTGAGCAACAAAATTCCCAGAAAGCCTTTGTATGCATGAATTGACTTTTTTAGCCAAAACCACAGTTTTTTCATTATTTCTTTTCTTCTTTGGATTCTGGAGCAGGTTGAATCATGCTTTTTTCAACGGTGAGAATCACGCCGTTAGAGACCTCGACATCGATGGTGTGTTCTTCGATATTGTTGACTTTTCCGTATATTCCTCCTGAAAAAACAACACGGTCGCCTTTTTTCAAGCTTTCGCGGAATTTCTGTTCTTCTTTGGCTTTTTTCTGTTGCGGACGAATCATCAGGAGCCACATAAGGACAACGAGAAGAATCATCCAAATCCACATTGAACCACCACCGCCTGCGTTTGCGGCCTGTAACAAAATCATGGTTTTCATTTTTCTGTATTATTTTAAAGTTTTAGTTTATCAAAAGCCTACTTGTGCAGTAATTATCAATTTGTTACGCGACGGTTGTGCGTTCGACATAACAGTCACTTCCTGATACTGCTGGCCGCTTTTGCCTGCCGAACGGAACGACACAGTGATGTACCCTTCGCCGCCAGGGGCAATACGACTATGAGGGTAGTCAGCAACTGTGCAACCACAAGTGGCGCTGCACCCACTAATTATAAGGTCGGCATTGCCGGTGTTCCGGAAATGGAAACTGTAAGCAATGTTCTCGCCTGCAGTAAGACGTCCGAAATCATGCTTGTCTTGGTCGAAAGTAATGACAGGAACTTTTACGTTCTCGTCATAACCGTCGGCAGAGTTCGGGTTATTTATCAAATCAACCCCAGAATTCTGAGTTTTGCTGTTGCAACCCGCTGAAAGCAAGGCTATACATACGAGCAGTATAGTAAAACGTAATTTCATTTTCATTCCTCCCCGTCTTCGTTTAACGACATATCAACCAAACCTCTACCCATTTTATTGACACGTCCTGCCGCCCTGAGTTCAATTATTATTCGGTCGAGTATTCCGTTGATAAACAGTTTGCTACGGTCGGTGCTAAACTCTTTCGACAACTCAATGCATTCGTCGACTGTAACTCGTTCTGGAATCGACGGGCAACTGGTAATTTCTGCAATAGCCATATTTATGAGTATGACATCCATCGGGGCTACGCGGTCAAAATCCCAACCTTGAAGGTGCGATTTGATAAGGCGGTCGCTTTCCTCTCGTCCGATAAGCGTATTATGCAGAAGCTCGCGAGCAAACTGCATATCAGCCTCGTCTTTCTCCTCTCGGGAATCATACATTAGCGGCCATGATGAAGACTCTGTAAAATCATTCTCCGACAAAGCCTTCATTTTCATAAAATTGTACTGAGCAACCTGATCGAAGTCGTCGTCCCACAGCAGACTGCGCTCTACAATAGCTGTTCTCAGGCCTTCATCGTTGACAAGATAGCGAAAAAACTGCAAAACCTCGGACTTACCGTGTTCGTAATCCTGTTCCTCAACCAGCTGGCTCCGATATGCATCAATGTTACGGAACGACAGGAATGCCTTGCGGAAGAAATCCTCGTGTATATCCCAGTTGAACTTGCAATGTTCAATATGTTTGCACAATTCGTAATTGTTCTTAACACGACGTACAAACTCATTGTCGACCAGATAATTATGGATGTCCCAGTCCTCATCGGTCGGCAGGAATTTGCATGAGCCTTCTTGAATCATCTTTTCTGCCAGAGACAGGGCTTCGAGCAACATTGATATTTGTATGATACCCAAATCATTGAGTTTCATAATATTGTACTCGAACTCCCTTTCAGTGGCAGATATATCCTTATCACCGAATTGGTTGGCATAAACATATTGCAGGACCTTTGTCCTCAAAAAGTGACGGCTTAGCATAGTTGTTTAGATGACGATATTAATAATTTTTTTAGGAACGAATATAACCTTTTTCGGAGTGGCTCCGGCAAGCCATTTCTGGCCTTCAGCCGAAGCCATCACTGTTTCAACTGCATCGGATTGCGTAACTCCTGCCGGCAAATCGATGGTGAATCTCATCTTACCGTTGAACGAAACTGGGTATGTGAAAGTGTCCTCGACAAGGTATTTCTCGTCGTATTTCGGCCACTCGGCATCACAAACACTGCCTTCGTGCCCCAACCGGTGCCACAGTTCTTCGGCGATATGCGGGGCAAACGGGGCAATCAAAACAACAAGAGGTTCGAGAACTGACAAATTGTCAGTTTTGGCAGTTGTCATGTCATTGGTGCAAATCATGAAGGTGGAAACCGAAGTGTTGAACGAGAAACGCTCGATGTCCTCAGTAACTTTCTTGATGGTTTGATGCAGAATCTTGAGCTCTTCCTTGGTAGGTTCTTTCTGAGCATTCTGATTATTCAGACCGCTGTCGAAAAGTTTCCAAAACTTTTTCAGGAAGCGGAACACGCCCTCAATGCCGTTGGTGTCCCACGGTTTGGCCTGTTCGACAGGGCCGAGGAACATTTCGTACAGACGTAACGTGTCGGCGCCGTATCGGGCCACCAAATCGTCGGGGTTCTGCACGTTGTACATTGATTTCGACATCTTTTCGATTTCCCAGCCACAAATATATTTGCCGTCTTCAAGTTCAAAACGGGCCTCTTTGAATTCGGGACGCCACTGACGGAATTTGTCAATGTCGAGCACATCGTTGTCAACGATATTAACATCGACATGGATTGGCACGGTTTTTGATGCGCAATCTTTGACGTTCTTTGAAATAAAGAGGTTGTTGTCGGTTTTTGAGCGATAGACGAAGTTTGAACGGCCCTGAACCATGCCCTGGTTGACCAAGCGACGGAAAGGCTCGTCGCATACTGCCAGCCCGAGGTCGAACAGGAATTTGTTCCAGAAACGGGCATAGATAAGATGTCCTGTACCGTGCTCGGCACCGCCGACATATAGGTCTACCTGACGCCAATAATCCACAGCCTCTTTTGAGAAATAGGCTTTGTCGTTGCGAGGGTCCATGTAGCGCAGATAGTATCCGCTGCTGCCGGCAAACCCGGGCATGGTGCTCAGTTCGAGCGGAAAAACAGTCTGGTTGTCGATTTTCGAGGTTTCAACTACACAGCGGTTTTTCTCGTCCCAAGCCCAGCGCGTTGCGTGACCCAGAGGTGGCTCGCCTGTCGAGGTGGGCTTGAATTCACTCACTTCGGGCAGTTCCAATGGCAAACACTCCACGGGTAGTGCACATGGGTACCCGTTCTTATAGTATATCGGGAACGGCTCGCCCCAGTAGCGCTGACGGCTGAAGATAGCGTCGCGCAGACGGTAGTTGACCGTGCGGCGGCCGATACCCATTTCCTCGATTTTGTTAATGACGGCCTTCATGGCATCCTTCACTTTCATGCCGGTGACGAAGCCACTGTTGACCGAATAGCCGGTTTTTGCATCCATGCTCTCCTCCCAGGTCGCGGGGTCGCTGACGGCGTCTTTTTCCAACGCCACCACCTGACGGATAGGCAAGTTGAAATGACGGGCGAAAGCGAAGTCGCGGCTGTCGTGCGCCGGAACGGCCATGATGGCGCCAGTTCCGTAGCCTGCTAGCACATATTCACTCACCCATATGGGTATCTTCTCGTTGGTCAGGGGGTTGATGGCATAGGCTCCGGTAAACACGCCGCTAACTTTTTTCACTTCGGCTTGGCGCTCGCGCTCCGAGCGGTTTTTGGCCCACGTGACGTAAGCTTCAACCTCGGCTTTCTGCTCCGGTGTGGTAATCTGGTCGATAAGTTCGTGCTCGGGGCATAGCACCATGAATGTAACACCGAAAATTGTGTCGGGACGTGTGGTAAAAATCTCGAAACTCGGTGCTGGCTGCGGATTCACTTGCCCCATGAAAAGACCTGTAGGGGCATCAACCGACGTGGTCGGGACATCTAATGGGAACCACACCGCGGCACCTTCCGAGCGACCAATCCAGTTGCGCTGTATCTCTTTGAGCGAATCGCTCCACTCCAAATCGGCTAGTCCTTTCGACAGGCGCTCGGCATAAGCGGTGATACGCAGCGACCACTGTCTCATCAGTTTGCGTTCCACGGGGTAGCCGCCACGTACACTCAGACCGTTGACCACCTCGTCGTTGGCCAGCACGGTGCCCAACTCAGCACACCAGTTGACGGGAATGTCGGCCAGATAAGCCAGACGGTAGTTCATCAGTACCTGCTGACGTTTGGGTTCGTCCCACGAACGCCACTCGTCGGCAGTGAAAGCCAGCGGCTCGGTGCAGGCGAGGTCCAAACCCTCGGTGCCTTGTTTGGCGAAAATGTCGACGAGCTCGGCAATGGGACGTGCCTGCTGGGCTTGGTTACAATAATAAGAGTTGAAAAGCTGGATAAAAGTCCACTGAGTCCATTTGTAGTACTCCGGGTCGCAGGTGCGCACCTCACGGTCCCAGTCGAAACTGAAACCTATCTTGTCCAACTGCTCGCGGTAGCGGGCGATGTTGCGCTCGGTAGTGACAGCCGGATGCTGGCCGGTCTGGATGGCGTACTGCTCGGCGGGCAAACCGTATGAGTCATACCCCATGGGATGCAGCACGTTGAAACCGCACAGCCGTTTGTATCGCGCATAGATGTCGCTGGCGATGTAGCCGAGGGGGTGCCCCACGTGCAAACCGGCGCCCGACGGATAGGGGAACATATCAAGGACATAAAAATGCGGTTTAGTGCCACCGTTGGCGACTTTGTAGGTATGGTTTTCGCGCCACCATGCCTGCCATTTTGGCTCTAACTCATTGAAGTTGTATTCCATTACGTTCGAAATGCAATTTATTTTAAAGTTGCAAAGATACGAAAATTTCCTGATATAAATACAAATATGAAAATATTTTTCATTAAATAAATAATGACAATTGACGATATGACATAAAAAAAACAATAATTGACGTTCAAAACAGATAAACGTAAATTACCGTAAATATGCCGTCAATTTTCGTAAATTAATTTCTGGTAATTCACGGTCAATTCACGAGAATTAACGTCAAATATCATAGCAAATCGCGCTCGACGATGAGGATGGCATTCTGGGGGACGATGAAGTATTTTTCGCCGTGGTATTTAATTTCGACGGCGCTTTTTTGGAGATACAGCGCCATGTCGCCCGGCTGCACTTGCAGGGGCAGGTATTTTACCTCCTGGGCTTCCTGCTTCCACTCCTCGCCGTCGCTCACCGATGGCAGCGCGTAGCCCGGCCCGCACTTGAGGATGTAACCCGACTGGATGTCCTCCTTGTCCTTGTAGGTGGCCGGCAGGTAGAGGCCGCTCTGGGTGCGCTGGACGGCGGTGGCCGGCTTGATGAGCACACGGTCGCCGATAACAATCAGTTTATCTATGTCGCTTGCCATTTTACTCGATTTTTGGATTTGCAAAATTACACAAATTTCCCGGAAAACAAACAAAAATATTTTTCATTAACAATGTTTGCCGTCTGGAAGCGGTCGATTCCAAAAACCATATACAACCATAAGACATTGAAAATCAACAACTTAATTAAATAACACATAACCTGTTAATTTTCAAGTCGTTGGATGGGTTCTCCTCGGGTTTGGGTCGGCCTAACATCGGCCTTGCCTCGGCAAAGTAGTCCCAGGGTCGATTAAAGGCCGATGAAAACCCGATGTAGACCCGAGCAAAAAATATTTTTCAATTTATAAAAAATCCGTATCTTTGCAAACGGAATGCAAGTCGAATTGCAACATAATACGCTGGAAGTCAATCTCAAGCCCGAATTCAGCATGGGTCAACTGTGCTATATTCGTGGGTTGCTCGACGGGGCCCGCAGGGCCGCCGTGGTGTCGCACACCAACGCCGATGGCGACGCCGTGGGTTCGGTGATGGGTCTGACGTTGATGTTGCGAGCCTTATATCCGCAGCTCGAGGTTACGGCCATGCTGCCCGACGGTTGTCCCGCACAGTTCGGCTGGATGCCGCTGTCGGCCGAGATTCTGAACGGCCGCACCGACGCCGAGCGCTGCCATGAGGCACTGACAGGAGCCGACGTCGTTTTCGTGCTCGACCTCAACACGCCACCACGTATGGAGAGTCTGGCTACAGCATTCACCGCGTCGCGAGCCGCCAAAGTGCTTGTCGACCACCATCACTCACCCGACACCGAAGCTTTCGACCTCATCATCTCCGAGCCGCTGATTTCCAGCACCTGCGAGCTTGTCGTATGGCTGGCCGACGCGTTGTGGGGCGAAGAGGCCGTGAGCCGTGAGGCAGCCACCTGCCTTTATGTCGGTTTGCGCACCGACACCGGCGGATTTGCATTCAGCAACACCCAGCCGTCGCTTTACATGGCAGCCGCGCAGCTTGTTGCAACCGGCATCGACCCGGCCGACATCAACAACCGGATTTTGAATACTTTCAGCGAGAACCGTCTGCGATTCTACGGCTACGCGATAAGCAACTGTCTGACGGTGGACCGCGAACACAGTTTTGCCTACTTCGCCATCAGCCTCGACGACCAGCGTCACTTTGGCGTGGGGCCCGAGGACATGGAGGGTTTGGTGAACTACACGCTGCTGATGGTCGACATCGAGTGCGGCGCGTTGATACGTGAAGAGGAGAACCGATGCAAGGTGTCGCTACGTTCGAAATACACCACCGACGTCAACTCTATGGCACGTCAACTCTTCGACGGCGGTGGCCACACCAAGGCCGCCGGCGCCACCTCGAAACTGACTCTGCAACAAACCGTTAAAAAACTAACCGACCATATCGCCACACGATGAAACCCCAGCTCATAACACTGCTCTCTCTTGCCGCCATGCTGGCCGTTGCGTGCCACAACACGCCGGTTATCGAGGTTGCCGACCAGAAAGGCGACCCACTGAAAGAGAACATGATGAACGCCAACCGCTACATTGCAAAAAGCGAGGAGCAGCAAATCGACAGCTACGTGGCTCGCCGAGGATGGCCGATGACCGAGATTGGCAGCGGCGCACGGCTGTGGGAAATGGAACGCGGCAAAGGCCGGCAGATTGACTACGAAGACACCGTGAAAGTCACTTACCGCCTCGAAGCCATCAATGGCGCCGTCATTTACGAACAGAAAGCAGAAACATTTGTGGCCGGACGCGGTCAGACGGTGTGCGGACTCGACGTAGCGGTGCGGCACCTGCACCACGGCAGCCGTGCAAGGTTGATATTGCCGTCGGAACAAGGCTACGGTGTGGCTGGCGACGGCGACCGTGTGCCGACTCGCGCAATACTTATATATGAATTAAAAGTCGAATAATATTTAATGAATAATACAATTATCAAAACAATGAAAAACACATTTAAAATGGCAGCTATCATGCTTGCCGCCGCAACGCTGCTGACAGCCTGCAACAACAGCGACTCCAAAGGTTTCAAGAAAACCGACACCGGACTGCACTACAAGTTCGAGAAAATGAACAAGAATGGTGAGCAACCCCAAGTCGGCGATGTCCTGGTAGGTGAACTGACCTTCAAATTCGACACTGTCGAGATTTACAACAACGTCGGAAAGCCCAACCGCATACTGATGGTCTATGAGAACGGCGCCTTCCCTGGCGACATCAATGAGGGTCTGCTTATGATGCATGTTGGCGACAAGGCCGTTTTTGCCGTCGATGCCGACTCGGTTGCCAAGTACATGGGTCCCAACCAGATGCCCCCGTACTACAAAGAAGGCACCGGTATGAAGCTCTACTACGAAATCGACCTTCAGGACATCGTAACCAAAGAGGAACTGGCTGAAGAACAGGCCAACTTCATCGAGGAGATGCAGCAGCGCCAGGCCGCCGAGCCCGAGGCCATCGCCAAATACATCAAGGACAACAACATCACCGCCAAGCCCAACGCCGACGGTCTCTACAAGATAGTCCGCAAAGCCGGCAAGGGTGCCAAAGTAGCCGCTGGCAAAAAGGTTGCCATCAACTACACCGGACGCCTGCTCGACGGCACCATGTTCGACTCGAGCGTTGAAAAGGACGCCATTGACGGCGGTATCTACAACGCCCAGCGCACCTACGAGCCCCTCAGTTATGTCGTTGGACAAATGCAGCTCATCAAAGGCTGGGAAGACGGTATCATGGGCGAAGCTCAGGGTTCTCAACTCACCCTCATCATTCCCTCGGAACTTGGCTACGGCTCACGCGGTGCCGGCAACGAGATTCCCGCTTTCTCACCCCTTGTTTTCGACATTGAAATTGTGTCTGTACAATGAAAAACATTGTGATTTTCGGAGCCCCGGGAGCTGGCAAAGGCACCCAGAGCGACTTCATCGTCGAGCGTTTCGGCCTCACCCACATCTCGACCGGCGACCTTCTGCGCAAAGAGATTGCCGACCAGACAGAGTTGGGTAAACGTATCAAATCCATCATGGATGCCGGTCATTTGGTTAGCGACGACATTGTGGTTGAAATGATTGACAAAGCCATCGCCGACGACACCAAAGGTATACTTTTCGACGGATTCCCCCGCAATGTGGCCCAAGCCGAAACTTTGGACCGTCTGCTGGCCAAACACGGACGCTCGATAACCTGCATGGTGCAACTCGATGTGCCCCGCGAAGAGTTGATACGCCGAATCCTTGAACGCGCCAAAGTCAGTGGTCGCAGCGACGACAACGAAGAGACCGTCAAAGGACGCCTTCTTGAATACGAGAACAAGACTCTGCCCGTTTCGGAGTACTACGCCAAACAGGGCAAACGGCTTCTCATCAACGGCTTAGGCGACATCAAAGCCATCTCGGCCGATATTATTGCACAAATCGAAAAAATGTAACGCCACGTGACAAGCAACTTCGTCGACTACGTAAAAATTTTCATCCGCTCAGGTAAAGGTGGTGCCGGTTCGGCCCACCTCCTGAGGGTGAAATACAATGCCAAAGCAGGACCCGACGGCGGCGACGGCGGTCGTGGCGGCCATGTCATTCTGCGTGGCAACAGTCAGCGATGGACGTTGCTCCACCTGAAATACACCAAACATGTTTTTGCCGAAGACGGGCAAAACGGCGGCGAAAACCTCTGCACCGGACGCGAAGGCCGCGACCAGATAATCGAGGTGCCCCTCGGCTGTGTGTGCCGCGACGCCGAAACCGGCGAAGTGCTCGGTGAAGTGACCGAGGAGGGGCAGACCGTCATCATTGCCCGCGGCGGACGTGGCGGATTGGGCAATGACCATTTCAAATCCTCAACAAATCAAACACCTCGCTATGCCCAGCCCGGCGAACCTGCCATTGAACGGTGGGTCGTCATCGAGTTGAAAATCCTCGCCGATGTTGGTCTCGTGGGATTTCCTAACGCAGGCAAGTCGACACTTCTCAGCGTCGTCAGCGCCGCCCGACCGGAGATAGCCAATTATCCCTTTACAACAATCGTGCCAAACCTCGGAATTGTCAAGTATCATGACAATATGTCATTCTGCATGGCAGACATCCCGGGTATTATTGAAGGCGCCAGCGAAGGCAAAGGCCTGGGATTGAGATTTTTGCGTCACATCGAGCGCAATTCGGTGCTGTTATTTATGGTCAGTTGCGAACAGCTTGACATAGCCCGCGAATACCACGTCCTGCTCGACGAGCTGAAACGATATAATCCCGAACTGCTTGACAA
>CADCPQ010000141.1 GCA_902803395.1 uncultured Bacteroidota bacterium
CAGCACCTCGCCGGCATGGAGGAGAGCGAACTCATCATCGCCATCAACAAGGACAAGTTCGCCCCCATCTTCCAGGTTGCCGACCTTGGCATCGTGGGCGACCTGCATAAGATCGTCCCCATGCTCACCGAGCGTCTGAAGACCATGCAGAAATAACATTTCAATAAAACATTTCAATCGAGGAGCATCCATCATAACGGACTGCTCCTCGATTTATAAAACAATACTCATGAAACGTACCAGCAAAATCATCGGAGGCATAGCCCTTCTGGCCTTCGGCGTCGTGTGGGCTTTGGAACTTCTCGACGTAATCAATATCAGCCTCGACGGTTGGTGGACACTTTTCATCATCGTGCCCTGCTTCGTCAACATATTCAACGACAAGCACAAGGCAGGCTCCATCATCTGTTTCGGCATCGGTATCCTGCTACTTCTGGCTGCTCGCAGCATCATCCCTTGGGACGACATTTGGAAATACATGATATGCCTTGCCGCCGTGGTATGGGGCCTTTCGCTGCTGTTCTTCAGCCATAAAAATAAAGCTTGCCACTGCGACATGGACGGCGAGCCGAAAGCCATCGTCATGGACGGCAGTAAGACTCACAGAATCGACGTGAGCTTTAGCAAGCAGGAATACAGTTATGCCGGCCAGCGTTTCGAAGGAGCCGAGGTGCACAACAGTTTCGGCTTCACCAGCCTTGACCTCCGCAACGCTGACATCACCGACGGCGCAGTCATCTCGCTCGACTGCAGCTTCGGCGGCATCGAGATACGTGTCGACAAGGACATCCGCGTCAACAACGACATCGTCACCGCTTTCGCAGGCGTGGAATGCAACTGCAACACCCAGCAGACCGACGGTACCAAGACGCTCCACGTCAAAGGCCACTGCAGTTTCGGCGGAATAGAAATACGCTAAAGCAAAAACCCTGTCAAAACCACGAAGCGGCCCGCAACATTCCTGCAGACCGCTTCGTTTCACCTTTATTGCGAATAAAAATACCAAACCACCCTGCCGATTCAAAAAAAACACCCTTGGCAAAAACAAAATTGTCCGTGTCAAAAAAAAGTCGTAACTTTGCAGCGTGTTTTTGAGACAAGAGAAACCTACAAACCCTAAAACCCTATACAATGAGAAAAATATCATCAATCATCCTGGCCGCCTTACTTCTGGCAGCTTGCACCAACAGCGAGGAACAGTTGCGCAAGCGCGCATTTGAACTCTGCCAATACATTCCCGACCATGAGCTGCTCGAGAAATCCAAGGGATACATGACCGAGGACTTCTACAACGTGCTCGATACAATGTTCAACCACTTGCCCGAATTCGAGGCCATGGACCACGAGTGGCTTTATTACTTTGTCACCGGCAACGGCGGCACCATAGCCGACTACACCGTCGTCAGCGTTGAGCAAACCGACAAGACCCACGCCATAGCCACCATCAACGTTCGCCAGAAATGGGAGGACGGCTCATTCGACCCAACGTCCGACATCGAGGAACACAAACTATCTATGGAAAAAGTCAACGGTCAGTGGCTCATATCTGACTTCGACGGGCACAAGGCCGACTGCATACGTCACATCGCCCTCAATCGCGAGGAACAGGCCGTACGGGCAGCCATCAGCGACTATCTGGTGCGCGAAATCGGTGAGCACTACATGAAAGGCGAGCTCTGTATCCCAGTGTTGATGATGATACACGAGGAGGACGAACTCTTTATGGGCGATTTCTGGGTGCTCTGGTACAATATCGTTGGCGACACGCTGAAATGCGTCTCTGGTGGCAACCACACAGGCTGCATGACCCTGAATAACCAGAACGGCAAATATATAGTTACCAATTTCGAGCAGACCGTCGACGGCGCCGGTAACGAGGCCAGCGCCAAGCGTATCTTCGGCAACTACTACGACATCTACCAGAACGTGCACTCCAGCGAAGTAGTTCGCAAAGCCGTCCGCACAGAACAGCTGCAGGAATACATCAAACGCAACAACCTCGCTGTCAAATACTACCAAGATTACGGACAACCCGCAATAAAACTATAAAAATGAAACAATACAACTTTGACGAAACAATAGAGAGAAAGGGTACCGACTGCTTCAAGTGGGACGCACTTCAGGCTATGTACGGCCGCGAGGACCTCACTCCTATGTGGGTGGCGGACATGGACTTCCGATCACCGGACTTCGTGATGGAAGCCATCCGCAAACGCTGCGCCCACGAGGTGTTGGGCTACACCATGCCATCCGAGGGCTATTGGCAGGCGGTGACTGCATGGCTGGACAAGCACTATAATATCAAGGCCAGCAAAAGCGACCTTCACTTTATCCCTGGCATCGTAGCGGGTATCGCCTACGCCCTGCTCTGCCTTACGCAACCAGGCGATCGAATACTGGTGACAACGCCTGTCTACCCACCTTTCCTCAACTTGCCGAAAGACAGTGGACGCACATTGGTTTGCAGTCCGTTGAAAATCGTCAATGGCCGCTTCCAGATAGACTTCGAAGACTTCGAGCGCAGGATTGAAGGCTGCAAAATGTTCATCATGAGCAATCCTCACAACCCTGCCGGGACAGTGTGGGGAACCGAAATACTAAAAAAAATTGCCGACATCTGCGAGCGGCACAATGTCATTGTCATCAGCGACGAGATACACGCCGACCTCACGCTGCCACCGCACCGCCACGTCAGCTACAGCACCGTCAGCAGCAAAGGTATTACCTTTATGGCTCCCAGCAAGACTTTCAACATCGCTGGACTCGGTAGTTCAGTGTGTTACATCGCCAACGAGACGTTAAGGAAACGCTTCTTCGGATGGCTCGACGCCCTCGGTGTTGCCGGTGGCAACATCTTTGCCTTCACCGCTGCCGAGGCCGCCTTTGCCAATGGAGAGGAGTGGTTGCGGCAGATGTTGGATTATCTGAGCGGAAACGTGTTGACTTTGGCCGAATTCCTAAAGAGGAACATGCCAAAAGTGAAGGCCGTACTGCCCGAAGCCTCGTACCTTGCATGGCTCGACTTCAACGACTATGGCCTCACTCACGATCAACTGAAAAACAAACTTATAAACGAAGCCAAAGTCGCACTCAACGACGGTACCACCTTCGGTGGCGACGCCTATAAAAACTGCTTCCGTCTCAACCTCGGCTGTCCCCGAACCCAGCTGCTCGACGTTTTGGAACGCATAAAATCCTGTCTTCAATAGACAAACCTGAAAACAAACACTACCTCGCCAAAAAATCCCTGTACCGGTTCCACTCTTTCTGCACATCTTCGTGGCCGCCAAGGAAGAAACTGGCTTGACAATCACTCCCGAAAGGTGCCCAGTTGCCACTGATTATACCGTCGAGGGCTAATACGGGCTGGAAAATACCACTGTTGTTATGGGCTCGATGCGAGTGTTCCGAAGGAAGGACAATGTCGCGACTTTTGTAACCGATTAAGTATTCGTCGTAAGGCGGGATAAAGAGGCACTTACCTGTACGGAAACCTCGGGTGCGGCAGTCATCGGTGAGGTAGAACTCCCTACCCTGCCACTTCACAAGGTGAAGATAGTCGCCCGCCAACGCAATGCCTCTGCGGCAGTCGCCGATGTTCAGCCCCGACCACCATACAAAATCTTCGAGCGTGGCAGGTTGACGGCTTCGAAAATATTTGCGGGTGAGCATAGTTAGGACCTCATCGCGGTCGACCGTTCTTTTTGGGCCCACCTTGTCGGCGGTCAATGAATAGGTGGCTTTCATCGGAAGCAAATCGCCGCTACACAGGACACCTGCCAGTTCGGCAATACGAATGTGATACGACAGGCGGTGATCGTCCATAATGATACCTCGTTCCGCCAAAGCTTGAGCGAAGTCTTCTTTGGTGGCACTCAAGAGTTTAGAGGCAGTCTGTTCGAACACGGGTCGTACTTGGTTCGACTCAGCATTGGGAATCAGTATCTTATTGGCGGACATCCAACCTTTTATGACCGACCATGCCTTAGGAGCGCAAAGGTCGAGCAGCGGCCAATAGTCCTCGGCAGCGACGAGTTGCCACGTGCCGCGCATTAGGTGCAGGCGAACAATACGTCCGCTGTCGAATGCCTTTTTGAATGCCTTGGCCGACGGCTTTGTGGTCCGCATAGCCACAGCCCACCGCATCATGCGGTATTCTTGCGCCTGCATGGCACCCATATATCCGACGAGGGCGGCTGGGCTGGCAAACTGCGGAGCTGCGAGTTGCTGGTTGAGGAGGCGCAAGGCTACGGGATTCATGATTTGTTTATATTTTCTTTATTTTCGCCGAATACGCACCAACGTACGATGGGTATGTGGCGTAGCAGTTCGTAAAGCAAGGGCGACAGTGTGAACACTGCCACTGTAAGTATGGCGTATATGGCCACTGGCGGCAGCTGGGTATAATGTTTCATCATGTAGCCGAGACTGGCGACAACGAGGTAATGGACTATATAGAGACCGAAGCTGGAGCGGGTCATGTATTGCGCAAAGGCGTTGGTCATGTCAAACTTGGCTTTGAACCATCCCATCATGGCGAGGCACATCAGCCAACCGTAGATGTTGTTGAGCGGAGTGGCGAGATACTGCGGGACGGCGTTGTTTTCGCCAAAGGTAGTGATTAGGAGCACGGCGCCGCTGATGACGGCTGCAGCCATAAGGGGCATCCATGATTTGGCGAGAGCCTCATGCACTTTGTCTTTCGAAAAGACATAATAGCCCATGAGAAAAGGTATGATGTAGAACAATGGTTTATAGAGGTTATACAGACCGTCGAGGCTCTCCGGACGCGGGTTGAAAACCAGTGTCTGCTCGCCGAGCCAGAAGAGCACACCGAGCGGCAGCAGCCACACTAATGTTGGTATATGTATATTTATCGGCTTGTCGGTTTTGAATTTAATCTTCCTTATTAACAGGAGTATCAGCGAGTATAGCCAGAGATCCTGTATGAACCAGAGGGGGCCGATTCCGCTGATAGCCCACATGAGGTACTTGATGGGCTGCGGCACTGCGACCATCACGTCGGTTCCGGCCACGTGGGTGTTGAAATAGCCTGTCATCCAATGGAAAACAAACAGACCTATGGTGGATGGTACGAGCAACTTGCGGGTTCTGGCTTTGAACCATTCTTTTGCAGATTTGCGCTCGAGTGCATAGCGCGATCCCATACCTGCCAGCAGAAACAACAGCGGCATAAACCATGGGTAAAGGATGTACATGAGTGCATCCTGATATTGCGGGCCGTTGCCGAAACCGCCCACGCCGCCAAAGACTCCTTTGTTGTTGTAGAAATATACGACGTGGTAGAGCAGTACCAGAAGCACCGTCACCCAACGGAGATTGTCAATCCAGTGTTTTCGAGTCATAAGGTTTTAGGTGTTAAAGTGGGTTGGGGGTTCGCTCGACAAGCTCGCGGGCCACAGCAGTCGAGGCGCATGATTTTCACAGGACGGTCGCTGCCGACTTGCAGGCGGCTGCAGCGGTTGACCGCTCCTGTGTCGTAGAAGCCGCATTTTTCCATAACTTTGCCGCTGGCCGGATTTTCGGGGAAGTAGTCGGCCCAGAGTGTGTTGAAACCCTTGACCGTAAAACAATAGTCTATAATCAACCGCAACGCTTCAGTGCAGATGCCGCGGTTCCAGTAGGGGCGCGCCACCCAGTAGCCCACCTCGGCATCGTTTTGGCCGATGTCGATGTTGCTTTCGTCGCTGACCATATAGCCCATGCAGCCTATGGGTTCGCCGGTTGCTTTTAGTTCGATGGCCCATATATGGTCGCTGTTGAAGATGGTGCGTATGATTTCAAGGCTTTCCTCAATGCTTTTGTGAGGCGGCCATCCGGCACGAGGACCGACCTCGGGGTCGGAAGCGTATTTGAATAGTGTCTCAGCATCCTCGTCACGCCACGAACGGAGTTTTATACGTTCAGTTTCTATTGTCATTTTCTCATCAGTTGTGATAACTTCTTCTCCCTAAAGAACTCCCATGTGTCGCTGTGGCCGTCGGCATATGTGAAGCTCCACTGCAGGCGGCTGGCGGTCAGGGTGTCGATGTGGAAGCGTTGTTCACGGTCTATTCCTCCGCTGTAAGCGTCGACTATTCGCTGTGCCAGCCCGACTTCGCGGCTTCCCTCAAGCAGTTCCATACGGAAGGTTTCTTTCACTCCTGCAAAACAGAGGTCTTCGCCTTCCATCCGCCAAGTGCTGGGGCTGATGTAGTTGAACACCCACGTCAGCGTGTCGCCATCGGCAAGCGTCACTTTGTAGACCTGTCTGGCTGAATCGAGTGCGGTGCCGTCGGGACGGAAGTCCATGGTGCCGGTTTCGTGCACGTCAAAATGACTGCCCTCCATATCGTAGTCGAAGGCGTGTTCGTAGGTGTAGTGCCCTTCTATCTGCGGGGTGCTGCAGGCTGCAAGGGCGAACAGCAACAGCGCATATATGGTTAGATGTTTCATTTGATTACATATCCGCGCGGTGAACATGGGTTTGTCAGTCGCCGAACTCGATTCCGACGCCTTTGGCGGTGTGCACGAGACGGCTGTCGGGGGCCACGAGGTTCTGTTCGCGGACGGCTTCTTCGAGGGGTATTCCGACGATGTCAGGATGGTGGTAGGCCACCATCTGGCCGTAGCGGCCTTCAATCACGAACTCCATGGCGCGAACGCCGAACTCGGTGGCCAGCACCCGGTCGAATGCTATCGGGGTGCCTCCGCGCTGCAGGTGGCCGAGTATGGTGTAGCGGATGTCGTGCTCCACACCTGCGGCCTTGAGCTCTTCGGCCAGGCGCTCGCAAATGCCGCCGAGCTTGACGTGCTGGTAGCCGACCTCGCCGGTCTGGGTGCCGGTCACGGTGCCGCCTTTAGGCATGGCACCTTCGGCCACGACGATGATGCAGTAGCCGCGCCGTTTGTTGTAGCGTTGCTCTATTTTGGCCTTGACTTTCTCGATGTCGTAGGGTATCTCGGGTATGAGGCAGACGTCGGCACCGCCTGCTATGGCGCTGTGGAGGGCTATCCATCCGGCATCGCGGCCCATGACTTCCATGATGAAGACGCGGTTGTGCGATGCTGCCGTGGTGACGAGTTTGTCGATAGCCTCGGTGCAAATCTGCACGGCGGTCTGGAACCCGAAGGTATAGTCGGTCATCGAGAGGTCGTTGTCGATGGTTTTTGGGACACCGACGATGTTGAGCCCCTTTTGCGACAGGCCGAGGGAAATGCGCTGAGAACCGTCGCCACCGATGTTGATGACGGCGTCGACCCCCATATAGCCGAGCTTGCGGATCATCTCGTCTGAGCGGTCGACTGTGGTCCAGCTGCCGTCGGGCTGTTTGACAGGCCAGGCGAAGGGGCCGCCCTTGTTGGTGGTGCCAATAATGGTGCCGCCCTGAATCTGGAGGCCTTCGACGCTCTTCTCGTTGAGCTCGACAATCTCGGTGGGCTCGCGCAAAACACCGTTGAACGATTCGATGCAACCAATCACCTCCCAGTCTGGAGTCTGCGAGGCGCGTTTCACTATGCCGCGTATCACGGCGTTGAGACCGGGGCAGTCGCCGCCGCCGGTCAATACCATCACTCTTTTCAATGCCATAAATCTCTTTCGCGTCTGATTTTTAGTGCAATACGATATGCCGACTTTTCAGTCGCGATGTACAAATTTACAAAAAAAATTGAAAATTGATAAAAAATTTGTAAATTTGCAAACGGAAAATACTATTCGACATGAAGATTCAATTTCTTGGGGCAACCCGCGAAGTAACTGGCAGCAAGCACCTTATAACAACCAAAGGCGGTTTGAAGATACTGCTCGACTGCGGCATGTATCAGGGCAAGGGTCTCGAGACCGACGCCATGAACCGCGACCTCGGCTTCGACCCGGCCGAGATCGACTACCTCATCCTCAGCCACGCCCATATCGACCACTCGGGGCTCATACCCTTCATCCACAAGCTCGGCTTCAACGGCACCGTGCTCTGTACCCCCGCCACCCGCGACCTCTGCGCCATCATGCTGGCCGACGCCGGCCGCATTCAGGAGCAGGACACCATGACTTTCAACAAGAAACGCAAATCGCAGGGCCTGAACCCGGTGGAACCCATCTACACCCACGAGGACGCCGAGTCGTCGATGAACTCCTTCATCAGCATCCCCTACCACAAGCCCTTCAACATCGAGGGCGAGGTAAAGGTCGAGTTTTTCGACGCCGGCCACATCCTCGGCTCGGCCCTCGTCTACCTCGAAATCAAGGAAGGCCGCCGCACCATCCGCCTCGGCTTCACCGGCGACATAGGCCGCTACCACAAGCACATACTCAAGGACCCCGAGCCCTTCCCCCAGGTCGACTACCTCATAATGGAATCGACCTACGGCGACCGTCTGCACTCGACCCTCGACACCGCCGAGAAGGAGCTCCTGATGGCTGTGCTCGACACCTGCACCAAGAAACGCGGCAAGCTCATAATACCCAGCTTCGCCATAGGCCGCGCACAGGAAATCATCTACGCCCTCGACCGCCTCGAAAACGCCAAACTGCTGCCCGACATCGACGTCTTTGTCGACAGTCCCCTCTCCGTCTCGGCCACCAACATCATGAGGCTCCACACCGAGTGCTTCAACGACGACATCGTCGAGTACACCCGCACCGACCCAGACCCCTTCGGCTTCGACCGCCTGCACTACATACAGTCAGTCGGGGCTTCCAAGGAGCTCAACACGCGCCACAAACCCTGCGTCATCATCGCCGCCTCGGGCATGATGGAAGCCGGCCGCGTCAAACACCATCTGGCCAATCATATCGACGACCCCTCGACCACAATACTCTGCGTCGGCTACTGCGAACCCTCCACACTCGGAGCCAAAATCATGCGCGGCGACGAGGAAGTCAGCATCTTCGGCCAGCGCCACAAGGTGCGCGCCGAACTGCGCCGCATCGAGTCACTCTCCGGCCACGGCGACTACGGCGAGATGATGAAATACATCGACTGCCAGGAAAAACGCAAACTGAAAAAAATATTCCTCGTCCACGGCGAAGAGCAGACCCAGCAAAACTTCCGCCAGACCCTCGGCGCCGCCGGCTGGACCCACGTGGAGATACCAGCCTTCCGCGACGAAGTTGAGCTCTGAGAAACTAAAACCGATAAATGAAAATCCAAAAGCGAAACCATTAATAATCAAGGGTTTCGCTTTTCATTTTTCCATTTTCACTTCACTCTCTTCGCCTCAAAATCGACCCCGGGCCCACTCTGCCGCCCCTTGCCCGATGTATGTCCGAACCAAGGCCGACCTAAGGCCGAACCAAACCCGAGGAGAGTCCATCCAATCCTCTGATTCTTAGCAATTTATACAAATATCTGATTTTCTGTTAGTTACATAATCATCCATACTTCCCTGCCAATGAGGGGGAGAAGGCTTCGTCATTCGGTCGCCATCAGGTGGCGCATGACCTGTTCGCCGTCGCGGATGGCTTGCATGGCCCAGTAGAGCTTGAGGGTGGCCTGCTCGTCGTCGGAGAGCCTCCAGTCGATGGTTGAATCGGCGCGCATACGCTCGGTGAGGCAGAAGAGGCTCAGGGCGGCGCAGACCGAGATGTTGAAGCTCTCGGTGAAGCCATACATCGGGATTTTGACGTAGGCGTCGGCACCGTCGATAGCTTCCTGGGTGAGCCCTGTGAGTTCGGTACCGAACACCAGGGCCGTTGGTTGCGAGATGTCGAGGTCTGTAATCATGCTGTCGTTCTCGTGCGGCAGGGTGGCCACGATGCGGTAGCCACGAGCGCGAAGGGCCGTATATGTCTCACTAATAGATGGATACTTGTAATAGTCGACCCATTTCGAGCTGCCGACCGCCACGTCGCCGGCCGGGTTGAAGTGGTTGCGGTTTTCGACCACATGGACGTCCTGGACCCCAAAGCAGTCGCAGCTGCGCAAAACAGCCGATGCATTATGCGACTGGAATATGTCTTCGAGCACCACCGAGATGTGGCGGGTGCGGTTTTTTACGAGGCGATCGAACAGTTCACGCTTGTTTTCGCTGAACAACGAGGCAGCGCGGTCGTAGAGTTTGAGTTTTTCGTCAAGAGTGTAATTGTCGAATAATCCGACAGTTCCCCATGTTTTTTCAGGCATTGTGAAGATTTTTTTCAAATAATTTGCAAAAATACGAAAAAAAAATGTATTTTTGCAAACTAAAATTTAACAAACATCATGATAGTTGGTTACGACGCACGAAACGCATTCCGCAACTCCTCTGTGCTGGGCGAGTATAGCCGTAATTTGATTATGGCGATAGCTTCGTGTCACTCTGGTGACTATCGCGCCCTACTCTTCGCCCCGAAAATGAACGGCGAATACCGCACTCACTTCATTAGCTACGCCAATGTCAGCACCTATCGTCCCGTCGGGCTGAGCAAAAAGTTCCCGACGTTCTGGCAACGCTTCAGGCTCAATCCCGAATTGATGGACAACAAGGTGAAGGTTTACCACGGCCTCAACGAGGAACTGCCTTACGGCATAGGCCGCGACATCAAGACCGTCATCACCTGCTACGGATTGATGTCGCACAAACCCACTTCGTTTATCGACTCCATCATGTGGCGCTTCCGTATGCGCTACTCGTTCCGCGCCTCGAACATCATCGTGGCCATCGACGAAAAGGTTAAGAACGAGCTGGTTGAGTTCGGGGTCAGCGAGGAGAAAATCCGCGTCATACCCATGTCGGCCGACGGCTCGGTGACGAACGAAATCGCCGAAGCCTACTACTACATCTACAAAAGTCTGATAGGTTGATTTACTAAAAAAATAACGTCGCCGCGGACAAAATATTGTGCGCGGCGACATTTTTTTATGGGTGTAAGTGCGGCGGCGCTCCGCGCCGCCGCACATCACTTAACTATCTCACCATAAGTTTGCGTGTCACCGTGCGGCCGTCGCCCACGAAGACCACGTGATACACTCCAGAAGCGAGTTTGGAGGTGTTGATGGTATAATTGACGGTTCCAGCTGCCTGCAGACGGCTGGTGTGAACCGTGCGACCATTGACATCGATTATGGTAACAACGTAGTCGGCGCCGTTTCTGAGGTCAATTTTCATGTTGGCCTTGTCCGAACTGGGATTGGGGTAGAACTGCCCGAAATCCTCGTCGGATGCGTCAACATTGTTGATTGCCAGAGGCTCACTGTCATCCACCTCGGTCCAGTCGGTGCTGAACAAGAAGGTTATATTGTCCATCGGCATGGGCGTGGTGTCAAAATCGTAGAACGAGCTGTCCAGAGTCATGGCAGTGTCATTATAGTTCGTGTAATAGTAACTATAATAACCGCCCTGCGAGGCTGTCATCGGCTTTGTTATGGTTTTGCCGTTGTTGCTGGTGGCGCTGATGTAGTACTCAACAGTTATCGTTGTGTCGACAAGCATAGAAACAGTGTCGACCGAATAGGTAGTATCGTAACTGTATACATACGTGGTGTCGAATGTCATGACGGTGGAATCGGCGTTATATGTAGTGTCGACAACAGCAATACTGTCGGCGACAGCTATAGTGGTGTCGTTGACGACAACATCGCGATAGAAATTAGAATTGACGTGCGGCATATTTCCGTAGAAACGGTTGCTGTTGGCTGTCAGGCTCACGGTATCCCATTCGCCACCGGCTACACGATAGACACAGCTGGCCGAAGCTATACCACTCTTGTTTGTGATGATAGCGCTGACAGGGACATCATCCTGAACGGCATTGACGCAACCATGGATGTTCTTGTGAAGGATGCGAATGGGGTTGTCGGCAGGGATTTGCTTTGTGATACAATGAATAGCACCACCAGAGCCGTCAAACTCACGCACATCTACACAATAGATTCTATAGCCGGGATACGCCTGCTTTACTTTCTCGATGTTAGCTCTGTCCCATGCTGCGGTAGGCATACCATCGGAGCCCACGGCCGAAAAACACGGCTGGATAATCAAGTTGTTGACAAATGTGTGGTTGGAATAGGTACGTGTGTATTTGTTGTTATACTCGATCTGGCTGGCAAAGTTCGAGCCATTGTTCTTCGATGGGAAAGGCAATGTGCCCATGATGTAATAATCACGGCCAAAGATGGAAGAATATGAGCAAAGCGAGTCGATGTTCTTCTGTCCGGTGCGGTAGTCGGTCCACGAACTGTAGTTGTCAGGCATTATCGAAAAAACGAAACCGTTCTCGTCCCATGCGTCGGCATAAAGGTCAACATGGCCCGTACCGCCGTCATATTTGTATTTCGGCAGGATATATGTGGCTCGCTGGCCGATAAGAGACTGAAGGGCAGCCTTTAACTGTGCTTTTGTGAGCGGGTTTTTGCGTACAATGTGCAAACTGTTGTAGTCGCGGCCATCCCACTGGTATTGGCCGTAGGTATCGGCATTGTTGTTATAGATTTCGTCGCTCGAGAAGACCATTCCGACACCGTCGACAAGGCAGTTGCCTCCCTCCCACTCTATCGATGTGATATAGTTGGGAATGCCCATCTGGTGATGAATTAACGACGGCAGAGAGTCATCCAACGCACGACCGGTATAGTACTCAAAATCCATCATCGCCACGCTGTCCTCGTCGCCGTAATAGAAGCAGATGGGGCCGCAGTCGCGATACCAGAACGAGTTGCCAGGTCCGACGATGAAACGGACATTGTCGTTGCGCAGGTTCATACGCTGCAGAGTACGCAGGACAATGGCACTGTCGGCCTTGCGTTCGACATGAACCCAAGCCTCGGCTCCTCCTTCCTGAATGGCATCCATCAGGTAGAACGCGGTGATAAAATCAGTTGTGTCCATAATACCCATATAGTCGCCGTAATTGCCTGTGCTCTGCCAACCTCTAAGATTACTAAACGACTGATAATCGGCATAATGCGACACCAGTGGGTCGGCAATCCAGTTGCGGTTGGTCGAAGTCTGAGGCCAAGGAATATAAGTATAAGAAGGTGTGACAACGATGGCTTTCACCTCCTCCCACTCGCCAGGGAACCAAATGCGGTCGCTGGGAAGGCTTTTCAACGATTGACCTTTGAGTGATGGAGCCGCCACTGTCTCGCCGAGAGGAATTGCGCTTTTTGCCTTTGCTGATACCATACGATTATGGAACTTGGCTCTATAGGCATCTTTCATCTCTTTCGTCATCGTACCAACCTGAGCCATAGCGGCACTGGTCAGCACAGACATGGCGACAACGAGAATTATTTTTTTTATTTTCATAATTCGCACAATAAATCCAAAATTTTAACGTTTCAGATTAAGAATCTCGCGAGCCTCGTCGCTTGTTGCAACCTGACGGCCGAGCAATTTGGCCATGCGGACCACCTTGTCGACCAACTCGCCGTTGCTCTTGGCCAAAACGCCGCGTTCGAGGTAGAGATTGTCCTCGAAACCGACACGCACGTTACCACCCATGACGATGGCGGGAGCTGCCAGAGTGAAAGCGTGACGACCGATACCGGTTGCAGTCCAGGTCGAGCCGGCTGGAATGTTCTTCACAAGCCAGCAGAGGTTGTCGACTGTGGCGGGAGTGCAGCCAGGAACGCCGAGAACGAAATTGAACTGCATGGGGGCGCCGGGAACTTCACCTTTGCGAGCCATAGTGAGAATGGTGTCGAGATGCCCCATCTCGAAGCACTCGTACTCGGGCTTGATACCCTTCTCAATCATGCGTTTGCCGAAAGCGCGCATAGTCGGCATGGTGTTGTCGAAAATATCGTCGCCAAAGTTACATGTACCGCAGTCGAGGGTTGCCATTTCGGGAATCGGGGTGGTGTTGGTCGAATCGAGACGCTCGTCGGGAGTCATTCCGACGGCACCGCCGGTCGACGGGATAAGAATGACGTTGGGGCAGGCTTTGTAGATGGCCTCTTCGCACTCCTGAAAACGCACATGGCTCTGGGTCGGGGTGCCGTCGTCCTCGCGGACATGGAGATGCACGATGGCGGCGCCGGCATCGACAGCCGACTTGGCCTCGCGGACAATTTCCTCAACGGTGTAAGGCACATTCGGGTTTTGCTCTTTGGTCACTTCTGCGCCGCAAATTGCAGCGGTAATAATCAGTTTATCCATGATATTCAATGTTTTATATTTAAATTTTCTTTAATATTAAATTACAAATATACGATTTTTTTTGAAAATAGAATCGTTTTTTTGCACAGAGTCGGGATTTTTTTCGTAATTTTGCAATCGTTTTCAAAAGTTTTTCGGGATGTCGAAACGGTTTTACACGATAGCGCGGCACACGGTGTCGGTTGAGGGCGGGACGGAGCCTGATTTGCTCGCCCTTATTCCCGGATTTGCCGAGTTTGAGACCGGAACCGGCGCCGCCGACTTACAAATCGCTTTTGGCCACGATGTCGAGATTCCCGACACAGAGCCAAACCACCGTTTCAGTTTCGACGAAAGCGCCTTCGTGTGCCGCTACTACGCCACCGACTCGGCGCAATGCTTCACGATGACCGGCAGCGACGGGAACTGCTATGCCATGCGATACAACGGCGGCGACATGGCCGAAGCCTCGCCTGTCGACAACCCCGACGCGCTGCGTTTCATGCTCTGGATGGCCTTTGCAATGTTCGGCAGCACCCGCAACACTGCGCCAATTCATTCAGCCTGTGTTGTTTGCAACGGCGAGGGAACAATATTCCTCGGCGAGTCGGGCACCGGCAAGAGCACCCACGCCAGGCTTTGGCTCAAAAACATCGACGGATGCCGATTGCTTAACGACGACAGCCCGATTATCACTGTAGAAAACGGGAAACCAATGATTTACGGCTCGCCATGGAGCGGCAAAACGCACTGCTACCACAACGAGGGCTACCCTCTGCAGGCCATTGTGCGGCTACATCAGGCGGACATGAACCACATCGAACCGCTTGGCACACTGCGCGCTGTGGCTGCCATCGAGCCGTCGTTGCCGCCAGCGCTACGCTACAACGTCGGGCTCGAGACGTACCGTATTGATTTCATAGCCAGCATAATACAGAACTGCAGAGTGTTTAGCCTCGGGTGCAGACCCGACAGCGAAGCCGCCGAGTTATGCTCGAAGGTGGTTATGGGTCGGTGATGGCCGAGGCAAGGCCGATGTAAGGCCGACCTTAACCCGAACCGAACCTATCTAAAAAACGGGTTTTCAGTTATTTAAACATAAAAGCACCGCCACCGAGTTGATTTTCAACGGATTGACGCGATTCGCAAGGGCTTTTTTTCAGGCTCGCTGTCGATGGCGGTAAGTTCGTCGCGACGGAGCTTGACAACAAACGAAAGGTGGAGCACCTCGATGCTGACGGCGAAGTTGCCATCCTTGCATCCGCGCACGATACGGCCCTGCATCCCAGCAAATTCGCCCGACTGGACCGCCACCTGGGCGCCGCACTTCAGCTTGGCGGTCTCGTGCAGGTGGAACATGGTGTCGGCTTCGACAAAGGCGCGCACGGCGTCGATTTCGCGCTGCGGGATGACCTGAACTTCATGGTTTGACGACACGAGGGCTATAACGCCTTTGACGGTACGGGTTTGATAGATTTGTTTCGCCGTTATTTTGGCAAAGACATAGCCCTGAAAGAGAGGCACTGCCGGCGGCGCGTTTTGCTTGAACCGGCGGTCCTTGGTGGTCCACATTGGGAGATAGGTCTCTATGCCCTGCTCGGCAATGCGGCGTTCGACAAGTTGCTCGGACTTGGAGAAACAATAAACCGCTATCCACTTTGGCGTATGGTCTAACATGGGCTGTGGATTTGGAAATTATTGGATACCTATGACGAGCAATATCTTGCTAATATCCTTAACCTTGTCGAGGCGTGAATCGGTTTCGACCGCCGACGGCGAGTTGATGGCATCGACGAAGTACTTCTGCACATCGTGCAACGCCGCGCACTGGCGCTCGTAGCGGCGGAGGTCCTCGGTGTTGGCAATCTCCTTGACGGCGCGATAGCTTTTGGCCACACGTGAATATGCCTTGGCGATGTTACGGTACTTGCGGTCGTTGCTGCTGATGAATTCCTCGTTGTCAAGGATGCTGTCCTGCGTGTCGAGGATATTGATGCAACGGTCCTGAATGGCGATGTATTCTTCAAGTTGCCCGATGAACACGCGGCCGCGGTCGTAGCTCGAGAATGATGGCGAGAGGTTTGTGACCTTGCGTATGGTACGGTAGCCGTCGAAGAGCAGTTTGTCGGTCTTCTTGCCGTCGGTTATCGTCTTGTCGTTTTTCTCGATAACGCTGCGCAGGCGAGCCACCTCGATGTAGCTCTGCTGTATGCGTTCGACCTCGGTGAGGCGGTCGTCGTAGTTGCGGGCGCCAACCTTGTTGACGAACGAGGGTGTGGTGTTGAGCGACGGCAGGATGCCGCGATAGGCCGACACGACATCGGCATAGCGGACGGGGGTGCCTTTCAATATCGAGTCGTGACGCATACGTATGTCGTCCAGACGGGGGAAGTTGTCGATGTAAATCTGCTGAACGTCAATGAATTCCTCAAGGTTGCTGATGAACTGCATACTCTCGGTGCTGCCCGTGAACGAGGGGAGCATATCGACATTCGAAGCGGCTTCGTTGTACGATTTGACGACATCCTTGTATTTCTTGCCGTAAAGTGTGGCGATGGCATCGGCTCCGTTGCTTATACTCTCGCGCAACTCGATGGTCTGGAGGTAGCGGTTCTGGATGGCGATAACGGCTTTGAGGCGGCTGATGTACGACTCGTATTCGTCGATGTTGGCAAACGAGATAGGGACTCTGGTCTGCTTGAACACTCGGGAATAGGACTTGAATATATCGCTGTGCTGCTTGCCGCAACGCATCTTGAGGACGTTCTTGAAATTGTCGATTTGCGAGGTGTAGGAGTCGGAGCCGAGGCAGTTTTGGAGCAAGTCGTTCTGGAAATTGCTGAGCTCTTCGAGATGAGCGATCGACTCGTCGGTGGCCTGACCTGCCGAAAGGTCGTATTTGTTATAAACTATGAGGTACGCATAGAAAAGGTCTTTCAACTCCTTGATTTTCGCTTTCTCGGTCTCGCCGACACCGTCGCAGGCCGAACTTATCGAACGGTGATGCATATCGATGTCCTCGCGGAGGCTGGCGGCACGGCGGTTGCGGGCCTCCTGCTGACGGCGGGCCTCGGCTTCGGCGCGCTCGCGGGCAAGACGTTTTTCACGCTCGATACGTTCCTTTTCGAGGTTGACATAATGTGTCGACCTGTCGGACAGAACGTCGATGAGGTTACGCAAACGCAACTCGTAGACGTCAAAGTCTGACACTGCGATATTTGTGTCGAGCCAAATCAAACTGTCGCGATGCACATAGTCGTTGGTGAGCGAATTGAGCAGACTCTGGACCTTGGTGCGGATGTTGTTGCACTCGGCCGAGAGTGCCGGGTAGTCGGTTTGCGGAAGACTGTTGAGGTATTCCGTCAGCGGTGCCGTATCGTTAAGGAATGCGGTATCGAGCTTGTAGTTGGCGGCCAGGTCGCGAACCGAGAGCATAATGACGTGCTGGGCGCGAAGTTGGCCGAAACCGGCTACGACAAGACTGAAAATCAGTGCAAAGCGGAGAGTTTTCATTTCTATTGCGTTTTATTTCATATTTATTTTTTCCCGAGGCTTAATCGCCATACGAGGAATTGTCGAAACAGTGTGTGCAGATACGATTCTTATCGATTCCAATGGCGTCGCACACAGTTTGCAGCGAGTTGAATTTCAAGCTGTCTACACCCACGTGCTGACGTATACGCTCGACCATTGCTGCATATTGCGGAGTGGTTTCGTCGTGGTAGGCCTCGAGATTGCGGACTACACCGCCCTCAAGTTCGGCGATAACGCGACGGGTGATGAGCTCGTTGTCGGTCTTTGAAGCCGAGAAGTTGAGGAATGTGCAGCCGTGGACAAGCGGCGGGCAACTGATGCGGACGTGAACCGACTTGGCGCCATAGGCGTAGACCATACGGACCTGATCCCTCAACTGTGTGCCACGCACGATGGAGTCGTCGCAAAACACAACGTCCTTGCCCTCCAAAACGGCACGTGAAGGTATGAGTTTCATGCGAGCCACAAGGTTGCGGGCTTCCTGGTTGACGGGCATGAAGCTGCGTGACCATGTGGGGGTGTATTTGAGCATACCACGTTTGTAGGGTATTCCCTTGCCGGCCGAATAACCGAGAGCCATGCCGATACCCGAATCTGGAATGGGCGAAACAAAATCGGCCTTGACGTCGTCGGCGCGACCAATGGCCTCGCCCAGACGATAGCGGACCTCCTCGGCGTTGACACCTTCGTACTCGACGCAGGGGAAACCGTAGTAAATCCACAAGAACGAGCAAATCTGCATCTTGTCCTCGGGGGCCTTAAGCTGCTCGATGCCCGAGGTGGTTATTTTCACTATCTCGCCGGGACCGACGAAACGGCAAGTCTCAAAGCCGAGGTTGACATAGCTGTGGCTTTCCGAGGCCACGGCGTAGTCGTTGCCACGACGACCAATGACTATCGGGGTGCGGCCGTAGCGGTCGCGGGCGGCGATAATGCCGTCGGGGACAAGGATGAGCATATTGCAGCTGCCTTTGACGTGGCGATAGACGTTCTCGATTCCGTCGACAAAGTTCTGACCCTGGGTTATCATCAGAGCCACAAGCTCGGTAGGATTGGTGCGCGAAAGGGAGAGGTCGGCAAATTGCTGGTGACGCGAGAGACAGTCTTTTTCAAGTTCTTCAACATTGTTGATTCTCGACACAGTGGCGATGGCGAAACGACCCATGTGCGAATTGACCATCATGGGTTGCGACTCGGTGTCGCTGATGATACCGATGCCGACATTCCCAGCCATTTCATTCAGATCGCTGGTAAACTTTGTGCGAAAATACGAGTTCTCGATGGAGTGAATGTTCTGGTGAGGCTTACCATTGTCGAAAGTAGCCAAACCGGCGCGGCGGGTGCCAAGATGAGAATGATAATCTGTTCCGTAGAACAAATCGGTAATACATGGTTTGTCGGAAACAATGCCGAAAAATCCGCTCATAATAATTTTGATTTTATAAGATTAATAATATATATGATTGATTAACAAATACTTTCACAAAACGTCAATAACTTTTACGCATTGCAAAAATAGCATTTTTTTCAGTTTTCCACAGAAAAATTATCAACAATGTTGTTAGTATCAAGCTTTATTGAACTAACCGTATTGACCGCAGATGACTCAAACGGTCGTTGCACACGGATGTAGTTGTCTGTCCATCCTTGCATGGATCCAGAGTGACAGGTCGACTCCCAGAGAACCGGACGGGTCAAACCTATCTGCGATTCGACAAAAGACTTGCGTTTTTCGTCCGAAATGCGGTGCAGTTCGCGACTGTGCTCGCGTCGGACTGCGACAGGTATTTTCTCGCCCAACCGCAACGCCGCCGTGTTCGGGCGCTCGCTGTATGTGAACACGTGCAAATACGATATCGGGAGCGATTCAACATAACGGCATACCTGAACGAATTCCGTCTCGGTTTCGCCGTTGAAGCCAGCCATAATGTCAGCCGCAATGCAGGCGTCCGGCATCTTGCTGCGAATAAGGTCGATTTTTGCGGCGTAGTCGGCAATGGTGTATCGACGATGCATCAGCGACAAAACACGGTCAGAGCCAGCCTGTAAAGGTATATGAAAATGAGGCAAGAAGGCTCGTGACGAGGCAACAAAATCAATTATATCGTCGGTGAGCAAGTTTGGTTCAATGCTTGATATACGGTAACGCAAAATGCCGTCTATGCAATCCAGTTTACGCAGCAAGTCAATCAGGCTCTCACCATTGTTTTGGCCGAAAGTGCCAGTGTTGACGCCCGTCAAAACCACCTCCTTGGCTCCCGTCGCTGCAATGCGGTGGGCGGCAGCAAGGGTCTCGTCAATAGTTGCACTGCGCGAACGGCCGCGTGCGAACGGAATGGCGCAATAGGTGCAAAAATAGTCGCAACCGTCTTGAATTTTGAAAAACACACGGGTTCGGTCGCCCGACGAAAACGCCGGCTCGAAAGACACTGGCTGCGTGGATGGCTGCTCACTGTAGTCCTCGATGCCAGTGACTATCTCGTACAGACGGTGCTTGTTCTCGTTACCCAGAATGTATGTAACGCCTTTGATACGAGAAATTTGCGCGGCGTTGTTTTGTGCAAAACATCCCACAACTGCGACTTGCGCCTCGGGATTGAGGGCAATGGCCTGACGGATAGCTGTACGGCATTTCTTCTCGGCGACGGCAGTGACGGTGCAGGTGTTGACAATATACAAATCGGCCTTTTGGTGGAAGTCGACAAGAGTGTGTCCCGCCTCGACAAAACGGTGAACTATGGCACTTGTCTCAGCGAAATTGAGTTTGCAACCAAGAGTATGGGCGGCGATAATCATCAGGTCGAAATGTTAAAAAAACGCTAAAAATTAAAATATTTTTTGGTAATTAAAAAAATGTTATTATCTTTGCACTCGCATTTGAGAGAGTTAAAACAGTAATAAATCGTTGTAATTCAGAGTTTTTTACTTTCAAGAATGTAGGTAAAAATTGGATTTTGTAATAGTGTTTAATGGGGAAAACGGGATTTGCCGAAAGACAAATCCTGTTTTCTTTATATATAGAGGGTCAATCATCGGTGAGTGGCGAATGTTCCTCATATTTGCGCGACTGGACCATCTTCAGGCAATCCTCGTCAGGGAAAATGACGAAGTCCGGCGACGGATCCATCTTCAGGATGTCGCGACCCTCTGAGTCCTTTGAAACGCCTTCGACGCAACGCATCGAAACCATAACGCGACTTTTGCGGTTGGCCATGGCAAAAAGTTCGTTACCCACACGGTTGTACAGAGTTTCAGCCGGCTCGTGACTGACAATCTTACGGCCGTCCTTGGTGTAGACCACCACGCGGTTTTTGCCTTGTGGAGCCATGCAGGCAATATCATAAACGGAAACGTATTCGGCATCGGGCGTCAGAACCAGAACCTTGCGGTCAGCCATACGTCCGTCGGTCCAGTTCTCGTCGATTGCCAAACGTCCCGATTCGTAAAAACGGTAACTGCCGTGCTTGAAACCATTGCGATAGTATCCCTCACGGGCGATGCGGGCCGAGTCGTCAACCTCGACAAGGCGACCTTCCAATCCGCCTTTGACGTAACGTCCGGTGATATATCCGTTGCGACCGATACGCTTCCACCAGCGGCCGTGGCGGTGGTTGTCAACCCAGTTGGCTACCTCGGCTGTATCGCCGTTGGATGTGAAAATCACCGACTGGCCATCCTTGACACCCATACGATAAGATGTCTTCTTGACAAGTCTGCCCTGCTCGTCGTAAAAATTCCACACGCTGTCGCGGTTATGCTGGTTGTAGAAACCCGTGGCAATCAGGCGGCCCTTCTCGTCGAAAGCCTCGTGCGAGCAGCGTTTTCCATCGACGAAATAGACATTCCGCATGCGCACAGTGCCGTCGTGATAGAAATAAGTAAAGGTACCCGTTTCGAGGCCGTTGACGAAGTCGCCCTCGTAAATTTTCGAGCCATCCTTGTCAATTTTAATCCAGTGGCCTTGACGACGGCCCTGCTTGTCAATTGTGTTCTGAGCCTGTGCTGCCAACCCCGCTAAAAATACGGTGCAAAGCAAAATTGTTAAAACTTTTTTCATTTTTTTAAGATATTTTTTTCGTGCACGATTACAATTTTTATACTAAAATAACGTTAATATTGAATAAAAAGTATTTGAAAATTGAATTCAATGATAAAAAAATTTATAATATCGGCATTTTTTTTGATTTTGGCACCCGTTTTTGCCCTTGCGCAGGGTGTCGTCGAGGGCGTCGTGACCTCGACCGACAACGGCGACCCCATCGAGTACGCCACCGTTGCAGTGACGGGTTCCAAGCCTCAAATATCGACCTTGACCGACAGCCGCGGCCGCTACAAATTGAACGTCAAGGCCACCGATTCCGTCAGCATTACCGCCACCATGACCGGATTTGTCGCAAAAACGCTGAAAGTCAAGCCAACAAAGGAGAAAACGACCACCCTCGACTTCGCGCTGAAACACAAAGCCACCCAGCTCGACGAGGTGACGGTGAGCGACCGCCAGCACAGCGCCACGGTCTACACACAAATCGAGGTTGAGCGTCTCGACGCCACCGTGGGGCCCAACGGCGGCGTCGAAAGTCTGCTGAAAACCCTGCCCGACGTAGCTTCGAGCAACGAGATGTCGTCGCAATATTCCGTCCGTGGCGGCTCGTTCGACGAAAATCTGGTCTACATCAACGGCGTCGAGGTCTACCGACCCATGCTCATACGCAGCGGCCAACAGGAAGGCCTCAGCATCATCAATCCCGACATGACCGAGCGCATCAGTTTCTCGCCCGGCGGATTCGACGCCATCTACGGCGACCGTATGTCGTCGGTGCTCGACATCGCCTACAGCCGTCCCACCAGTTTCCGCGCCAAACTGAGCGGCAGCCTGCTCGGCGGAACAGCCACGGTGCAGGGCAAGGCCGGCGACCGCTTCAGCTACATAGTCGGTCTGCGCCGCCACAGCAACCAGTACATCATCAACACCCTCGACACCAAGGGCGACTACAACACCGCCTACACCGACCTGCAGGCCATAGCCAGCTACAAACTTAACGAGACCCTGAGCCTGACGCTCACCGCCATAGCCACCGACAACATCTACGGCCTCGTGCCTCAAAGCCAGACCACTACGTTCAAACCTATGGCCATCGACATCTATTTCGACGGTCAGGAGATGGACCGCCACCAGACCCTGCTCGGCGCACTCACCTTGCGCTACGCCACCGACGACTGGATTGTCACCTGGACCAACTCGGCCCAGAACATCGACGAAAGCGAGCGCTACGACATTCAGAGCCAATATTTTCTGTACATGATATCGACCGGCGGACAGAACGGCGACTCGATAGTGAAGTTCGACCGTGGTGTCGGCACCTTTCTCGACCACGCCCGCAATACTCTCGTGTCGCGCATTTTCGCCTCCGAGCTGCGCGCCACACGCCTCACCTCGCTCGGCAGCTGGAAAGCCGGATTGAAAGCGCAGTACGAACTCGTCGACGACCATCTGCGCGAGTGGCTGTGGGTCGATTCGGCAGGCTACACCTACCCGGGCGTCTGGATTACCCCGGGCGACAGCGCCAACATCCCCCACCCTCCCCTGCTGCAGAATTTCGCCATGGGCAACAACCACGTCGGCACGTTCCGCACATCAGGCTACCTGCAACGCGAACTCAACTTCACCACCGACCACGGCAGCGACCTCAGGCTTACGGCTGGCGTCCGAGGCCACTTCTATAGCTCGCGTATCGAGAGCCTCGACGACACCGGACGCCACAGCCAGTTCCTTTTCTCGCCACGCATGAGCTTCGGCTACACTCCCGCCAACCACCGCGACATGACTTTCAGCGCCGCCGCCGGCGTCTATCAGCAGCCCTACTTCTACCGCGAGCTGCGCCACCTCGACGGCTCACTCAACAGCAACCTCAACGCGCAGACCTCCTACCAAGCCGTGGGAACTTTCGACTGGAGCCTCAAACTCTGGGGCCGACCTTTCCGCCTCACGACAGATATATATTATAAGTATATCACCAACCTCGTGCCCTACACCATCGACAACCTCCGAATCCGCTATCTGGCCGAAAACTCGGCACGGGGCTACGCCACCGGCATCAGCGTCCGCATCAACGGCGAGCTGGTCGACGGCCTCGAGTCGTGGGCCAGCATATCGCTCATGCAGACGCAGGAAGACCTCGACGGCGACAACTACGGCTGGCTGCCGCGGCCCACCGACCAGCGCTTCGCCTTCAAGATGTTTCTGCAGGACTATGTGCCCGAAATCCCATGGTGGCGCATGGGCCTCAACCTGATATTCGCCAGCGGTATGCCCTTTACCTTCCCGGGGCAGAAAAACTTCGACGTCATCAGCCGTTTCCGACCCTATTTCCGTATCGACTGGGGCAACACCTTGCAGCTCTCGCGTTTCAATGCCCTGAAAAACAAAAAAATCTTCCAGTACGTCGACGACATCCAGCTCGGCCTCGAGGTTTTCAACCTGTTCGACTACCGCAACGTGGCCTCCTACATCTGGGCCGCCGACTACTCGGGCGTCTACTGGGGCGTACCCAACTACCTGACCGGCAGGCAAATCAACGTCAAACTCACCGTAATTTTCTAATCCCGACAAGCCATGATGCCAACTCTGCCCGACATAGCAACGCTGCAACCGCAACAGCTCACGCTCGCCAACGGCAACACCCTCAACCTCTTTGCCGCCGACGGCATCGAGATGTTCAAGCTCGACATCGCCTTCGAAGCGGGCTCGGCCTACCAGCCTCAGCTACTCTGCGCTGCCGCCGCCAACCAGCTCGTCTCCGAGGGCTCGAGCCGCCACACGGCGCAACAGCTGGCCGAATGGCTCGACTTCCGCGGTATCGTGGTCGAAAAAAGCCCCGACACCTTCACCTCGACCGTCACCGTCTACGCCATGCCGAAATACGCCGCCGACCTCTTCCCGCTACTGCTCGAGATGTTGACGGAGCCCGCCTACAGCGACGACGAGTTTCGCATCTACGCCAACAAACGCCGCCAGCAGCTGCTGACCAATTTCCAGAAAACCGACTTCGTGGCCCGCAAACTGTTCTACACCAACCTGTTCGGGCCGAAAAACATACTCGGAGCCTGCGCCACACCGGCCGACATCGACAGCCTGACGGCCGATGCCGTGCGACGCTTCCACAGCCAGCGCTACCACCTCGGCAACGCCACACTGGCCCTTGCCGGCAAATTCAACCAGCAGACAATCAACGCTTTCGACGCCACATTCGGTTCAATCGAGCCCGTCGGTGGACTCAGCCGTCTCAGCTCGCCGGAGCCCGACAGCACCATCACCGGGGTCGCCAACGCCGTTGTCGACGGCGCGGCGCAGACAACGGTGCGCGTCGGACGCATACTGCCAATGTGTTGGGACAGCGTCGACTACGCCCGCTTCCTGCTCCTCAACACCGTCCTTGGCGGCTACTTCGGCTCGCGCCTGATGAGCAACATCCGCGAGGACAAAGGCTACACCTACGGCATCTACAGCCAGACGCGCATCTTCCGCGGCAGCCTCGTGTTCTACATAACCGCCGACGTCGACAGCGCCCACGCCGACGACACCCTCAACGAGATACGCCGCGAGATGCAGCGGCTCCAAACCGAGCCCG
>CADCPQ010000142.1 GCA_902803395.1 uncultured Bacteroidota bacterium
ACCTGCCCGACTTCATGGACGGCAACATCGAGGACTGCATCGAAGCCCTCCAGCTCGCCGAGAACGCTGAAAAACTGAAGGCTTCGGTAGGTTAAAAAACAATGATACACTGCACTTTGCACGGCCTTTGAACGCCCCGGCAACGGACAAAGGCCGTGATTTTTTGCCCCCTGTCCGAAGCAAGGCCGATGTAAGGCCGAACCAAATACGACCCGAACCCCTCCAAGTGCTTGATTTTGAGGAGTTTATATTTAAATTATTAAAACGTTGATTTTCAGGAGTTTGTGTTTTCGGGGGTCTCGGCGGCGGGTTCGTCGTCGGGGAGCGAGATGGCCTTGAAGCGATTTTGGCGTTGCTGCCAGCGTTCGCGGGCGTATTGCTGCATATCGCTCACGGCGTCGCTCTCGTCGATGATTTCGAGGCCGAAGATGGTCTCGATGATGTCCTCGAGGGTGATGATGCCTTGGAACGAGCCGTACTCGTCGATAATGCCGGCGATTTGCTCTTTGTGCTTGAGGAGGCTGTCCCAGATGTCGGCGACGGACATTTCCTCGTTGAAGAGAGGTATCTCGCGCTTGATTTCGCCGAGTGTCTTGTTGAAGTGGTCCTCGGCCAGCTCCTCGAGAGCCTCGCTGCGGAGCACGTAGCCGGTTATGAAGTCCTCCTCTTCGGCATAGACGGGGATGCGCGAGAAGTGGCTGTATTCGTCCTCTTTGTAGAAACGGCGCAGGGTCATGCCCTCGGGAGCGGTAGCGGCGACTACGCGCGGGGTCATGACGTCGTAGCCCTTGATGTCGCCCAGCTTGATGACGTTTTGGATGATTTTGTTCTCGTCCTCGTCGATGACGCCCTCGTCCTCGCCCACGTCGGCCATGGCGGCGACCTCCTCACGGCTCACGGTGGCGGCCTCGTCGTCGTCGGTCGAGACAATGTGGGTGAACTTCTCGATGAGCCAGACGATGGGGAACAGGATGGTGATGAGCATACGGATGGTGCCGGCGGTGAAGCCCATGAGGCGTTTCCAGTTGCGGGTGCCGATGGTTTTGGGCACTATCTCGGCAAAGATGAGGATGAGGATGGTGGTGATGGCCGAGATGAGGCCGAACCATTCGCTGCCAAACACGAGGGTGGCCTGGCGGCCCACGCCGGCGGCGCCGACGGTGTTGGCTATGGTGTTGAGCGACAGGATGGCCGCGATGGGGCGGGCGTTGTCGGTCTTGTAGCGTTTGAAACGTTTGGCGGGACGGTAGCCTTCGTCCTCGCGCATGGAGATGTAGCTCAACGGCGTCGACATAAGCGTTGACTCCAGTATGGAACAGAGGAACGATATGGACATTGCGCCGAAGAGGAATATGAACAACAGGGTCATGTTTTCAGTATACAAAAATGCGGTGCAAAGGTACACATTTTTTTCGGATTGACGGAAAAAAAATGTTTTTTTCAGATTTCGGAGCGGACCACGCGGCCGCTGTCGGGGCAGGCGGCAAGCAACTGTGCGACGGTTTTGCCGAGCGTCGGATGGAGCCATTCGGGAGCCACCTCGGCCAGCGGCTCGAGCACAAAACGGCGCAGTTGCATACGCGGATGGGGCACTTCGAGGCGCGGGGTGGCGATTGTGCGGTCGTCATATAATATAATGTCGATGTCGATGGGGCGCGAGGAATAGACGCGACGGCCAGCGGCGTCGAACTGCGGCGAGTGAGGCAGGCGGCCGAGCTGCAGCTCGGCCGCCTGCACGGCGTCGAGCAACGCTTCAGGCTCCAGAGCCGTTTCGACCACAAGAGCTTGATTGACAAAATTCTGCGCCGACTCCATTCCCCACGGCTCGGTCTCGTAGAGCGACGATTCGGCGACCAGCCTCCCCACCCTTTCAGAGAGCAGGCTTCGGGCTTCGGACAGCAAGGCTCGGGTGTCGCCCATGTTGCCGCCCAGCAGCAACGCAGCATTATGAACTTCGGCGGTCATTCTCCCGATTCAATTTGTTCGGCGATTGAAAGGTAGTTGGCGTAGCGCTCGGCGTTGATGGAGCCCTCGTCGACAGCCGCTTTCACGGCACAGCCGGGCTCGTGGCGGTGGGTGCAGTTGGCGAAACGGCACCCGTGCAGCACACGTCTCATCTCGGGGTAGAAATGCGACAGCTCCTGAACGGTGAAATCGACCATACCGAACTCCTTGATGCCCGGGGTGTCGATGACGAAAGCGTTCTCGTCGGGCGTTAAGGCGATGGTGAAAATCTCGGCGAAGGTGGTGGTGTGGCGACCCTTCATCGACCAGTCGGAGATGTCGCCGACCCGGAGGCTGAGCGAAGGGTCGATGGCGTTGAGCAGAGCCGACTTGCCCACGCCCGAATGTCCGCTGAAAAGCACGGTGCAGCCCGCGATGCGACGTTTCAGCGCGTCGACTCCGTCGCCGGTCATAGCCGACAGGCAGAACACCTCGTAGCCGGCCTCGGTGTACATCGAACTCAGTTCGCGTTGAATCACAAGCAGTTCGTCGTCGTAGAGGTCGCACTTGTTGAAGACCACGCAGGCCGGGATGTGGTAGGCTTCGGCAGTGACGAGCAGGCGGTCGATAAAGCCTGTCGAGGTGCGCGGAGCCCCGAGGGTTGCCACAACGCAGAGGAGGTCGATGTTGGCGGCAATGACGTGGGTCTGCTTCGAGAGTTTTGTGGCACGGCGCACGATGTAGTTGCGACGGTCGTCGACCTCGGCGATGACTCCGGTGCCGTCATCCTGCAAAGAAAAGTCCACATGGTCGCCCACGGCGATGGGATTGGTCTGTTTGTTGCCTCTCAGACGGTAGTTGCCTCGCAGACGGCAGTCGTAGGCCGCACCGTCGTCGGAAAGCACTCTGTACCAGCTTCCTGTAGTCCTTGTTACCAATCCTTTCATGACTGCAAAAATACGTTTTTTTTTATAAATTTTCATTTTTTATTTTTCATTTTTCATTTTTTTCGTATTTTTGCAGATTGATAATTACAATAATTTATAAACAAAAACATCACCTATTGTTATGAAACTTAGATACATTGTTATCGCAATCGCCCTCATGATGGTCATGCCGACGGCAGCCCGCGCCGACGAGGGTATGTGGCTCTTGTCACTTCTCGGCAAAAACTACGACGACATGAAAAAAGCCGGATTCCAACTCACGGTTGAAGACATCTACAATGTCAACCGCAACTGCATCAAGGACGCCATCGTGGGCCTCGGCAACGAAGGCCAGCCCTTCTGGCACTTCTGCACCGGCGAAATCATTTCCAACGAGGGTCTTATGACCACCAACCACCATTGCGGCTACGGCAAGCTGCAGGAGCACTCGACCGTTGAGCACGACTACCTGCGCGACGGTTTCTGGGCCTACACCAAGGAGCAGGAGCTGCCGAATCCCGGCCTCACCGCCTCGATTCTCGTGCGTATGGAAGACGTCACCGCCCGCGTCAAGGAAGCTCTCAGCGACAACATGAGCGAGCCCGACCGCGAAGCCGCCATCAAGCGCGTCAGCGACCAGATCGCCGAAGAGGCCGTCAAAGGCACCTACTACAGTGCCCGTGTGCGCCCCATGTTCAACGGCAACCAGTTCTTCCTCTTCGTCCACATCATCTA
>CADCPQ010000143.1 GCA_902803395.1 uncultured Bacteroidota bacterium
CTTCACGGCCATCTTCGTGAGCAACGTCAGCACCATCACCGTCGGCAACGCCAACCCCGACTGGGGCAACGTGAGCGGCAGCGGCGTCTATTACTACATGAACCTCGTTAGCCTCACGGCGACACCTATGTATGGCTACCACTTCAGCCGGTGGAACGACGGCAACACAATGAACCCGCGCACCATCACCGTCATACAAGACTCCAGCTTCACGGCCTACTTCGCCGTGAACACCTACAGCATCGTGGGCACCAGCAACAGCACCGCTATGGGCAGCGTGACGGGTGGCGGCACCTACACCTACCTGCATGAGATGAGCCTGACGGCGACACCCGCCTTCGGCTACCACTTCGTGCAATGGAACGACCAGAACACCGACAACCCGAGGACAATCACCGTGACACGCGACTCGGCCTTCACGGCCCAGTTTGCCGCAAACAGCTACACCATCACCGCCGAGCCTAACGACCCCACGATGGGTAGCGCCTACGGCAGCGGAACATACAACTATAACACCTCTGTTACCCTAACGGCTGTGGAGACCTACGGCTATCACTTCACGCAGTGGAGCGATGGCGTGACCGACAATCCGCGTACAATCACGGTACAGAACTCGGCCACCTACACGGCACAGTTTGAAATTAACAGTTACATCATCACTGTGCAGAGCAGCAATCCCGCTATTGGTACTACCAGTGGTGGTGGAAGCTACAACTACCTGACACCTGTAAACATAACTGCCATACCCAACGCGGGATACCACTTTACACAGTGGAGCGACGGCAACACCGACAATCCGCGTTTGGTTAGCGTTATTGCCAATGCCACCTATACGGCGCAGTTTGCCATTAACAGCTATGCCGTTAGCGTGACCTGCAACAATACGAGTATGGGAAGCGTGACGGGCAGCGGCACATATAACCACAACAGCACCGCCACATTGACAGCGACGGCATACTACGGCTACCACTTCGTGCAGTGGCAGGACGGCAACACGGATAACCCGCGCAGCGTGGTTGTGATTGATTCGACGCAATACACCGCCCAGTTTGACTACAATAGCTATCTTATTACCGCAAACAGCAGCAACATCACATTAGGTAGTGCCATCGGTGGCGGTTCGTACAACTACCTCTCGCAGGTAGCATTGACAGCGGTGCCGGCACCGCACTACCATTTCACTATGTGGAACGACAGCATTGAGGACAATCCGAGGACTATCACGGTGACGAGAGATTCGGTGTTTACCGCGCATTTCGTGATAGACACCCATACGGTGACGGTCGTTTCGGCCGATAATACGATGGGAACGGCGAGTGGTTCCTCAAGAGTGGCTTATAATACGGGAGTGTGGATAGATGCAATGGCCAACTACGGATACCATTTCACACAGTGGAATGACGGCAACACATCGGCGCACCGCCGCATAATAGTGACAGAAGACACCATACTGACCGCTATGTTTGCCCCCAACCAATACACGGCAACCTTTGCCACTGACAATAGTGTGATGGGATCAGTGTCGACGGTGGGAGGCAGCTATGAATACCTCACGACGCTCACCGTAACGGCGACGCCGAATTATGGATACCATTTCACGCAGTGGAACGACGGAGAAACGGAAAACCCACGTTCGCTGACACTCACGCAGGATACATCGCTGACAGCCTTTTTTGCAGCGAATATCTATCATGTGACCCTTGCCAGTAACGACAGCGCCATGGGTGACGTTGAGGGTGACGGGGATTACAGCTATCTGTGCCAAGTGACCATTAGCGCCAATGCTGCTCCGCACAGGCACTTTGTACAATGGAGCGACGGAAACACCACCAACCCGCGTATGCTGACGCTGACCTGTGACACCAGCTTTACTGCCATATTCGAGACTGACCAGCAGTACCAGATTACAGTCACCGCCAACGATACTACACGTGGCAGTGTGGTGGGAAACGGTATGTACTATATGGGAGAGACCATATCAATAACGGCATCGGCCAACGAACACTACTATTTTGCACAGTGGAGCGACGGAATGACCAGCAATCCCCGCGTGGTGACGGTGACAGGCAATATGACATTTACCGCCGTATTCGAGCCAGTAATGTACACCCTGACGGTAGCCGCCAACGACTACTCTATGGGGCAGGTTGCCGGTGGCGGAAGTTATGCATACGGAGCGGAAGTTACGATAGAAGCAAGAGCTTTTGGCGGCTACCGGTTCCTGGGTTGGAATGACGGAGTACATGATGAACAACGTATTGTAACGGTTACGGCCGATGCATCCTATACCGCAATGTTTGAGCCGAATGTCGGGATAGACAATGTTGAATGTGCAGTGTATAGGATTTGTGTAGACAACGGCCATATTTCTGTGGAAGGCGTTGAGAATGAGAGGGTACGGATATTCGACATTTCCGGGCGCGAGCGTAGGAATGAAGAGCAGTTGCCAAAGGGTGTGTATATGGTGAGGATAGACAATAAGGTTACAAAGAAAGTTGTAGTGCTATGATAAAAAAGATATTTATATTTGTATTTCTGCTTTCAGTTTCGGCTGTCCTCGTGGCACAAACTCCGCAGGAGGAGTATGAGACGTGGAAGAAGCAGGCACAAGGCAACTACAGTCGCTATCGTAGGGAGTCGATGGAGGACTATCAGGCGTTTCGTAAGAAGGCCAACGAAGAATATGCCGAGTTTGTGAAGTCGGCATGGGAGGCTATAGGCCGGAAACCTGCCATGGAACCACCAGAGGAGCCCAAACCGCCACAGCCGCCGGTGGCGCCAGAGGTGAAGCCCGAACCGCAGCCGATACCGCACGAGGATGTGGCTCCCAAACCGGAACCGCAGCCAGTGCCTCAGGTTCCTATACCTGTGGCGCCACCCATGGACAACACTGTAAAGGTGGGGTACTATGGGACAGCGGTAACGGTGCATATACCTAAAGGAAAGGGGTTGTCGCTGAAAGAACTAAGCGGCGAGGCGTTGAGTGCGGCATGGACGATACTTTCGGATGGAAACTACGACGCATTGCTGGCGGACTGCCTGAATGCAAAAAAGAGCCTGTCGGTAAGCGACTGGGGATACATAACACTGCTTGACAATGTGGCAAAAACTGTTTTCGATGGACAAAATGAAGCGGCGTTTCTGCAACAATGGCTGCTGACCCAGTCGGGGTACAAATCGCGTATGACACGAACAAACAGAGGTGTGTTGCAGATATATATGCCGTTTGACGTACTTGTTTTTAATCTGCCATATATCGAATTGGACGGCGAGCCATATTTCATAATTACAAACAACAACCGAGAGGACGACGAGATGCAGGTTTTGACAGCGGGTTTCCCTGGTGAAAATGTGTCGAGCCTGAGGACTGCCGGTAGTCCAAGGCTGGAATACAAAGCCTGTGGACGGAGAACGTTACGTTCAGAAAAATATCCATCGGTCAGAATCCAGAGTGAGGTCAACAGCAATTTGATGGCTTATTACAACGATTATCCTAAGGTGGCGGGCTCGTGGGATGTGTATGCCAATGCCTCGTTGAGCGATGAGGCGAAACGGCTATTGTATCCGAAACTGCGTAACCTGCTGCAAGGGAAAAGCGAACTGGAGCAAGCCGAAATGCTGCTCAACTGGCTGCAGACCGCCTTTGAATACAAAACCGACGAAGAGCAGTTCGGCAGCGAGCGGTCGCTCTTTGCCGACGAATCATTATACTACCCTTACTGTGATTGCGAGGACAGAAGCATATTGCTGAGCGTCCTTGTGCGCGACTTGCTGGGGTTGGATGTTATACTGCTGCATTTCCCTGGACATTTGGCAACTGCGGTGAAATTTAGAACCAACGTAGAGGGTGATTATCTCGATATGGACGATGGCCGTTACATCGTCTGCGACCCCACATACATCGGTGCACCTGTCGGAATGGCAATGCCTGATTGCAAACAGCAAGAGGTACGAGTGTTTTTGTTGAAATAAAAACATTCAAGGAGGCGGATTCCCCGACTCCTTGAATGTGTAAAATAATGAATTCAATACATATAGAAATTACCCAATGGCATAGCAACCCGGTGAGTCTGCCGTTTGGTTTATGACTTCGGTTCCGGGCGGCGCTGGGTCTAACTGACTTTGAAGTTTGCGGAGACTTATTGACCTTGCTCCTGCCTATTTGTGCTCTTTGCCGCTGAGCCTTATACATAAACTGTTTTCGACGCTATCGGGGACAACTCGGCGTACCATCCTGTGGCAAACCTCTAACCCGACTTCTGACCCATCAGGCCATTCAATGGGTGATCGGAGCACTCACGCCCCGGCGTCTGGCCTCAAAGATTAAAAGTTTTAAAGATTAAAGGATTTAAAGTTGTGCAACCTTTTGAACTTTTTATCTTTTCAAACTTTTAATCTTAATTTTGGTTGCTGCAAAGTTACGAACTTTTTCCGGACCGGACAAGCGACTGCAACGAAAAAGTCGGAAATTGCAACGATATTTTTTGACCCCCTTTTTGACACTCCTTCTATTTATGGGGAGAGTTGCAAATGGGAAAATGGGTGAGAAATGCAATTCATTGCAATTCGTTGCAATCCGTTGCACTCATCGTTGGAAAATAAACGTCAATTGCTGTGAAATACAACGGTTTACGAAAAATAACGGCACGTTTACGTAAATGTTTCGATTTTTACTCGTCGGAGGTTTCGCTGATGAACTGGCGGTAAGCCGAGAAGGTATTGGCGCGGGAGATGAAGCCGATGTAGTGGCCGTCGTCGTCGAGGACCACGAGGTTGTAGCGGTCGCCGACCTTGAACTTGTTCACGACGTCGGTCAGCGAGTCGCCTTTTCTCACCACGTCGCCCTCCTCGAGGGGGTGCATGAACTGCTCGACGAGGCAGTCGTCGTAGAGGTCGGGCTTGAAGATGACGCGCTTGACGTCGTCGAGCACGATGACGCCCTTGAATGTGCCGTCCTTGGAGAGCACCGGGAAGAGGTTGCGCTGCGAGTTCTGGATGGCGTTGACAAGGGCCCGCAAGGTGTCGCCCTCGCGCACCGCCACGAAGTTGCTCTCGATAAGTTTCTGCATATCAAGTAGTTTCCATGCCGACTGGTCCTTGTCGTGGGTGAGCAGGTCGCCGCGTTCGGCCAGTTTGCGGGCGTAGATGGAGTGGTGCTCGAAGGGGCTGATGGTGACGTATGTGACCGACGAGGCAATGAGCAACGGGAAGAGCAGCGCGTAGCCGCCGGTGATTTCGGCAATGAGGAAGGTGGCCATGAAGGGGGCGTGCATGACGCCGGTCATCACGGCCGCCATACCGACAAGGGCGAAGTTGGCTGGATTTTGCATCGGGAGACCAAGCATATTGAGCAGCATGGCCACAAAGTAGCCGCTCAATCCGCCGACCACGAGCGAGGGGCCGAAGGTGCCTCCCACGCCGCCGCTGCCGATGGTGACAGAGGTGGCGACCCCTTTGAACAGTATCAGAGCCCCGAGCATCGCGACCACGGCCCAGCCGCTGCCACCCAGCGAGTTGAACAGGCTGTTGTCGAACAGGCTGTGGCTGTTGCCGTCGAGCAGGGTGGTGAGCATCCCGTAGCCCTCGCCGAACAGCGGCGGAAACAGGAAGACCAGCACACCCATCATGGTGCCGCCGAGCAGCATGCGCCACCACGGGTTGCGTCGGCGGGCAAACCACGCCTCGATGCCGTCGGTGACGCGCAAGAAATAGAGCGACGTGAAGGCACAGAAAATGCCAAGCACGATGTAGTAGGGCACTTGCGACAACATGAATGGGGTCTGCACACTGAATGCGAACTGAACGCCCTGACCCATAAGGAAGTAGGCCACCAGCGATGCCGACAGCGACGAGAGCAGCAGCGGCACGGCGGTAGTCATCGAGAGGTCGAACATGAACACCTCGACCACAAAAAGGATTCCCGCTATCGGGGCCTTGAAAATGCCGGCAATAGCACCTGCGGCACCGCAACCGAGCAACATCTTGACGCTCTTTGGCGACAGGCGGCACCAGCGTCCGAGGTTGGAGCCTATGGCGCTGCCGGTCGACACAATCGGGGCCTCGAGTCCCACGCTGCCGCCGAAAGCCACGGTGAGGGTCGACGCCACGAACGAGGAATACATATTTTTCGGAGGCAGTTTGCCTTTGCGTCGCGATATGGCAAACAGCACTGACGGGATGCCGTGCCCGATGGAGCCGCCCACAACATAGCGCACAAACAGCACCGTGAGCAAAATGCCGACCAAAGGATAGACCAGAGTGAGCACGTTGCCGCCCAGCGGAGTCGACCAGCCGAATTGCAGAAGCCACTTGTTGACCACATGGACAGCCGTTTTCAGCCCCACGCCGGCAAGTCCCGAGAGCAGTCCCACCACCACGCTGAGCAGCAGCAGGTAGGTCTGGTCGGAGAAATGGCGCAGCCTCCAAACATGAACTTGTTTGTAGGTGGAATTGGCTATGTGGTCGACTTTTGACATATTTTTTTTCAAAAAAATCGGCTGCAAAGATACGAAAAAAAAATAAATTACGTTAATATAATGTATTTTTTTGCAAAAATGACGAAAGAACATAAAAACTACATACCAATGAAGAAAACATTATTAGCCGCAGGCTTAATGGCCTTGATGTCAGCTTCGTGCGTCTCGCTGAGTGAAATGGAACGCAAGGAAGCCGAACTCGAACAGCGCAACAAAGAGTATAACCTCACACGCCAGGAACTCTTCGAACTGAAAGAGGAAAACACAAATCTGTCGCGCCAAAACCAGACCCTCACCAACGAGATGGCCGACATGGTTGCCGAACGCGACCGCAACACCGCCACTATCGACAGCCTGAGCCGTATCGTCGAGAATATGCAGCAGCGCTACGACACCACCATGGAAAACTATATGCAGGAGATTACCGGCAAGACCCGCGACCTCAACCGCGCCCAGAATATGCTCACTGCCCGTACTAAGGAGCTTAACGACAAAGAGGCCGCATTCCGCCAGAAAGAGACCGCTTTCCTGCAAAAAGAGACTGAGCTTCAGCAACGTACAGCTACTCTTGAGCGTCAGCAGAACGACCTCCTTGCCCGCCAGAAGACTCTCGAGCAGCAGGAGGCCGCCACTCGCGCCCAGCTCGAAGCCAAGGAGCGTGAACTGGAGAACATCCGCACCAGTGTGACCCGCGCTCTGACCGGCTTTGCCGACAAAGGCCTCAACGTCGAGACCAAGGATGGCAAAGTGTATGTGTCGATGGAGAACAAACTGCTCTTCCCGTCGGCCAGCTGGACAGTGTCGAAGGACGGTGTCAACGCCATCAAGGAACTGGCCAAAGTGCTCCAAGCCGACTCGACACTCAACATTATGGTCGAGGGCCATACCGACAACGATGCCTACCGTGGCTCGACAGCCGTCAAGGACAACTGGGACCTGAGCGTTATGCGCGCCACCGCTATAGTCAAACTTCTCATCCAGCATGGCCCCGGAATCAATCCCGCTCGCATTGAGGCTTGCGGCCACGGCGAATTCGCTCCCAAGGTGGCTAACGACAGCCCGGCCAACAAAGCCATCAACCGTCGCACCGAGATAATCCTTACGCCCAAGCTCACCGACATCATGAAGATTGTCGAGTAAGTTTGCGGATTTTCTGTCAACTATTGAATATTAGGCATTTGCCCGTCAGTAGCTCCCTGGCGGGCTTTGCTTTCGAGTTCCATTTTGCCGATACGCCAGGTTATGCCGAGGCTGACGAACTGCGAGTTGAACAGTGTTTTGCCGGTGGTCTTGTATTGTGGCGCGTTGGTGTTGCTGCCCCATTCGCTCCAGCCGAAGATATCGCTGACGTTCAGGTAGACGCTCAGCTTGCGGTCGAAGAAGTCGCTGCTGCAGCCGAAGTCGAAACGCTTGCTGGCATTGGTGAGGCTGTAGAGCCCCAGGCGCGGCGAACTATAGCTTCCATTGGCAAAAATCTCGAGTTTGTTCCAGACTTTGGCCCACACATTGAGACGGAAACTGTAGCTTAGTTTGCTGTCGCTGAAGTCGTTGTAGTTGTAACCGTAGTTGAACAGCGAGGCATTGAAGCGCACGTTGAAGAAACCCGTCGGGCGGTAGGTGATGTTTGCCTCGATGCCCTCGGTGTGCGAGGAGCCGATGTTCTCAGGACGTGTATAATTTACAAGTAGGGAACCATAATATTCGGGTGCATATCCGGCGTAAGTCATAGTGCCAATCTCGTTGGTGTTGGCGCGAATGTAGGCATTGAGGCCAATGTTGCCGAACCCCATGACGTATTTGTTGAATGCGGCCTCGAGGTTGTGGGTGTAACTCATCAGCAGGTTGGGGTTGCCGGTGCTGAAGCTGAAGTCGTCGTATATGCGGAAAGGCATATAGCTGCTGAGGTCGCCTTCGTGCGCGAAGCGACGGGTGTAGCTGAGGCTGTAGCTCTCGAAGGTCTTGGTCTGATAGCTGAGGTGGAGGCTAGGGATGAACCCCATGAAGGCGGTGTCGAGCCGCTGCTGGTCGTCCAGCGATGGGTGCTCGCTCATGCCACTCTTCATGTTGTAATCGAAACGCAGCCCCGCCTTGGCAGTGAATCCGCCCCAGCGTTTCTGTGCGGTGACGTAGGCCTCGGGCTCGATGGTCTTGCACTGCGACAGGTAGGAACGGTAGTGCATATTGCTCCAGTCGCCTGTGGGCAGGAGGCTGTCGCGTGTCTCGTTTTCATATTCGTAGCCCGCGTTCAGCTCGGTGCCGAACTCAAGGGTGTAGTCGTGTTTCAATGGCAGGGTGTAGTTCACACCCAGACTTCCGTCGCCGTTCAGCATGTCGCCCTCCATGTGTCGACGGAAGTCGGTGAGAGTGGCCGAGCGGTAGTCGCGCGTTTCGTCCGAGTAGCCGCCGTTGGCCCAGTAGTTGCCGTTGAAGGTGACGCTAAGCTTGCGTCCCGTGGTGTCGTAGCGGCGCTCGAACCAGGCACCTGCGTAGGCTCCATGGCTGAAGCCGTTGTTGCGCGTGGTGTCACGGTATCCGAGGTTGCTGCGCGTGGGAGCATATTCTGTGTATTCATAGTTGTTGAAGAACGAGTTTTGGTCCCAGTAGGGGTAGGCGCCGGCCCATGCCGCGAGGGTTGTACGGTCGTCAATCTTCCAGTTGGTGTTGAAGCCGAGGTAGCCACCTTGGTAGGGCATTTTGTTCACGTTGTCGTACTTCATGAACCGGCTGGTGTCGCCGTTGTCGTCGAAAAGGGTCGAGGTGCCGTTGTTGACCATGTCGTGGTTGCCGCTGTAGCCGCCGATATAGATGTTGTAGTCTACCTTCTCGTTGGCCCACACATAGCTCGCCCACGGTCCGAACGACGGTGTCGTGGCACCTTTCAAGCCGAAGCACAGCAGCTCGTTGCGCGTCACCTTTCGATTGGTGACGATATTGATGACGCCGCCGGAGGCCGAGTAGCGCGCCGAGGGGTTGGTGATGACCTCCACACGGTCTATCGCGTTGGCAGGCAGCGTTTTGATGTACTGCTTCAGGGCTTCCTCGTTCATGTGCGACGGACGGTCGTTGATCCAAATCTCGACCGAACTGGTGCCGCGCAGGGTGATGTTGCCTTCGGCGTCGACCTCAACCCCCGGGGCGTTCTGCAGCACGTCGCTTGCCGTGCCCGTCTGCACGCTCGGGTCTTCGTTGGCGTTGTACAGGTTTTTCTCGCCGTCCATCACATACAAGGGCTTGGCGGCCACTACCGTTACCTCCGATAGCGTTGTCGCCTCGGGCTTCATCGGGGTCACACCTTGTAGACTGTCGGCCTTAAGCCACAACGTTTTGTAGCCTATTGCCGAGACGCGGAGCAGCGCGCCGCCGTCGGAGGACAGGCTGAACGCCCCGTTTGCGTCGCTCGTCGTGCCGCGCACGAACGAGCTGTCGGACGGTCGCAGCAACGCGACGTTTGCAAACATCACTGGCTCGCCTGTGCGGCTGTCCTTGAGAGTCGATTTTACGATTGCGGTCTGCGCTGGGGCCGAAAATACTGATGTGAATAGCATCAAAAATGCTGCGATTGAAGATTTTTTCATTATTGTCAATTTTAGGTTTTTGTTCAATGAATTGTTTATTAAATAGTTCTATTCTGTATTAGGAAACTAAGACACTGCAAATATACATAAAAATTTCAATATGTCGGAAAAAAATGTTTTTTGCGTAGTTTTTTTCGCATCCCGAAGGCACAGATGTTTGCAGGTTGAGTTTTTTTTCGTATCTTTGCTTCGGGGCATAACGGCGCACCACCGCGCCAAGTGCCTTGCAATCAATGAAATAATATATAAAAACAACGATATAAATATAAGCTAAAATGAAAAAAGCAACTTTATTTCTCGCGCTTCTTACCGTTTGGGGCGCCACAACGGCAAGTGCGCAGTATGTGCCGGAACGCTCCGAGGTGGCGACCGACTCGCTGCAGAAGCACGTGGCCGAGCTGGCCGCCGCGGTGTATGAGGGCAGGCTGGCCGGTACGCGTGGCTACGAACGTGCCACCGATTATGTTATCAGCTGCCTGAAGCGCTATGGTGTCAAGCCTCACAACGGCGAGTGGCTGCAGTGGTTCGAGACGGAATGCAACGAGGTGGAGAACTGCAAGTTCAACACCTATTACGCGGGTAGCGACGATAAGACGGTTTATGTTCTTGGGAACGATTTTGCCTGTTCGGGCATGACGGGCCGTGGCTATGCCGACGCGCCTGTTGTGTTTTGCGGCTACGGTATGGACGCGCCCGCGTTTGACGAGTACGCCAGTGTTGACGCGCAGGGAAAGATAGTGGTGGTTGTGACCGGAGTACCCATGCCTAACTGGCTGCCCTCGACGGTTACTGACGAATACGTGTCACTTCGCGATAAGGCCCGCACGGCCCAGAAGCACGGTGCTGTGGCTCTGGTGGCCATAAACCTGAGCCGTAGCTGTATGCCCTACGAGGCTCAGGCCCGTGTGTACAGCGGCGGGCTGCCCCATCTTGCGACCTTCCCCATACTGCAGCCCACCCGTGTGTGCGGCGAGCAGATTTTGGCCGACGAGGGTTGGAACATCGACACGGTTTTGGCCGATATGGCCCGCGACATGAAGCCGAAGTCGTTCCATCTGCGCAAGCGGATGGAAATCGACGTGAACGCAAAATACCGTCCCAACGCATTGACCGCCAACGTGGTGGGAGTTCTTGAGGGCAGCGATAAGGCGTTGAAAAACGAGTATGTAGTGGTTGGAGCCCATCTGGACCATGTCGGTATGCAGGGCGAAACGGCACTGTTTCCCGGGGCCGACGATAATGCCAGTGGAGTGGCTGCTGCTCTGGAAGTGGCTCGCCAACTCTCGGCCAAACGTCCCAAACGCAGTGTGGTATTTGTGTTTTTCAGTGCTGCCGAAAACCAGTATCAGGGTTCGCGGGTGTTTGTGTCGAATTTCTCGCCGTTGCGTCGTATCGAAGCTTTTGTGAACATCGAGGCGGTGAGCAGTGGCGACAGTCTGGTGGTGTACGGCGACAACAGGTACCCCGCACTGTGGGGCATAGCATCGAATGCCGACACCGCAGGAATCCACCTGATGGTGCGCGACGAGGCAAAAACCAACCCCAAAGGCGACGCGGTTGCTTTCGACGCTATCGGCATCCCGTCTATCGTTATCACCACACTCAACGGCCGCCAGCACAACCACGTGCCGAGCGACATAGCGGAAAACATCGACCGTTGGATTCTGACCCAGAGTGCACGTCTGCTGCTCGGTACCGTCAAAGAGTTGGGTTTTGGCGACTATCAGGGCCGTTCGCTCCGCAGCCGTGCGTATAAGTTCTGATTTATGGTTTCTAATTTCTAAGTGACTTTAATGTATACGCTATTTAAAAAGGAACTGTCTGCTTTTTTCTCGTCGCTCACGGGATACATAACTATAATCGTTTTCCTGGTGCTCACCGGATTGATGTTGTGGGTACTGAAATCGGATTTCAACATACTCGACTACGGTTTCGCCGGTATGGATGGCCTGTTTTTGATAGGGCCGTTCCTATATCTGTTCTTGATACCGGCAATAACAATGCGAACATTCGCCGAAGAGAAACGTGGCGGAACAATCGAGATGTTGCTGACCAAGCCATTGAGCGAGTGGACTCTTATTTTTGCTAAATTTCTGGCGGCCTTCACCCTGGTCGTCATCTCGTTGCTTCCGACAGTTGTTTTTTATATCAGCGTCGTGACGCTTGGCGACCCTGTTGGCAACATCGATACCGGCAGCGTTGTGGGCTCATACATTGGACTTCTGTTGCTTGGCGGCGCTTTTGTGGCAATAGGGCTCTTCTCAAGCTCGATAAGCAGCAACCAGATTGTCTCGTTCATTATCGCGGCCGTTATGAGCGCTGTGGCCTACCTCGGGTTCGAGTCGGTTTACAATATGGGCGTTCTTGGCAAAGCCGACCTCTTTGTCAAGTCGCTCGGCATGATGCATCACTACGAATCAATCAGCCGCGGAGTTATCGACACCCGCGACGTGCTCTACTTCCTCAGCGTCATTGCTCTCTTTCTTCTGGCAACCAGACTGGTGCTGCAAAGCCGCAAATGGAAGGGCTGGCGTAATCGTCCGAAACAGAAATACAGCCAGTGGATCGAAATAGGAAGCGTCGTGGCTGTTGTCATTTTCGTCAACATCATAGGCCACTATCTGTTTGCACGAATCGACCTCACGGCCGAAAAACGCTACACCCTGTCGAAATCCACCAAGGAAATGTTGCGGCAGATTGACGAGCCGGTACTGTACCGCGTGTATCTCGAAGGCGAATTTCCTGCCGACTTCAAGCGTCTGCAAAACGAGACCAAGGAGATGCTCAACCAGTTCCGCGCCTACAACGAAAACATTCAGTACGAGTTCGTCAATCCTAATAATTTCACCGACAGGGAAGAGCAGCAGGTATTCTACCAGAAACTGGCAAACAAAGGCATACAGCCTACGCAAATCCAGGTCGGTTCGGGCAACAGCCTGACGACACAAATCCTGATTCCGGCCGCCGACGTAATATACCGTGGCCGCGAGACATCGGTGCAACTGCTTCAAAACCAAAAATATGTCAGCGAAGCCGACCTGTTGAACAACTCGATACAGAACCTCGAATATGTGCTCGCTAACGCTATTCGGGCATTGTCGCGAGGCATGAAACAGACCATAGGCTTCGTTCAGGGACACGGCGAGTTGACTGGCGGTCAACTATACGACATACAAACCGCGTTGCAAGAATATTACAGCCTCGAGTATGTCACCATCGACGGACAGATAACCTCGCTAACGGGTCGTACTAAGGTCGCCCACGACTCGGCCAAGTATAACTTGTTCAACAAGTTCGACCTGCTTATTGTCGCCAAGCCCACCGAACCGTTCAGCGATCAGGACCTTTTCATTATAGATCAGTATATTATGCATGGCGGTAAGGTCCTTTGGCTCATCGACCCATTGAACGCCGACCTCGACAGCCTTGCCACCAAAGCGCAGGCAATAGCAACGAGATTCCCGCTCAATCTGGACGACATGCTGTTCAATTATGGTGTGCGTGTGAACGCAAACATAATCATGGACCTCCGTTGCCGCCCCATACCCATGAGGGTCGGAATGGTGGGCGACAAGCCGCAGATTGCATTCCGCCCATGGTACTATTTCCCCGAAATCGTGCCAACGTCGCAACATCCAATAGTGCGCAACCTCGACCTTCTTAAAACCGACTTCATCAGCAGTATCGATGTCCTCGACAACAGTGGCGATGTGCGCTCGACGGTGCTGTTGACCACATCGGAATATTCGCGAATAAAGAACGCCCCGGCAGTTATCGACCTCGGCGATGGCCAGGTCGAACCTGACCGCAGACTCTTCAACCGCAGTAACTTGCCGGTAGCAGTGTTGCTTGAAGGCAAATTCAAATCGACATGGCGCAACCGACTTACACCGCAGTTCACAAATCTGCCCGAGATGGGTTACATGAGCGAAAGTGAGCCTACAAAAATGATTGTCGTGTCGGACGGCGATATTATCAAGAACCGTTACAATGCACAAGAGGGAGCTACATACCCACTTGGCTATGATTTCTATACACAGACACTTTATGCCAACAAAGAGTTTCTGCTCAACGCCGTGAACTACTTGGTCGGCGACGATGGAATGCTTGCCTCCCGCTCACGTGAAATCAAACTGCGTAAACTCAACGTGATGAAAATACACGAACAACGCAACAAATACCAGATTGTCAACGTTGTTCTGCCGTCGATTCTGATAGCTCTGGCTGGAGTCGTCATCGTTATTGTACGCAAAAACAAATACAGCAAAAAGAAATGAAAAAACGTAACATCATAATAATATCCGTTGTAGTGCTGATTGGCATCGTGACAGCCGTTGTTGTTTCACGCGGTTCGCGAAAAGCCACTTTTGAGCAAAATTATCATGTCGAAGATATTGATGCGGTGACAAAAATATTCATCGCCGATAAGGACAACACCCATGTCCTTTTGCAGCGCCCTGCCGCCGATGCCCCCGATACTACGTGGATAATTGACGGTCAGTATCCTGCTAACCAGTACCTTGTCGACCTGTTGCTTGAGACACTGCACGATATGCGCATACGCCAACAGGTGAACAAAAACGCTGTGCCTCAAATTATTGCAAATATTTCGTCGGGTTCTGTCAAGGTCGAAGTGTACCAAAAGAAATATTTCATCAACTGGTTTGGCGGCAAATTCAGACTTTTCCCAAAAGAAAAACGCGTTGTGACCTACCACGTTGGCGGCGAGACACAAGACATGATGGCCTCGTTTATGTATCGCGAAGGCGACAAAGTGCCTTATATCATCCACATTCCAGGATTCCGTGGCTACCTTAGCCCCCGCTTTTTCGCTGACCCGATTAAATGGCGCAGTCATAAGATTGTCGACCTCGACATAAAGCACATCGACCAAATCAGTCTGCAGATTCCCCAGATGCCTGACGAGTCGTTTGTCGTGAAACGCAACGGCGAAGGATTCGACCTCGTACTTGCCAACGGACAAACAGCCGCCATGTTCGATACTGCCCGTGTGGCTCAGATGCTTTCGTCGTTCACAAACCTCAACTTCGACGAGTACGCCGACATAGTGCCTAACAGCAGCGACAGTTCGTTTGTCGGTGGACCGCGCACAATTCTGCGCATTACCGACACCGACGGCAACAGCAAGGAAATCCGTACATATATAAAATATGTCAATCCCGACGATCTCAAGGCCATACCCGACCCCACTATGTACGAGACGTTCGATGTCAACCGCCTCTATGCCATAATCGACAATACCGACACTGTGTTGATTCAGTACTACGCTTTCGACAACATACTGCAGCCGGCAAGCTACTTCATGGGTAGCGATAAAACTGTTTTTGCCAGATGAGACCATTGATACTCATAACCAACGACGATGGTGTTGCCGCCAAAGGAGTCCTCGCACTCGAAGCAATTGCGCAGGAGTTTGGCGATGTGGTGGTTATGGCTCCCGAAGTCAATAATTCGGGCCAAAGCCACAGCATAACGCCGAGCCGTCCGTTGCGGGTGCGTACAGTCAAAGAGAGTGACGAATTGAGCGTTTACGCTTGCGACGGAACACCGGTCGACTGCGTGAAACTGGCTGTCGAATACTTCTGTCCGCGGCGTCCTGCATTGGTTCTCGCGGGCATCAATCATGGCAGCAACAGCTCCATCAACGTGTTGTACAGTGGCACAATGGGCGCCGTCGTCGAGGCTACGGTTTGTGGGTTCGAAGCCATTGGTTTCTCGCTGCTCAACCATAGTGTCAATGCCGATTTCAGCAGCTGCGAGCCATTTGTCCGCACCATCATAGCCGATGTCATGGAGAACGGGCTGCCCGACAACGTCTCGCTCAACGTCAACATTCCCAATCTTCCCGTCGGCCAGATAAAAGGCATACGTGTGTGTCACGAGGCAAAAACCTATTGGCGCGACAGTTTTGAGAAACGCATTGACCCCATTGGCCGCCCATATTGGTGGCTGACGGGCAAATTCGTTTGCGACGAACTGCAGGAAGGCAGCGACGAATGGGCTTTGCAGAATGGGTTCGTGTCGGTCGTTCCAACCCATCCCGATTTTACCAACTATCAGGCCATAAAACAATTACGGAGCCGCTATGAATAAATTCTTCAAACAGGATCGCTATATTGTCGGCGTAGTCGCCGGGTTGGGCTGCGAGGTTCTCTTCGCAGTGCTTTTGTGGATTGGCTTGACTATTGCCGGGGAGCCGGTAATGCCCCACATTCGATGGTTCGCAGGAGCATTTGTACCCATGATTCTGTTGCTCCGTTACTATGCCAAACGCAAGGTTCAATTGCGTGTTACCAAGGCTCTGATAGTCACCTTTTTTGTTACGTTTGTCGGCTTCATGGCCTATCTGTTGTCAACCAAAGCTCTTGAACTGCAATGAGATATTACATCATAGCCGGCGAAGCTTCGGGCGATTTGCATGGGGCAAACCTCATCAGGGCACTTAAGGCTCGCGACGATGAGGCCGAATTCCGTTATTGGGGCGGCGACAACATGGCGCAGGCCGCGGGCATCAAACCTGCCCGTCACATTCACGATTTGGCTTATATGGGCTTTGTCGAGGTGGTCGGCCATTTGGGTACCGTGCTCGGCAATATCGGATTTTGCAAGAAAGATATCGAACAGTTCAAGCCCGATGCCATCGTATATATTGATTACCCCGGTTTCAATATGCGTATTGAAAAATGGGCTCACCGTCGCGGATACTGCAACGTTCACTATATCTCACCGCAGCTTTGGGCATGGAAAAAGTGGCGCATCAAGCGTATGCGGGTCGACCTCGACCGCCTGTGCTATATACTTCCCTTCGAGCAACAGTTCTATGCCGACCACAAATTCCCTCAGGCAACATACGTCGGGCATCCGCTTTTGGATGCGGTTGGCCGATGTAAAGCCGAACCAAACCCGAACCAAACCCGAACCCAAGTGGCACTTTTGCCCGGCAGCCGGAAGCAGGAATTGAAGAAAACTTTGCCTCTCATGGTGCGTCTCGCACAGCGTCATCCTGAATGCCGGTTCGTGGTGGCGGGAATGAGCCTTATAGGCGAGGAGTTTTACCGTCGCTATCTTCCCGACTCGGTGGAGATTGTTTTCGACCAAACGTATCAGCTCCTGTCGCAGTCGCAGTCGGCGGTGGTCTGTTCCGGGACCGCAACGTTGGAGACCGCACTTTTCGATGTGCCGCAGGTTGTGTGCTACAGTGCCAACCCAATCTCGATAGCCATAGCGAAAGCCGTCGTCAGCAAACGTATCAAATATATCTCGTTGGTCAATCTCATCGCTGACCGTGACGTTGTAACCGAACTCATACAGGAGGATTTCAACGACGAGCGGCTCGAAATCGAGTTCAACCGCCTGCAGGATCCCGAAGTTCGTGAACGTATGAAATGTCAATACTCCGAACTGCGCACGTTGCTGGGCAATTCCGGTGCCTCGGACCGCACTGCCCAAGCTATCGTCGAGACTATAAAACAGCATAAATCCAAATGAAACGTCTGACTGCCATATTGTTACTATTGTTAATTGCTACCACCGCCAATGCCGAAAGGGTTCGCGTGAGGCTTTTCTCGAACGTCAAAATCGACGCCATCACACTCTCGTTCGACCTTGGCAGCTATAATCTCTATGGCGACGGCACGACACTTATCGAGTCGGAGGTGACTGAAGGCCGGTCGGTCGAGCTCAAAGCCGAGCGCGAAAATGTCAGAGTGGTAGTCGGAGGCGACGATTACGGCATGTTTGGTTCAGTCCGTCTCGAAGCTACGGACACAGCCTGCATAGTCTGCGCCAACCCACGGAACCAGAAAAACCGAACCTACGAAGGCAATTTCGAAATAACCGCCGCAAAAAACGGCACCCTGTTGATTGTTAACGATGTAGAATTTGAGACATACCTCGCTGGCGTGGTGCAAAGCGAAATCTATGGCTCTCAAACCGACATCTTCCGCATTCAGGCCATCATCTCGCGCACCTGGGCTATGCGTAATATGCAGAAACACAGTGCGGAAGGCTATAATTTGTGCGACGGTGTGCATTGTCAGGCATACAACAACCGCTGCGTCAGGCCCGACATCATGCTCGGCACGATACAGAGCAGTGGCGAGACACTGGTGGATACGGAAGGCAACCTCATCGAAACCCCGTTCCATTCCAACTCTGGTGGACAAACGGCCAATTCCGAAGACGTCTGGAAAGCAGCCCTGCCGTACCTGCGTTCGGTCGACGACACTTTCTCGTTCCGTATGCGCCAAAGCGACTGGACGAAAACCATAAGCCAGGAGCGTTGGCTCGGATATTTTGCCAAGAATCACAAAATCAATATCAACGACAGCGCGAACCGTGCCGAACTGCTCCATTTCGAGCAACCGCAGCGCAAAGCCAAAATCTTAGGTGTGCCGCTGACAAAAGTCAGGGCCGACTGGCAGTTGAAGTCGACATTTTTCTCGGTCGAGGTCGACGAATCGTCGAAGTCGGTGATACTCAACGGTCACGGCTACGGACACGGTGTCGGGTTGAGTCAGGAGGGCACCATCCGCATGGTAGGACTCGGGTTCGACTACGACAGCATTCTTCGCCATTACTACACTGGAGCACAGATTCATCGCGACGAAAATGTCGAACACAACTATGTCGAAAATTATGTGCATCAGATTGCCCAAATCATCGAGGAGGACAAACAGAAACAAACCCAGGTTAAATCAAAAAAAGACGACTGGCTGGGGCGGTTGTTCCGTCTGCGCGACCGCGAGGAGCGTGAAGAGGTGTACGACGAGAGCCGCGAGGATAACGAACGCACATGGGAATACGATTGGTAAAATATAAATTGAAAATTATAAAGAAATGAAAACCAGATTTTTGATATTATTAAGCGCAGCGATGCTGCTGTTCGCGCCTAAATCCGGGGCACAAATCAAGTGGAACACGATCAATGCCGCCAACGAGGCCAATCTGAACGGCAAGCTTGTCTTTGTCGATTTCTACACATCTTGGTGTGGCTGGTGCAAAAAGATGGACCGCGACACATTCACCGACACCACGGTCGCCAAAATCATGAACCGCTACTACTTCCCCGTCAAGTTCGACGCCGAAAGTGACGCCGCAATTGTTTGGGCCGGAGAACAGTACAAAGGCAACCCGCCGATGAATGGCCGCCGCAGGCCCCATGAATTCGCCTATGCTGCCCTTGGCAAACAGATGGGTTTCCCTTCGTTCGCCATTTTCAACAGTGAAAAAAAGTTAATTAACGTTCTGCCCGGATACTATTCTGCCAAAGATTTCGTTATCATATTATGGTATTTCGCGTCGGGCGACTACCAGAAGTACCCGTACGAGCGTTACCAGCAGATTTTCGACAGCGATATTCGCCCCGAAATGGAAAAGAAACTTAAATAAAAAGCTATGGGACTGTTCAGTAGAAAAGAAAAGACACAGGAGCAACTTGATACTCTCGACCGTGGCATGGCCAAAACCAAAGAGAGTTTCTTCTCCAAATTGTCGAAGAGTATTTTGGGGCGTTCGACGGTCGACGACACCGTTTTGGATAACCTCGAGGAAACCCTCATCACCTCAGATGTCGGTGTGGATACCACGCTGAAAATCATCAGCCTGCTTCAGGCTCGCATCAAACGCGACAAATATATCAGCACCAGCGAGTTGAATTCCATTTTAAGAGCCGAGATTTCACATCTCCTCAGCCAATACAACGATTCGTTGCCAGACGATTTCGACTCCGAAATGCCCCACAAACCATACGTCATCTTGGTTGTCGGCGTCAACGGCGTCGGCAAAACCACAACCATAGCCAAACTGGCCTACCAATACAAGCAGGCTGGCAAAAAGGTTATGCTAGGTGCCGCCGACACCTTCCGTGCTGCCGCCGTCGAGCAGTTGCAGCTGTGGGCTGACCGCGTCGGGGTGCCCATCGTGCAGCAGGGCATGAACGCCGACCCAGCCAGCGTGGCTTACGACACACTGCAGTCGGCTCTGGCCAAAGACATTGACGTGGTGATAATCGACACGGCTGGCCGTCTGCACAACAAAGTGGGCCTGATGAACGAGCTGACCAAAATCAGAAAAGTCATGCAGAAACTGGTGCCCGACGCACCGCATGAGTGCTTGCTCGTTCTTGACGCCTCCACTGGACAGAACGCAATCGAACAGGCTCGCCAATTTACCGAAGCCACCGACGTCAATGCTCTGGCGCTCACTAAGTTGGACGGCACGGCCAAGGGCGGTGTAATCATTGGCATCAGCGACCAGTTCAAAGTTCCTGTCCGTTACATCGGTCTCGGCGAAAAGATGACCGACTTGCAACTTTTCAATCCCGACGACTTCGTTAAATCGCTGTTTGATTAAAGTAGATGAAAATCAATGTTATAACACTCGGGTGCTCGAAGAACGTTGTCGATTCGGAAAACCTCGCCGGCCACTACGCCGACGCGGGTCACTCCGTTTTTTTCAACCGCGACACCAACGATTGCGACATCGTCATTGTCAACACTTGCGGCTTTATCGGCGACGCCAAGGAGGAATCAATCAATACTTTGCTCGAACAGATTGAGAAAAAGAAGCATTTCGACCGCCGTCACTCGTCCGACGGCCGCCGTCGCCGTCTTGTGGCTGTTGGCTGCCTCGTCGAGCGCTACCGTCGCGAACTCGGCGACGAGTTGCCCGAAATCGACGCTTTCTACGGTGTACGCGATTGGGACCGCATATTGGCCGACAGCCTGACTTTCTTCAACGACCCGAAATTTGATTTACATTGCAAGCGAAAACTCTCGACGCCAACGTATTACGCCTACCTCAAGATAGCCGAGGGCTGCGACAGGGCTTGCTCCTATTGCGCCATTCCTTCCATTCGCGGACGCTATGAGTCGCGGCCGATTGACGAACTCGTCGACGAAGCAAAACGGTTGGTCGCCGACGGTGTGAAAGAACTGATTCTTATCGCTCAAGATACAACATACTATGGCATAGACCTTTATGGCCGTCGTCGTTTGGGCGATTTGCTCGAACGCCTCGCCACCGAAAGCGGTGCCCATTGGATAAGACTCCACTACACTTACCCCACCGATTTCCCGCCCGACGCCATCGCTGCCATTGCCCGCCACAAAAATATCTGCAACTATATCGACATTCCTCTGCAGCACGTCAACTCGCGCATTCTCAAGTCGATGCGTCGCGGCATCGACCGCGAAGGTACCATCCGGTTGCTGGCCGACATACGTGCCAAACTGCCTGATGCCAGCATCCGCACGACCTTTATTGCAGGCTACCCAGGTGAGACCGAGGCCGAGTTCGAGGAACTGCTTGATTTCGTCCGCGAAGCGCGTTTCGACCGCATGGGCTGCTTTGCCTATTCGCCCGAGGAAGGAACTCCGGCCTATGCTTTGAAGGACGATGTGCCGGATGAGGAAAAAAAGCGCAGGGTAGGGGAGTTGATGGCTGTCCAGGAGCAGATTTCGCTCGAACGCAACATGAGCCTCGTGGGGCGCGAGCTTGAGGTCGTAATCGACCGTCGCGAAGGCGACTATTACGTCGGACGCACCGAATTCGACAGCCCCGAGGTCGACGACGAGGTCCTCATCGCCGCCGAATCCAACCGCCGCCTGCAGGTCGGCCGGTTCTACATGGCTCGGATAACCGGCGCCTACGAAAACGATTTAATTGCGCAACTATGCTGAAAGACATATACTTGGCTGGCGGCTGCTTTTGGGGCGCCGAGCATTTCCTGAAAAAAATCAAGGGCGTTGTTTCCACCGAGACTGGCTACGCCAATGGCAACACCGACAACCCGACCTACGAGCAGGTCTACACCGACCTCACCGGCTATGCCGAAACCGTCCACGTGCGCTACGACACCGCCGTTGTCGGGCTGCGTTTCCTTCTGCGGATGTATTTCATGGCTATCGACCCGACCTCGCTCAACAAGCAAGGCGAAGACCGCGGAACGCGCTATCGCACAGGGATTTACTACACTTCGGATGCCGACCGTCCTATAATCGACCAAGTTGTGGCCGCTGAAGCCGCAAAACACGCTCAACCCCTCTGCGTTGAAGTGCTTCCGCTCAAAAACTTCCATCGCGCCGAGGACTACCATCAAGCCTACCTCGACAACAATCCCACGGGTTATTGCCACCTGTCCGTCGGCTTGTTCAAGGCTGCCGAGCTTGCCCAACCCGAAATGGATTGATAATCAGTAGACAAGATACGATTTCATCGGCCTTGCGTCGACCCCGGACGAACAAAGCCGATGTAAGGCCGAACCAAGGCCGACCTTAATACGACCCGAACCTATTCAAGCCATTGATTCTCAGTAATTTAAGTATAAAAACATAACCCACTGGATTTCAGTGGGTTATGTTTTTTGGTTGTTAATCGTCACCTAAAGGTTGTCAGGCCTTGCGGATGTTGATGTCGGCCATCTTGCCGTCGGTGATTTCAATCTGGGTGGGGTTGGCGACGTTGGCCACCAGGCTGAGGTTTGTGCAGAGGGTCTCGGTGCA
>CADCPQ010000144.1 GCA_902803395.1 uncultured Bacteroidota bacterium
GCCATCGGTAGGCATCACTTCGGCCTTGTCGGCTCCGGCTTCGAGTAAAAGCTCTTTCCAACGTTCGGCGCAGCGCACCATGTCAGGCTTGTGCTCCTGCTCGGAACTGATGGAGGGAATACGAATGAGCGAGAAAAGTTCCTCAAGGAAACGGTCCTTGTTTTGTTCGATGTATTGTTTCATATATTTATGTTTTTAATTTATTCCGATACGATTATGAACGGCAGGCGGGCTTGGAGACCTTCGGAAGTGGAGATGTAGTGGATGTCCTGCTCTATGCGGTTGAGTGGCTGGAAGTTACGGCTGTTGGCTTTCCATTTACGTGCGAGCTGGATTTTGGTGGCGAGTTTGATTTCGTCGTCGGAACTCTCGCCCATGAGTTCGGTGAGCTGGCTCCAGATGTCTTTTTCGACGGGGTAGTCCTTGATGGCGTACTGTTCGATACCAGCTTTTTCGGCAGCAATACTGAGCGCGAGGTCGAGGCCGCCAAGGGTGTCGACGAGACCGATACGGACGGCGTCGGCTCCGGTCCAGACACGTCCGCGGGCTATTGCGTGGACTTCGTCGTAGGTCATGTGGCGACCTTCGGCGACGTGGCTGACGAACACCTTATAGAAATCTTCGACATTGCGGTTCATCATTGCCATTGCGGTGGGGGACAGCGGACGGAAAACGGTGAGGCCGTTCGAATTGCGGTTGGTACTGACGGTATCGGGGTTGAGGCCGAGTTTTTGACGCATGAGTTTCTGTACGTTGGGTATGGTTCCAAACACTCCGATTGAGCCGGTGATGGTGGTAGGCTGGGCAACGATGACGTCGGCCATGCACGACATTTCGTAGCCTGCCGATGCGGCGAGGTCGCCCATGCTGACGACGACGGGTTTCTTTTCGCGGGCCTGCATGACGGCGTGGGTCATGCTTTCGCTGGCGGTAGCCATGCCTCCCGGTGAGTTGACACGGAGGACGATTGCTTTGACATTGTCGTCGTTCATGGCCTGCTTGAGGGCTTTGACTATATCGTCGCCGTACACCCCGTCGCTTATGCCCTTTGCACTGCCGTCAACCACATTGCCTTCGGCGTAGATGACTGCTATGGCGTCGGTGGCGGTGTTGGGCTTCTTCTTGACGTTTGCAGCGTACTTTTCGATGGCGAGCAACTGGCGGCCGTCGTAGTTGTCGCGCAACATCTGGCGCACATCGTCCTCGAAACAGAGAGTGTCGACCAATTGGTGAGCGCAGGCGTCGTCGGCCAGATAGCCAGTCAGGTCGTTGGCGATAGCGTTGAGCACATTGGTCGGTATGCCGCGCGATGCCGATATGGCTTCGACGGCAGTGCTCCAGATGCTGCCGATGTAGGCGCGTATTTGCTCGCGGTTAGCCGGACTCATGCGGCTCAGCGTGTAGACCTCGCCGGCGCTCTTGTACGAGCAACTCTCGGGACGTATGAGCTGCATTTCGACACCAAGTTTGTCGAGAAGCTCCTTGTAGTACAGCACCTCGGCACCCATGCCGCGGAAGTCGATCATGCCCGACGGGTGCAGGCACACGCGGTCGGCCACCGAGCACAGATAGTAGCCACCCTGCGAATAACCTGTGGCGTAGCTCACGATGGGTTTGCCGCTCGCGCCAAAACTGTCGAGCGCCGAGCGCAACTCGGTGAGCGACGCCCACGACACCATGGGCGAGCCATTGTCCTTCAGCAGCAAGCCTGCCACCTTGTCGTCCGAAGCTGCGCTGCGGATGGCGTTCACCACGTCGACGAGGCCGATGGTTTTTGTGTCGCCGAAGGTCTGCGTCAGCTTGTCGGCGGTGCGGTCGCCGGCTATGTGTCCGAGGTCGACAGTCAGGAACGTGTTGTTTTTCACGACGGTGGTCTCGTTGGAGCCCATCTTGCTCATGGCGGCCACCATGGCAATCATTGAGATAAATGTGATAATTCCGCTTATCACCGACACGATGACGATGCCGAGTGCGGAGGCCAGCATGGTCATGCTGAAACTCAGGGGTTTTCTGTTCTTTTCCATAATAGTATTTGAGATGATTTCGGACTGCAAATTTACACAATATTTTTTTAATTTCAATTTTTTTTGTAATTTTGCAGTCCGGAAACATGTCGCCGGCAGGCTCCGGCAGGTCGCCGCTACCGACGCATCCGAGTGAGAACCAAAACGTTAGTACCTGCCACGTTTTTAATAACAGTTAATGAAAATGGAAAAAAAGGATTTGCTGAAAGAGACCATCAAACACATCGACATCAAGAAGTACGACTCCACAGAACTCATCGACGCGATGCGCGGTATGTCGTTCACCAGCCGCGACACGGCCCGCGCCGCCGACATACTGACCATGATGTGCCGCGAGAAGGGCTGCACCAACATCCTCACCGTGGCGGGCTCGACCTCGGCCGCCGGATGCATGCAGGTGTACGTCGACATGGTGCGCAACAAGATGATTGACGTCGTTGTAGCCACAGGTGCCACAATCATTGACATGGACCTTTTCGAGGCTTTGGGCTTCAAGCACTATGTGGGCACAAAGGAAAACGTCATCCCCGACACGAAGCTTCGCGAGCTCTACATCGACCGCATCTACGACACCTTCATCGACGAGGAGGAGCTGCAGGCCTGCGACAACGCCACCTATGAGTTGGCCAATATGCTCGAGGCCCGTCCCTACAGCTCGCGTGAGTTCCTGTACGAACTTGGCAAATGGCTGCACGAGGGCCGCTCGGTGAAGAAGGAGAGCCTGATCGAGACCTGCTACGAGTGTGGTGTGCCTATCTTTGTGCCGGCGTTCAGCGACTGCTCGGCGGGTTTCGGCATCGGCAAGCACCAGTGGCTGCGCGCCAAGGAGGGCAAGCCCTACGTTTCGATCGACTCGGTTCGCGATTTCGTCGAGCTGACTGAGATCAAGATGCAGTCGCCCGAGAGCGGCCTGTTCATGGTTGGCGGTGGTTCGCCCAAGAATTTTGCACAGGACACCGTTGTGTGCGCCGAAATCCTCGGCTATGAGGTGCCTATGCACAAATACGCCATCCAGATAACCGTTGCCGACGTGCGCGACGGAGCCTGCTCGAGCAGCACCCTTCTCGAGGCCGGCAGCTGGGGCAAGGTGGACGACGAGTTGCAGCAGATGGTGTACGCCGAAGGCACAACCGTCATCCCCGCCATCGTGAGCTACGCCTACCACAACGGCTGTTGGAAGGATCGCGAATACAAGAACTGGCAGCGCTTGTTCCAGAAGTAAAACAGTGAAAAATATATCCCACCTTCGTCCCCCTCAGTGGGGGATGAGGGCGTGGAAAACAAAAACCGGTATGGACAAAGAACTCCGCGAGCAGATTAAGGACATAATGCGGCACGAAGTGTTGCTGGCAACGGGCTGCACCGAGCCCGGTGCCGTGGCACTCTGCGTGGCCAAAGCGGTCGAGACGTTGGGTTGCAAACCAGTCAGAACAGAATTGAGCCTGAGTAAAAACGTATTCAAGAACGCCATGGGTGTAGGAATTCCCGGCACAGGGATGATAGGTCTGCCCATAGCTGTAGCCATGGCTGTCACACACGGCGACAGCAAACGTGGCCTCGAGGTGCTCACCATGCCGAAAAACTATGTCGACGATGCGAAGTCGTGGCTTGCAAACAATGCCGGCAGCATAGAAATCGACGTCAAGGACAATTGCGACAAGCTGTACATAGAATGCCATGTGACCGGCGTGGATAGCGAGGCTACTGCAATAATCTCGCGCCGTCATACCAATTTCGTGTTCGTCAGTCGTGGCGATGAAGTCGTTTTGGACCAGAAGCACGGACTCCTCGAACAGTCGGATAACGACGACAACACCAACCAGCTGCAGTTGACCGCCCGTATGGTGTACAACTACGCAACCACGGCGCCGCTCGACGAGCTCGATTGGCTGCGCGAGACGGTCGAATACAACAATGCCGCCTCGGAATGCGGCCTCGAGGGGATGGGCCTCCACACGGGTCAGATACTGATGGAGCAGGCCCGTGGCGACATGGTGCACACCGTGGTAGCCCGCACTGTGGCTGCCAGCGATGCCCGTATGGACGGCTGCACCAAGCCGGTGTATTCCAACTCCGGTTCCGGCAACCAGGGTATCTGCTGCACCCTGCCGACCTACTACTACGGCAAACTCAAGGGCTGTTCCGACGAACAAGTCCTCCGAGCCCTGACAATGAGCCACCTGATGTCAATCTACATCAAGCGCGGCATCGGTCGACTCAGCGCACTCTGTGGCATAGTCAACGCAACGATGGGTGTGAGCGCTGCCCTTACTTACCTCGAAGGAGGCACTTTCGAGCAGATAGGTTACGCCTTGAAAAACATGATCAACACCATAGCCGGCATGGTGTGTGACGGGGCCAAACCCAGTTGCGCCCTGAAAATGAGTGTCGGCCTCTATTCGGCTTTTGTATGTTCGGAACTGGCCGTCCACAGCCGTGTGGTCGACTGTACCGACGGCCTCAGCGAGCGCGACCTTGACCTCTCCATCCGCAATCTTGGCCGACTGGGTCACGACGGCATGAACCAGACCGACGATATGATTCTCGACATTATGACCCATAAACGCAACTGAGATTGTCACAGAGCCATGTTGATAACTTTATCGCCCCAAACTCTGCGATTACCAAAAAAATATATAATTTTGCACCCCGAAACAACAACATCAATATGAGAGATTACGATAACAAAGAGTTTAGAAAAGAGGAACTTTATTCGCAGGCCATCCCTGCCGGAAAACGCAGATATTTCTTCGATGTGAAAGAAACACGCGGTGGCGACAAGTTCATCACTGTAACCGAGAGTCGCAAGATTTTCAACGGTAACACCGGCGATTTCACCTTCGAGAAAAACAAAATATTCCTCTACAAAGAGGACTTCGAGAAATTCCAAAAAGGTCTTCAGAATGCTTTGTCGTTCATCGAGACCGGCATAGTGCCCCCTCCCGTAGTGCCCGAAAACGAAGGCTACTATTTCGATGACAAAGCCGATATCGAAGATATTGATCTGAAATTTTAAATTCTGAGCCGAGATGTCGAAAGTTATTTCTGTTGCAAACCAAAAAGGCGGCGTTGGCAAAACCACCACAGCCGTCAACCTGTCGGCTTCGCTTGCGGTGCTCGAATACAAAGTGTTGCTTGTTGACGCCGACCCCCAGGCCAACGCTTCGTCGGGTCTCGGCATTATGACCGATGAGATTGAAAAAGGCCTGTATGAATGCATTCTTGGCCAGGCCGACGTGCATGAGTGCATCCGCGAAACCGATACACCCAACCTCTCGATTCTCCCCACACGTATTGACCTCGTGGGCGCTGAGGTGGAACTCATAAACGAGAAAGGTCGCGAGTATTTCATGCAGCGAGCCCTCGAACCGGTACGCAACGACTACGACTTCATCATCATCGACTGCTCGCCGTCGTTAGGCCTTATCACAGTCAACGCCTTGACGGCTTCTGATTCGGTCATCATCCCGATACAGAGCGAATATTTCGCCCTCGAAGGCCTCGGTATGCTGCTCAACACGATACGCATCGTCCAGACTAGGCTTAACCCCAAACTCACCATCGAGGGTCTGCTTATCACTATGTACGACAACCGTTTGCGTCTGGCTCGACAGGTGGTCGAGGATGTCCGCTCGCACTTCCACCAGATGGTGTTCGACACGCTCATCTACCGCAACACCAAACTGGCTGAAGCACCGTCGTATGGCCGTTCCATTATCATGCACGACGCAGCCTCGACGGGTGCCATCAACTACCTCAACCTTGCAAACGAAATACTCAAACGTAACAATTTAATCAAAGAGTAATGGCAACAAAGAAATCCGGCGGACTCGGTCGTGGCTTAGGTTCGATACTGCCCGACATCGATATCGACGCGGCTCAGGGAACCGCGACGCTCACTACTTCGATATCAAGCATCAAGATAGCCGACATCGAGCCCAATCCCTACCAGCCCCGTAAGGATTTTGACCAAGAGGCTCTCGAAGAGCTCGCACAGTCCATCCGCAAGCAGGGTGTCATCACGCCAGTAACCGTTCGCCGTATGGTGGGCGGCAAATACCAGCTCATAGCCGGCGAACGCCGCTATCGGGCAGCCCAGATGGCTGGCCTCGACGAAATGCCGGCCTATGTCAGGGTCGCCACCGACAGTCAGGTGATGGAAATGGCTCTTGTCGAGAACATTCAGCGCGAGAACCTCAACGCAATGGAGGTGGCCTTGTCCTATAGCGCCCTCATCGAGGAATGCCGCCTCACCCATGAACAACTCAGCGAGCGCGTAGGTAAGAACCGGTCGACCATCACCAACTATCTCCGCCTGCTCAACCTGCCGGCTGAGACGCAGCTGGCTCTCAGCAACGACCAGATTACCATGGGCCACGCCCGCGCCCTTGTCAATGTCGACGACACCGAGCGTCACATTGAGATACTTCACCAGATTATCAGCCGCCAATTGTCGGTCCATCAGGCCGAGCAGTTGGTCAAAGCCGCCAAAGCACAGCCCACACCTGTAAAAACCAAGGAGCAACTTCCGGCCACCTACGTCGAAGCCAAAAACAGACTTAAAAACAACTTGCAGGCCGAAGTCGAAATCAAACGCTCACGTCGCGGCAAAGGCACTCTCGTCATATCGTTCAACTCCGACGGCGATTTTGAACGGCTGATGGCGTTGTTAAACAAATGATTTAAACGCGACGCATTATGGTGCTGTCATCGAAACGATTATCTCGCTTGACTTTAACCATTGCTGCAATGCTTCTGCTTGCGCAACCGGTGTTTTGTCAGTCGCAGCATTCGCCCGATGTCGCACTCCGATGGTCCATCATTCCCGGTGGCGGACAGGTGTACAACCATCAGGCTTGGAAGATACCTATAATATATGGTGCATTCGCAGCTGCCGGCTATTTCATCTACACCAATCACGAGTCGATGGTCAAGTTCCGCGACGAATACCTCTACCGCATAAACGAGGGCTCCCCGTTGCTGGCAGGCTATGAACGCTACCCAAACTCAAGCATCTACAGGCTCTACCAGTCGTATAGCCGAAACTTCCAACTGGCTATAATCGTCACCGTGGGAATCTACGCACTGAATCTTGTCGATGCCTATGTGTTTGGCCATTTGTTCGATTTCCAGCTCGACGAGTCGCTGGCATTGCACCTCGGCCCGACACTTCTCCCGACGGGAGGAGGCTTTGCTCCGGCCATAGGGGCGGGACTGCGATTTTGAAATCATAAAAAAACGAAAAAAAACAGCACCCCTCTCGCAATAAAACACGACTTTTTACGTTATTGAAAAAAAGTAAGCACAAAACCTGATAAAAAATGATGTCTAAATTCCTTTTAATCCAAAGCGACGCCGTCCAGACCGTGGTCGACACGGCCGCCAACGCACTCGCCGCACCCGAAAAAATCACCATCTGGGACCTCACCATGAAAGGTGGCTGGATTATGATTGTCCTTGCCGCGTTGTTGGTTCTGGCTCTCTACATCTCAATTGAGCGCTACCTTACTCTGAACAAGGCCATCAAGAACGACTCCGACAATGCCTTCATGTCGCAAATCCGCGACTATATCCACCAAGGCAATATCGACGCCGCCCGCCAGCTGTCGAAAGAGAACGCCAGCCCGATTTCGCGCATGATCGACAAAGGTCTGAGCCGTCTGGGCCGTCCGCTGTCGGACATTCAGGTCGCCATTGAAAACGAGGGCAAACTGGCTGTCGCCGATTTGGAGAAACGGGTTTCGCTCGTCGCCACGGTGGCTTCTTTGGGCCCCATGCTCGGCTTCCTCGGCACCGTGACAGGTATGGTGACAGCCTTCCAGGATATGGCCCACGCCGGCAACAACATCGACATCTCGATTCTCGCCACAGGCATCTACGAGGCTATGGTGACTACCGTCGGCGGCCTCATCGTCGGCATTATCGCCTACTTCCTCTACAACGTGCTCGTTACGCGAATCAACAAGGTCGTGTTCGACCTCGAGGTGCGCGCCAATGAATTTATGGACCTCTTACACGAACCCGCATGATACAGAGCCGCAATCAGATAAAAGTCGAAACGTCGAGCTCGACGATGTCCGACTTGGTCTTTCTGCTGTTGATTTTCTTCATGATAACATCGACGCTGATAAGCCCCAACGCGGTGAAACTCATGTTGCCCGAAAGCAACAGCCGTACAATGGCCAAACAAAACGTAACGGTCTATATCGACGACAACTACACGTTCTACGTCGGCGAGACTGCAGCGGCGGCAACCGAACTTGAGCCGCTCATCGCCGCCGGCATCGAGCCCGGTGTCGACGACGCCTGCGTGGTGCTGCGCGCCGACAAGACCGTGCCGGTGCAATACGTGGTCAACGTCATCGACGCCGTCAACGCCATCAACTCACGCAGCGGAGCCAAGCACAAGGTCATCCTTGCCACTTCGCCAAAATCAGAGTAAGCCATGACCGATTCGCAAAAAAACAAAGTCCTCTCAGGTGTCATCACAGCCCTCATCATGGCTGTGGTGGTCGTCATCTGTGTGTCGTTCGGCTACAACCCGCCCAATCCTCCCATCCCCGAGGAGGGCGTGGAGGTCAACCTCGGCGACTCCGACTTCGGCTCGGGCGACAACCCCGAACCGTCGCAAAACGACGCAGCGTCGCAGTATGTGCCGCCGGCAGCCAACGAACGGGTGTCGACCCAGGACATCGAGCCCACAACCCCCATCAATGCCAGCCCCAACCCCGGCACCGTGACCAACCCCAACGCCGAGGTCCAGCCCAAAGAGCAACCCAAGGAGCCTGAAATCAACCGCAACGCCCTCTTCACCGGCAAGCGCAACAACGGCAAGACCGGCGGCAGTGAGGGCAACACCACCGGCGACGGCAACCAGGGCAAGGCCGGCGGCGACCCCAACTCGAACCGCTACGACGGCCAGCCCGGCAACGGTGGCGCAGGATTCTCGCTGTCGGGCCGCAAGGCAGTGGCGTTGCCGGCACCCTCCTACAACTCGAACAAACAGGGCAAGATTGTGGTCAAGATTTGGGTCGACCGCAACGGCAACGTAATCAAGGCCGAAGCTCCCGAAAAAGGCTCGTCGATTCTTGACGACGCCATGGTGCGCCAGGCCAAGGCCACAGCCCTCAAGGCCAAATTCAGCGCCAAAACCGACGCCCCCGAGGAGCAGACCGGCACGATCACCTATACATATATTATTAAGTGATGGCCGACGAGGTAGTTAGAATCGACAAATACCTGTGGGCCGTGCGCCTCTTCAAGACCCGCGCCCAAGCCACCGAGGCCTGCCGCGCCGGGCAGGTCAAGATGGGCCAGCAGGTGCTCAAGCCCTCGCACGAGGTCAGGGTGGGGGAGGTCTACTCCCTCGTCATCGAGCAGCTGCACAAAACCGTCAAGGTGCTGGCACCGCTCCACAACCGCGTCGGGGCCGCCCTGGTCGAGAATTTCATGGCCGACCTCACGCCCAAGGAGGAGTACGAACGCATACAGATGGTGCGCCAATACGCCTTCGAAAAACGCGACCGCGGCACCGGCCGCCCCACCAAACGCGAACGCCGCGAAATCGAAGAATTCAAATACAAATAAATTTTTTTGCGCAAAAAGTGCAATAAAACAAACAGATAACGTACAAACTTATAGTTTCGGAAAGTGAACGAACAAGAGGTCATAAAGGCAGTCCTCGCCGGCGACACCCGCCGTTATGCTGAAATCGTCAATGAATATCAGCAGATTGTGGCCAACCTGTGCTACAAATACAGCGGCAACCGCCTCGACACCGAAGAGATAACACAACAGGTGTTTGTCGAGCTCTACACCTCGCTGCCACGTTTCCGCTTCGATTCGAAACTGAGTACTTTTATATACAGGATTACAGTCAACATAATCTGCAAGGCAATGGAAAAGGAGCGCCGCTACATCAGGCCTCCCGAGGACCAACCCGACAGCCCCTCGACCGACCGCAACGCCGAGCAGCAATTCATCTACTCGGAACGGCAGCAGGAACTCCGCAGGGCTATATCGAAACTCAAGCACGAACAACGCACCGCACTTGTCCTCTACACTTTCAACGACTTCTCCTACAACGATATCGCCGAAGTCATGCAATGCAGCCTCGCCAAAGTCGAGACGCTCATTTTCCGAGCCAAAAAGAACCTCGCGGTTCTGATAAAAAACGAAAAATAAACATAGACCATCAAACCCTCAAACAATGGACATAGACAAAACACTCGACGAATTAAAACAAACCACCTGCCCCTATCAGGTCGACGTGGTTGACAGCGTTATGGCCGCCGTCGGAACCGTTCCGGCCCTCAAAGTGGTCAGCCGCCGTTCGCCGGTGATGCGCTGGTCCATAGCTGCCGCGGCGGCCGTCACACTCGCCGTTATGTTCAACGTCACACTCCTCTTCACCCGCGACTACAACGAGGCCGAAATCGGCAATATGATGGCCGGGGTCTACTCCTACGGCTACACCACCGACAACGCCGACAACTCCATGTTCGAATTCGTCGAATCATTCTGCGAAGAATAAAAAACGATAAAAATATGAAAGTCAAAAAAATAACAAAAACCAAGATACTGCCAATGCTGGTCTGCGTCAGCATGATTCTCTTCTGCTCCAATTCGCTTCAGGCCCAGCACACTCCGCACAAACACCAGCCGGTCGAAAACTCGGTCATCGAGATGGTCAGCGACCTTTCGGCCATACAGAAACGCAAACTCGAGTCGCTGCAGAAAGAGTCGAAAAACAAGATTGAATCACTCAAGCAGCAGCGCAAAGCCGTCAAGGACAGCATCCAGACCCTTATGGACGAATACGGCGACCACACACGCGAGGTCTACCCGCTGATCGAGCGCGACGCCGCCCTCCACGCCGAGATTTCACGCGAATACTACCGCGTCAAAGTCCGCATCGACGAAATCATCACCCGCGAGCAATCCAACGAGTTCAAGGCCAAGATGAAACAAAAAATGGCCCAGGAACATAAAGCCAACAAAAAACCGAAAAAATAAAAGATGAAAAGCGAGGCCGCTGATAATCAGCGGCCTCGCTTTTTGTTTCATGATTCTCGCTTAGTTCCAGTCGCCCCAACATCGACTCCGGGCCCACACCCCCGACCCCTGTTTGACCCCTGTCCGACCCCTGCCCGATGTATGTCCGAACCAAGGCCGACCTAAGGCTGACCCAAACCCGAACCGAACCTATTTAAACCATTGATTTTTAGCAGTTTATATAAATTACTGATTTTCTGTTAGTTATAAATCTATTTCAAATTCCCCCTCAAAACTATAAAGGGTACACTTCAGGGCAAGGGCGTATGAATAAAACCAAAGGGATGCTTTCAGGCAGAACGTATGGTTAACCTCAGAGGGGTCTGTAGCCCGCTGGTCGTCAAGTCCATCAAAAAATATTTTGCCAATAGAGAAAAAATAAGTATCTTTGCAGTTTGAAATTTTTATCGTAAGGCAACGACAAGAGAATGTATTAACTAGTCAAAATGAGGAAAGAATATAAAAACGATGATGTTTACGAGTTCATTGCGGAGGAATGCCGATACAATCCTGTTCTATGGCAGGAATTTGGAGAAGGAATAACCATATATACTGAAGATGCGAACTTTTGGAATTCATTGTCCGAAGAGCTTGATTGTTTCCGTATATGTGAAGAGTGTGGGAAACCGATGATAGAAGGCTATGTGGTTAATGGGTGTGACACATATTGTTCGGATGAATGTTTGCATCAACATCTAACTGATGAAGAATATCAGGAACTCTATAACAACGGGGATGGTGATACCTACTGGACAAATTGGTACGAAGACTCAAAAATATTTAAGAACAACGCATTATGAACGCAAAACCCTTTGTTAAATGGGCTGGTGGGAAAGGTCAATTGCTAAGCCAACTAGATGAATATCTTCCTCAGCAGTTGGACGGGAGGCCTTTCACTTACATTGAGCCTTTTGTGGGCGGAGGAGCGATGCTGTTTCATATGCTAAAGAAACACCCTGAAATAAGACGAGCAATAATCAACGACATCAATACTTATCTAATAATAGCTTACAAAGTCATTAAGGAACGTCCGAAAGAACTAGTTGAAAGGTTATTCGCTTTGGAACAACAATATTTTGCGATAGCTACTGAGGAATTGAAGAAGAAGTTTTATCTAGACGTGCGTAAAATATTCAATGAGAAGAAGCTCGATGAAATTGACCGTGCAAAATATCTGATATTTTTGAATCGCACCTGCTTCAATGGACTATATCGAGAGAATGCCAAAGGTAGGTTTAATGTCCCATTTGGACGCAACCTCCACCCCTCTATCTGCAACGAAGAGACAATCCTTGCTGATAGTGAAATATTAAACCGTGTCGATGTAACAATACTCAATGGCGATTTTTCAGAAACCATTCATTACCTTGACGACAATGGTATGAACTTCGTTTATTTTGATCCCCCGTATCGTCCACTTAACGCAACCTCGAGTTTCAATTCTTATGTAAAGGAGGATTTTAATGACGATGAGCAAAAAAGGCTCGGAAACTTTGCAAAAGAAATAGGTGGTCGGCTTGGTGTTTATTGGATGATGAGTAACTCTGATTGTTCTGCAAAGAACCCTGAAGACCTTTTCTTTGAGAATATGTATGGTCATTACTATATTAACCGGGTTAATGCTTCTAGAGCTATCAATGCAAATCCAATGAAAAGAGGAAAACTTACAGAACTCGTAATTTGCAACTATCCTTCAGAAGACTATGTGTTGAGAGTGGCAGAAAATGATGTACTTTATAGAATGTAGTAATAGTAAAAAAAGAACAACCATGAAGAAAGATTTCGGTACATTCATGTCTCAACTCCAAGAGACAAACCAATCGCTGGATTTCTTTTGCGATTTCGACAAGATATCAGCGAATGTTTCTGAGGTTGAAATGAGCTTAAATACGCTCAATTATCTCATCGGACAAAATGATTTGTCAAAGTGTGTTTCTGAGATTTGGAAGCGTGATCCCAAATCGTTTGAGGTCTTGGGTATTTTGATTGCAGTTAGAGACGAGGGCAACAAACCCGTAGTAGACAGCAACGGGAATGTTGTGTTATTGAAAAGTTACTTTGAATCGGCAAAGAAAGTGGTCGATTTCTTGAAAGGAACAGGATTGGCTGAGGTATTTCAATCACGTCGAATCAAGAACTTGGTCGATTACGTTTTTGGCATAGAGACCGGATTGGATACCAATGCCAGAAAGAATCGTAGCGGCCATATAATGGAAAACACTGTAGCGAAGATTTTTAAAAAGAATGGCGTCAAATTCCGTCAAGAAGTCTATTCTTCAGAGTTCCCCCAGCTCTCTGTTCTCGGTGCAGATGAGAAACGATTTGACTTTTGTATTGAAACACCGAAAAAGAAATATCTCATTGAGGTTAATTTCTATAGTGGTGGTGGTTCAAAACTCAACGAAGTCGCACGTTCCTACACAGAATTGGCTCCCAAAATTAATTCCGTAAAGGGATTTGAGTTTGTGTGGATAACTGATGGTATCGGTTGGAAGTCGGCAAAGAACAAACTAGAAGAGGCTTATAATACTATACCCAGCGTCTATAATCTCACAAGTATTAACTCCTTTATCAAACTTTTGAAGCAATGTTGACACCTTACTATCGTTCCACCGACCACGCTTTCAACTTGCTTCATGGCGACACTTTTGAGCTGCTGCCACAGTTTAACTTCAAGTTTGACATGATATTTGCCGACCCACCTTATTTTTTGTCCAACGATGGAATTAGTTGTCAGTCGGGTAAGGTTGTGAGCGTCAACAAGGGCGAATGGGACAAAGGAAGAACTTCTGAGGAAATCAATGAATTTAACAGACAATGGATAGGTTTGTGTCGGGACAAATTAAAAGATGAGGGCACTATATGGATAAGTGGCACATATCATAATATTTTTTCCGTTGCAAATAGTCTCACTGAGTTGGGCTTTAAAATACTGAATGTCGTCACTTGGTCAAAGACCAATCCACCACCAAATATTTCATGCCGATATTTTACCTATTCTGCAGAATTTATTATTTGGGCTCGCAAGTCTGCAAAGAAACCGCATTATTTCAATTACGACTTGATGAAGCATCTTAACGATGATAAACAGATGACTGATGTATGGCGGTTGCCTGCCATAGCTCAATGGGAAAAGAGATGTGGCAAACACCCCACACAAAAGCCTATTGCCCTGCTGACGCGGATAATTCTCGCGTCAACTGAAAAAGGTGGGTGGATACTCGACCCTTTTGCCGGCAGTAGCACAACAGGTATTGCTGCAAATCTCATTGGCCGTAGATTTCTTGGCATTGAACGTGAACTAGAATATGCTGAAATAAGTGTAAATCGACGAAATGAGATAGAAAATATGGATAATTTTGTAAAATACAGTGCTAAGGTACAAGACATTGTCAAATATAATGACTTCATGCCAACAAATATTGCTTGCGAAGAAATTGAGACATATGATTTGCCGTTTTAGTTTCCCTCTATGCACAAATTAATCATTCATCCGTTTGGTTTATGACTTCGGCTGGGGGCGGCGCTGGGTCTGACTGACTTTGAAGTTTGCGGAGACTTATTGACCTTGCTCCTGCCTGAATTGTTGCTCTTTGCCGCTGAGCCTTATACATAAA
>CADCPQ010000145.1 GCA_902803395.1 uncultured Bacteroidota bacterium
AAAAACCTGAAGCAAAGTCGTTTCGATTCTCGCTTCTCGCTTTTAAATTTACAGGACGCCGGGGCGTGAGTGCCCCGATCACCCGCGCACTTGGAAGAAAACGGGTCAGAAGTCGGATTTATAGGGGCTGCGGAAGCCCTGAGGTTTTCTCCGATAGCGTCGAAAACAGTGCAGCGCGCAAGCCCTGCACCAAACGAAAGAGGCGGCTCGCTGTCGCTCGCCGCCTCCGGGATTTGTTCTCTATTAGAGTGTTCGGAGTGTTCGGAGTATTCTGAATAATCTGAAATTTACCTCACTACTACGACTTTCCTTGCCGGGTGGTTGCCAACCTTGACGAGGTAGACACCGCTCGCCGGCACAACATGAGAAATCTTTCCACTCTCCACTTTCAGTTTTTCGCTTATCTCGCGACCCATGGCGTCGTAGAACATCACCGTCTCACCGTCGGCACCCTCTATTTCGATGCGGCCATCGCGGGCATAGATCTTGATGCCGTCGTCCTCCACATCGCCGATGCCGTTGGGTGTAAAGTCGTAGACCATGAAAAGGCCTGTCATTTGTGCCCGGACATCGCCGACAGTTCTCACCAGGGTGGCATGGCCCGTCGTGGTGTTGACCAGATAGACACCGCTACTGTGTTCGTCAACCCAGCAACAGAAAAGCTCGCCTGTGGTGCGGTCGAACGACATGGTCTGGATGGAGCTTCTTTCTTCAAGACCGGTGCTCCCCACCAAGGTGAGCGCACCGGTGGAGAGGTTGATGCGGTAGAGGTTGCCGTCGGTGGCGATGCAGTAGGCCTGGCCAGCGGCATTGATGGCAAAGGCAACTATTAATTGGTTGTTTGGAACATCCAAACTCCCGTTGATGACAGTATGCGACCCATCGCTCAGGTTGACACTGACCAAGGTCTGGCCGAGACCGCCGATGGCGTACATAGTCTGGTCAACGGTGCTGTAGGACATCTCGTTGTAGGGGCGTCCGTCCCCACCGACCGGCCCCAGCTCGACGGCGGTGTCCATCATGGGCGACGAGCCGGTGAAGGAGGCACTGTAGAAAATGCCGTCCTGAGAACAAAGATAGACTTTTCCGTCGAGATATTCCGCCCCCCAATAATAAACATTGGATGTCAACGAGACGGGCTGTGCCTGCATCGACTGCATGTTGAACTTGTAGAATTTTCTGTGCGGGAGCGCGATAGTGTCCCCAGAAACCTGTATAAAGCCGTACCAGTCGGCGGTGGAATTGACCTCGGCACCAGTGTAGGTAAAGGTGGTCTTGGGAATGAAGTTGCACTGGACACCGGTGACATTGCCCAGGCTCGTTGAACTAGAGCCAGCCCAGGATGCACCGCTAACGGTCTGGCCGTAGAAGCTGATGCCACCGAAACCGGCATCGGTGGTGTTCTCGATGCCGACGAGCAGGTTGCCGCCATTGTAGTTGTATGGTGTGGCGAAGGTGATTGTAACCGTGCCGCCGCCATTGCCGTCGGACACGAAGTCAAGCGTACCGCTGTAGACGACGGTGGCTGAAGACTTTAACACAAAGCCGGTAAGGTTGGTGTAGCTCACCTCCTTCAGGTATACATCGGCTTCCGACTGCGAGGTGTAGGGAATATTGTCGCCGCTGGTGTAGAGAGGCAATATCATCGGATGGAGAAGGCATTTTGGTCGAATAAACTATACCCCCTTCCCCTACGGGGACTCCCCCTAAACAGGGGGAGAGCGAAGTATGTCCGAACCAAGGCCGAGGTTAACCCGAACCTAACCTATTTAAACCATTGAAAAACAAGGGGTTGTGAAAAATTCTACAACCCCTTGACAATCAGCCTATTGTGTATCGGTGTCTGGATAGGATGAATATCACGGCTAAAATTATGAGGGCAGTGAGTGCTACGGCCCACCAGTTGAGGATGCAGGAGTCGAGGGCGACGGTGTAGTCGCCACTGATGAGTCGCTCGGCGCTGACCATAAATTCGGCGGTGCGGCCGCCGGGGAGTTCGACACGCCAGAGGACACGTTTGTCGAGACCCCAAAGGCTATAGGCCCACTGAAGTGCGTCGAAGCCTATCGCGTTGATTCTGTTGATGAATTCCAATTCAGGGAAAGTGGTGGACACGTTGCCGATTGATTTGAATTCGTCAGGTAGGCTGGCGAGGACAATGGTCAGCAGTGTGTCGTGGTATCGGTCCAACAATGCCTGCTGAGTGCTGTCGCAATAGGCCATGTAGGCATCCATTTCTTTTTCGAAAAGACAGTGGCCGAGCCATTGCACGTACTTGGTGTTGAGTTTGTCGAGCAGGGCATACATATCGGCGCCGTTCCAGTCGGCCGGGAGGTCGAGGGGTTGGAAGAGCAACTGCTGCTCGTCGGCGGTGAGGTACTGCGAAATGGGTACCGGCAGGCTGTCGATAGCTGGGAAAACGGCTGTGTAGCTGTAGCGTGTGGTGAACCAGCGGAAATGTCTGGCAACAGTCACCTGCGGCCGCAGCATTTGAAGAAGGCTATCGTCGACGACTGTCCAGCTGTCACGTGCCATGGTTTGGCTATAGGCATAGCGCATGGTGTCGCGTTCGGTGCGGAAATCGAATACCTCCGGCTTGTCGAGGGTGTTGCGCTGCCATTGGCCGTAAGCTGTGTTGGCAAACGCGGTGGTATCGGCCGAAAGGAGGGTGCGGGTGCCATCGAGACGGCGACCTACGCTGTCGGTGACAACGTAATTGGTGGCGCAGGATGAAAACAGCAGCAAGGCGGCTGCAATGATGAGGCTGTTGCGTTTCATAACAATGTGTATATTTGGCGGTTATAAATCGAATGCTGGTAGCCGAGGATGGGTGCCGGGAGGTTGGTTTGCGGTGTGTCGACGCTGAGGCTGACCTGCTCGGCCAGTGTGACGGGGGCCTCGTAGCGGGGCTGCATAAAGAATGCCGAGGTGCCGACAGCGAGGACTATAGCCACAGAGACGAGGGTCTGCAGTTGACGGCGGCGACGCATGGCGCGGTGCATCCCGGTGATGATGGTGTCGGCGTCGGGGACATCGGCAACAGTCTGCTGTGCTTTGGTTATCAACTCGTTATATTCCATATTGTTTAAGTTTTTCGCGCACGGCGTTACGTGCATTCCAGAGGTTGGCTTTCACTTGGTCGACCGACATACGGGCGACCTCGGCGGTGGTCTCGGTATCGAGGCACTCGATCTCGCGCAACTGGTAGACAATGCGTTGCTTCGGCGGTAGTGCCGACACTGCCTGCTGCAGGAATTCCATGATTCGGTCGGCGTCAATGCCTGCCGGAGCGGTCACGGGTTGCGAAAGCTGCTCGACGGCTTCGCGGTGACGGCGCCGGTGGCGCAATTCGTCGTAGCAACGGCGGGCGCAGATGGTGTAGAGCCATGTGGCGACGGTGTGGCGCGAGTCGTAGCGACGGGCGCGGGTCCAGATGCGTATAAATGTTTCCTGGACTGCGTCGCCAGCTGCGACCCTGTCGGACAGAAGCGCGATGGCCATCCGGTAGAGCCGCGCACGGTAGCGGTCGATAATTTCGCGGAGAGCCTCCTCGCTGCCGTCGGCGATGCACTGCATCAGTTCTATGTCCGTTGCCGTTTTCATTTGCAGGTAATACGTCTTTCGGGGGCGAAAGTAAAATCACACTGCAAAAAAATCAACGCTGAGGAATTCGGTCGAGCTCGGCGTAGGCGTATTCGAGGCCCGACTTCTCATCGGTCATGCGCGGCGTGATGCTGATTTGGCGGAAAGTCGACATATCGATTGTCGGGAAATAGACGTCGGCGTCGAAGTCGGCGTAGACCCAGGTGAGGTAAAGCCGTTTGGCAAATGGCAGGAACTGGCGATAGATTTCGGCGCCACCGATGACGAAAGTTTCCTCCTCGCCACGGACGGCATCGAGGGCGGCATTGAGCGAATGGAAAACCTCGGCGCCGGGGCAGGTGTATGCGGTGTCGTGCGTAATAACGATGTTGCGGCGGTTGGGGAGCGGACGCTTAGGCAGCGAATCGAATGTGCGGCGCCCCATGATGACGGTGTGGCCGGTAGTGAGCTGCTTGAAGCGGCGCAGGTCGTCGCCGATGTGCCACAGAAGGTCGTTGTTTTTGCCGATGGCGTAATTTTGCGCAAGGGCGACAATGATTGATATGTTTGGTTCGGGCATCTTATACATTATATATATTATTTTGACTGTTTGAAAATACGTACCGAGCGGTCGAAAATGCCAGCCACGTATGCCAGCGCAAGGCCGTAGTTGGACACCGGCACACCGGCACGGACGGCAGGCTCGAGACGGGCGTAGAGCTGACGTTGTGTTATCACGCACCCGCCACACTGGATGACGAGGGCATAGTCGGTGACGGGCCTTGCTATGGGCGAAGCGCCTCCGAGCACGTCGAAATCGAGTTGCCGACCTGTGAACTTCGAAATGAGTTTGGGGAGTTTCACCCGGCCGATGTCCTCACAGGTCACATTGTGGGTGCAACTTTCGAGCAGCAGGACGCGGTCGCCGTCGCGCAGGTGCGAAATGGTTGGAGTACCCTCCATATATTTGTCGAACAGACCTTTGGCCCGAGCCAAAACAACACTGAAACTGGTGAGGAACACTTCGTCGGGCACCACGTCGGCGACCATGGGATAGACTTGGCTGTCGGTGACGACCAACCTGGGTTGAGTCTTGAGGCCAGCGAGGGTTTGGGCGAGCTCGGTTTCGCGACAAACCACAGCGACGGCGTTGTTGTCCATTATATCCCTAAGCACTTGAACCTGAGGGAGAATCATGCGACCTTCAGGGGCTGACGAATCAATCGGAGTAACCATGACCACGGTGTCGCCGGCACTGATAACATCGCCCAAAAGCGAACGGTGGCTGTAGGCCGACTGAGGCAGAGCTTCGCGAATGCGCTCGATGAGCGGCTCGCGCAACGAGGGGTCCGATACCGTGAGACGGAAGACTTTGGTATTGAACTCCTGCTCGATTTTCGTAATAAGACTCTCATCAGGCAAAACGCGGTCGACCTGCGAACAGACTATCAAAAATGGCGTTTCGCGTTCGGCGCACTGACGGACCAAATCGCGCTCGATCTGCTCAAAACGGTTGTCGGTGAAAAGTATTATGGCCAAATCGACTGCCGGCATAACCTGTAGAGACCTGTCGACACGCTCGCGGCCAAGGTCGCCGACGTCGTCGATTCCGGCAGTATCAATCCAGACTACAGGGCCGATGCCGCCGATTTCCATCGACTTGCGGACGGGGTCGGTAGTTGTTCCAGCTGTGGGCGAAACTATCGCAATCGCTTGATTTGTAACAAAATTTATCAGCGAACTCTTGCCATAGTTGCGGCGCCCGAAAATTCCGATGTTGGGTTTATGTTCGTTTCCTTTCACGTTGCAAAAATACAAAAAATAATGGACTACACACTTTTTTTATAAAAAAAAGAAAGAAACCGACTGAGAGACGGTTTCTTGCGCTATGAGCGATAGACGGGGGTCGAACCCGCGACCTGCGGCTTGGGAAGCCGCCGCTCTGCCAACTGAGCTACTATCGCACGAAGCAAATTTACGACTATAATAACGCTGTTTTTTTTTATTTATTGCGCCAAAAGCAAAAAAAATTACAAAAAATTTTAAATTGTTAAAAACAGTCGCGAACTTTCTTAATAAATGTTAAAAACGCCATTTTTATGAAAAATATTTTGCCAGTTCGGAAAAAGTTAGTAATTTTGCAGCCGATTTCAAGAATGAACAACAACAAAAAAAGTTTATAACTCACTATGTATCTGACAAAAGAAAAAAAAGAAGAGATTTTTGCACAGTATGGCAAATCCGCTAAAGACTCCGGTTCCGCCGAAGCACAGATTGCATTGTTCACCTACCGCATCCAGCACCTCACCGAGCTGATGAAGCAGAACAAGAAAGACCAGGTCAGCGAGCGCGCCCTCGTCGGACTGGTTGGCAAACGCCGTCGTATGCTCGACTATCTGAAAGACAACGACATCGAGCGCTACCGTAACATCGTCAAACAGCTTGGCCTGCGTAAATAAGAAAGAAATAGTTTTTCATATTTATTTGGTTATGGTTGGGAAACCCCGAAGCGATTCGGGGTTTCCTGTTTTATTGCTATTATACGCTTATGAATGTTCCTCCTCAATGTGGCATTGAAGCAAAGTCTCCGTGCAATATGCAAGGAGTTTATGGAGTAGGCCACAACCCGTGGCTTCTATGAGAAGCTTATCCTTTAAATGTGGATTCTACCAAGGAGATGAACTCCTGATGGGGAGCCGTGTCGGCGAGTTTATCGAGGGCAGCAGCCAGAGATCTGTAGTACCACTCGATATCCTTCTTCCCTTGTGGGGCATGGAAACGGCTCCAGAGGGCGTCGCCCAGTTCATGGTAGTCGAGTGCGATGGCCCTGAGATTGGAGAGCTTGTCGCCGAGGGCCACAATCTGGCAGTCTCGGTCGGCTTTACGGAACCGCTCGATCTGCACCTCGCGGCGGGCGCGCCATGAGGCTCCTTTCTGTGCTGTTTCCACGTGTACCAAACGTGCCACTCGCGGACCAAAAAGTTCTTCAATCTGTTCTATGGTAACGTCGGTATCCTCCACGGTATCGTGCAGGATGGCAGCGGCAAGCATCTCGGGGTCATTGGTGACGGTGGCCACAATCGATGCCGCCTCCATCGGATGGATGAGATAGGGGAAACCTTTGCCGCGCCGTTCGGCGCCCCGATGGGCCTCGACGGCAAATTTTGCAGCCTTGTCGAAAAGTGAAGTGTCCACGTTGTGTTATATCAAGTTTATTCTTACAGCCTGTTGGTAGATGCGGTCGGCGCGCTGGGCGTTGTAGGCGCTTTCGCCATAGATGGCGTTGAACATACTGGTGAGGCCTGCCACACCGAAGCCGAGTTTGAGGATTCTGACTATGCAGAGGTTCTGCAAAGCCACGGAATAGGCCACAATGTCGAGACCTGTTCCGGCCAATTGTATCAAAGCCAGCTGATAAGCGCCGTCGCTACATTCTGCGCGCATACGTTCCACGTCGCCTATGGTTTTCATATTGAGCCTAAGCAGCACTTGATAGTACGGCATAGGACTGTCGTCGTAGAGCTCTGCCTGGTTGATGGTGGCGATTTTCTCTGCCAGACGCTGGAACGGGCGCAGCTCGCAGTAGCTGCGGAATGTATCGCCGTTGAGCGGGACATCGTCGAAGTTGCCGCTAGCCACGAGAGACTGAACATTGCGGCGGTAGTCGTTGATTTCCTTCCGAATGCGGCTGAACTGCTCGTCGGCGAGTTCCAGTATGCCTGCCAGACGGTTTAGGCTACGCTGGTGCTCCATAGGTATCTCCACTTCGCTCTTGTAGCCAGTGTCGTGCTGCATATTGGCCCACACGTGCTGGAGGGCGGTACGCATCTGCAGCTCAAAGCGCATCTCGTTGAGCAGCGGTTGCTGTGGGTCATCGTATAGCGACTTTGGGAGACGGCAGATGTAATGGAGCGACATGTATCCGAAACGGTCTATCTCCAGCATCTTGCGCTTGTCGACCGAGTTGTCCCAGTCGATATCGAACATGCGCTCCACAAGGGCGGCAATCTGGTCGACCTCGTCGCTGAAAAAGGTAATTATGCGTACTCCAACGATATCGGTGATGTCGTCGATAGTGTGGTATTTGTTGCCCTTCAGCTCCAGCTTGCCGGCGAGGCTCTTCTCCGTCTTAACACGACCTTCGATGGCGGTAACAACCATATTGTTCTCCTTCAGCGTCCGCTGCAGTATGTCGAGCACCACCATCCTCATCTTGTTCAATATGGGAAGCCGGTCGCGGTACTCGTCGAGAATCATCTCGCAGTGCATGTCGAGTTTCATGGCGCGTGCTAACGAATGGCTATTATATTGGAGAATCCGGTGATATCGAAGACTTCCTTCACCTGCGGGTTCATATTGAGCAGGACCATCTTGCCGCCTCGAGCGAGGACGCTCTTCTGCAGCGATAGGAAGATACGGAGACCCTGCGACGATGTGTAGGTCATACCCGTGCAGTCGATATCAATGTCGGGCTTGGGTGACGTCATCAGAGGCTGGATATCTGTCTGGAACTGGTCGGCGTTTGTGGTATCGAGACGCCCGTTAAGGGTAACGTACGTTTTTTCCCCTTCGTTTTTTATGGTAATTTCCATTGTTGATTAATTTACAGCAGGCTGGCAGCCTGCGTACCAATTATTCGCTTATTTTCTTTGTCATGGTGAGAATATTGTTGCCGTCCTCGTAGCGGTAGTTAAGGCTGTCCATCATCTGTTTGCAGAGGAAGATGCCAAGCCCTCCCATCTCGCGTTCTTCGGCCGAGAGGGTGATGTCTGGGTCTTCTCGCTCCAGCGGATTGAATGGTACGCCGGCATCGCGCAACTCGACAGTTAGCAACAGTTTGTCTTTATCAAGCGAGGTTCCAGCCTCTAGCCATCCGATGCCACCCTCATAGGCATAACGCACCACATTCTCGACGGCCTCTTCGATGGAGAGGCGGAGTTTGAACCGGAGAGCTTCGTCGTCGGGCATATCAGGCGAAGCCATGAGAAACTCGATGATCTCGCTGCTCTTATCTTTGATAGGGTTGAATCTCTTTTTCATTGTTTACTTGATTATTATACTCATGATGGTGATGTCGTCGTTCTGGGGGTTACCCTCGGTGAACTGCTGTACTTCCCTGTACAGGCTATCGACCACTTCCTTGTCTGTAGTGGCGGCACTACGCACCAGATTGCTCTTCGCCCATTCCAACAGACGGCCGTTGCCGAAGAGGCTCTTGTCGGCTCGTTCGGCCTCGTTGACGCCGTCGGTGTAGAGCACAAGGCGAGTACCGGCTGCAAGGTCTAAACTTTCGGCTTCATAGACGAAGTCCTCAAAGAGACCTATGGCCAGGTTGGGATTGGCCTTGAGGAAGTAGGGTTCGCCGTCGGGTGGCACCACTATGATGGGGTTGTGCCCGGCATTGCAGTACTCCATACGGCGAGTCTCGAGGTTGATACGTCCCATGAAGAGGGTTACGAACATATCGTTCGAGTTGGTGTCGGTAACGCTGACGTTAACTCGTTCCAGCAGTTTGTCCATCGTCTGCTCCATACCAGCCACAAAGCGGAGGCCGGCACGCGTAATGGCCATCATCAGCGAAGCAGGGACACCCTTACCCGAAACGTCACCTATGGTGAAATAAAGGTATTTACCTTTTTGAACAAAGTCGTATAAATCGCCGCCCACTTCCTTGGCTGGAATCAGCAGTGCTGCGACATTCTCGGGAAAGTCGGTGCGGAGCATACCCATCTGTATGTTGCGGGCCACACCCAATTCCGACTCCATGCGCTCGTTGGCAGCCGTGGTGGCTTTCAGTTCATCGATATAGTCGGTGATGGAGTTCTGCATATATACAAACGAGTCGTGCAGGTGCATCATCTCGTCGCCGCTCTTGATTTCGGGCAGCTGGGTGTTCAGGTCTCCTTTGGCCATTCTCAGGGCGGCATCGGAGAGCTGCGTGATGGGTGTCGTCATACGGCGGATGGTGAAGCGGCAGATCACATATAGTATAGCCAAGACGATAAGTCCGATGATCAGCAGGTTGGTGTGCATCAATGACGAATGGCGAAGCACCTCTTTATACTGGCAGTATACCGACGCCATCCACCCGTTGTGCAACGGCCCGTAGACAACGTAGCCGACGGTGGAGCCTTTGCCGATACGGCGCATGCTGTCAGTTCCCCGTTTCAGGTCCTCCTGCAATTCCTGCATATCCTTGTCTTTGGCCACTGCCATCTGGATCTGGGCCATAAGAAGGCTGTCTTGTATGCCGATAACGGAATTGCCACATACGATGGTGGTCAGCGAGTTGGGGTAAGGACGCATCTCCTCGCATTTGTGCTCTATCCAATCAACAGGCAGCTCGGCGGTAACAACGGCGAAGAGTACGCTGTCGCCATTTTCCTCGAGGAAGATGGGATAGCAGAACGCGGTAACCTTCTGATTGCGCTGTCCTTCGGCTTGATAGGGTTCAGCCCAGAAGGGGCCGCGGAACTGGTCGACGAATGCCAGGCAGCGGTTCACCCACGAGTTCTCGTCCCATCCGCCCATTAGGGGGTAGCTGTGAACCTTGCCAGTCGAATCCTCATAGCTCATACTGGCTTTCGCCCCATCTGGGGTTGGATAAATCACCGAACCGCCGCAGATGAGCGAATCCATCTCCACCGTGCGGCTTATGACCATCTCGGCGTAGCCCACATTGTCGGGCATCGAGGCAATGAGCGACGACACCGTCCTGGTGGCTATCTCTACCTCGCCCAAAGGCAATTCGATCTCACTTATCGTTCCGTGGAGCATGTGCTGGGTCGAGCGGGCGGCTTCATCGGCGATGATGCTGTTCGACGTAAGCCCCACAACAAACAGCTCCGCGACAAAGATGACGGCGACAATAATTATCACCCGTCTACTGAGACGGTGCGAAAACGACTTGGTCTTTTTCATTTCTTAGCCGTTTGTTTCTTTCTGGCCTTGGATCTGGCAAGGAATGCCACAAGGATCACCGTCAGATATACACATGCATGTATCACCTCAAGGAAGAGGGTCATCGACGCGGCTGTGCCCAACAGGAACACCAGACCGATAAGCAGGGCCCACAGGAAATTACCGCAATATATAGTGTCGCGCACTATCTTGAAGATGACAAACGCCACAGTAAGCAGGGCGGTAACTATCAGCGCCCAACTGCCCACCGTTTGGTTGATCTCGAAGGATATGCCGGTAACCGACACTCCAAGCAGTACAATGGCCAAACCCCATTTCCATTCCTTCCAACGCTTCTCCTCGAGCGACATTCCGGCTTCGACCGAGAGTTGCGCCACTATCTGCATCGTGGCGATGAACAAGCCGAACGACACTAGCGTTGTCAGGGCTATGCCAACAATGGCCCATGCCACACCTCCCACCAGCGACGAGTGGCAATGCCAGCCAATGCAGGCCGTTTCTCCGATTTTCGGCAAGTCGGCCTGAAACACATAGTAGAACACCGCCAGAAGCGAAACTCCGAAAAGTGTGTAAAGTACCGGGTAGAAGCGGCCACCATCGCGGTAGCGTATTTGGTGGTTGAAGTAGGTCATGATCCCTACCACCACAAAAACAACAATCAGCATCACCAGCGGCGTAAGGCCGAGCGGGTTGCCGAAATGCAGACCTAAAAGGTCGGGAAGGTTTGTCAGAGCGCTCATATTCTTGATTTTTTAATTGCTTGTCCTTGCTATGTTTTATTGAAATACAGGTGCGTTTTGATACGGTTGCAAAGCGGTAGTTTCAAAATGCAAAGATACCAACTTTTTCCGATACAGCCAAATTTTTTTTATGCACGTTGGCATTCCCCACTCTCCGCGCACCGCAAAAAGCACACGTCGTCTTCCGCCGCAACGTGCCCGGCACCGGCGGGGAAAACGCCGTCTGTCAGTGGGATTCCTACCACGAAAAATTACAGAAATACCTCATTTTCCGAGTATTGATATTTTAAAGTGTAAGGATACACAATTCTCGGTAATCTGCCAATTGGTTATGATTGGGTAATCCCGAAGCGATTCGGGGTTTACTGTTTTATGTGGTCACTTTTTTTATACGTACAGATGTAATTTCGTCAAAATTTTGGTAGTTTCATAGAAATTTTATATCTTTGCATTTTTTAATAAGTTTATCTGCAATCAGATATCATGCTAAAAATGTGAATTTTATAATCAGCAAAAACCTACAAAGATGAAAGAGCAAGTATTGAAAGCCATGCGCGAAGCCGGCAAACCCGTCTCGGCGGGAGAAGTCACCACAATGTTGAACGCCGACCGAAAGGATATCGACAAAGCATTCGCCGAACTCAAGAAAGAGGCTGCAATCGTGTCGCCCGTACGCTGCAAGTGGGAACCTGCAAAATAAAGTCATGGACCGTCATTCTCAGATTATCCGCACCAGTTGGGTTGGCATTGGGGCCAATGTGCTGCTGGCGGCATTCAAAGCCGTGGTGGGATTGATAGCCGGGAGTGTAGCCATCGTTATGGATGCCGTCAACAATCTCAGCGACGCTTTGTCGAGCGTTATTACCATCGTTGGAACAAAGCTATCGCAACGACCGCCCGACCGCGAGCATCCCTTCGGTTTCGGCCGCGTGGAATATTTCAGTGCCATCATCATCGCCCTCATAGTGTTGGCCGCCGGTGTAGCATCGCTGGCCGAATCGGTAAAGAAAATATTCGTCCCCACCGAACCGAGCTACACCACAGTAACGCTAATAGTAATAATTGTGGCTATTGCCGTCAAACTTATTCTGGGTCGCTACGTGAAGCACAAAGGACAGCAACTGAAGAGCGACGCACTGGTGGCTTCTGGTTCCGACGCATTGTTCGACGCCATAATCACCTTAGCCACCCTTGTATCGGCAGGCATAATGCTGATGTGGAACGTTTCCATCGACGGATACCTCGGCGCTGCCATCTCGCTGCTTATCATAAAAGCTGGTTTCGAAATGCTGGCCTCGCCAATCAATGAACTGCTCGGCAAAAAGGTTTCGCCCGAATTGACACGCCAAATAAAACATGACGTGGCCGAAATCGAAGGGGTTCATGGAGTCTTCGATCTCATCCTCCACAACTACGGTCCTGATGTGATGATCGGCTCTCTGCACATCGGCATCGACGACACTATGAGCGCCCATGACATCCACGGCCTATCGCGCCGCATCGTCACGCTGATGTACGAACGATACAGAATTATCATGACCGTCGGAATCTATGCCAACGCAACTGGTAAAGGCGCCGTCGCCGAGTTGCAAAGTGTCGTCATGCAGCGTCTCTCCAGCCGTAAGGAAATTGTTCAGGTTCATGGCTTTTACTACTCAGAGCCTGAACATCTGCTTTCTGTCGATGTGGTGCCCGACATCTCGGTCCGTGACGACGCAGTCCTCGTCAGTTCCCTCACTTCCGACCTCCAGACCATCGTCCCCGACTTGCAAATTATCATCGTTGTGGACCATAATTATAGCGATTAAATATGAAAGACTTAGCCAAATTCATGTCCGACAACCTGCGGGAACTTGTACTGACCGGTTATCGCTCGGTGCTCAACAATCCACGTGAGGCAGGCTTTGCTTTGCAGTTGCAGCGCACCATTGCCCGTGGTGAGCGCCGCCGTAAAAAGATGCTTCGCGATGAAGGTCTTGAGGTACCACCATTCCTTATCTGCAGCATAGCCACCACATGTAACCTGCAGTGTAAGGGCTGCTACGCCCGTGCCGGAGGAATAGCAGGTGACGTACCGACCAAACAGACTTTGAGCGCCGACGAATGGCACAACCTGTTTAATGAAGCAGCCGAAATGGGGTTCAGCGTAGCTCTACTGGCCGGTGGCGAACCCCTCTCGCGACGTGACCTACTGGAGGGCATCGCTTCGGTCAAGGAGATGCTCTTCCCTGTCTTCACCAATGGCACCCTCATTGGGCCGCAGTACATCGAGTTTTTCCGCAAGCATCTCAACGTGCTGCCCGTCATCAGCCTCGAGGGCGACGCTTTGGCCACCAACGCACGGCGTGGCAAGGGCGTTCATGAAAGAGCTATGCTGAGTATGAAAATGCTCCACGACGCCGACCTCTTTTTCGGCACAAGCATTACTGTTACCACCGAGAATAAAGATGCCGTAACTTCGGACGAATATGTCGCCCACCTGCATGAACTGGAATGCAAATTGGTGTTCTACGTAGAATACGTACCCATCGATCCCGGCACAGAACATCTGGCTTTCGGCGACGACGACGTGAAGTGGATGGTGCACCGTGTAAACGAGTTGCGTACCAATAATATGGATATGATTTTTGTGTCGTTTCCCGGCGACGAGAAACTGCTCGACGGCTGCATGGCCGCGGGCCGCGGATTTTTTCATATTGGTCCCGACGGGGCTGCCGAGCCCTGTCCTTTCTCGACTAACAGTGACACCAATGCGGCACACGACGGTCTTCGCGCCGCACTGCGTTCGCCGTTGTTCAGTATGTTGCTCAATGCCAGCGCTCTCAGTTGGGAACACACTGGCGGATGTACCCTCTACGAACACCGTGATGAGGTGGAGGCAATGATTAAAAACACATCTGCCGGAGACTAAATACTAAATACGGAAACATCTACATTTCCACAACCTTGCATTTTTTATTCTCATAAATGTAAAAAATGTTGTATATTTGCACTTTCTTTTTGTCGGTCTTATGCTGCCAACTGAAGAAGATAGATATTTGAAACACAAACTTTTATGAGTTTTGGGGATGGTCCCCAAAGCTGCGGTTAAAGTAATAGAAAACAATAAAAACACAATGAACGAACACATTATCACTAAACGTTTCGACCTCGGCGACGGCCGCATGATCGAAATCGAG
>CADCPQ010000146.1 GCA_902803395.1 uncultured Bacteroidota bacterium
ACAAGGTCTGGCCTTGATAGGTATACTCGAAATCGTAGGCTTTCACGCTTTGCGGGACTGCCAGTGCTATCATCAGGACGGCGAAAAGTGTAAGTTTGTGTTTCATACTATTTGAGATTTTAATGTTATTTACTATCAATAAAAAAGCCGTGAACTTCTTTCTGTTTAGTACCGAGGTTCTCGACTACCTTACACCTAACAAGAAAAGCTCACGGTTCCGTGAGCGATTCCTCTTTTCTTGAAGGTGCAATTGAAATTGTCGAGACTTCAGTACTACAAAGAAAAGCGAATACGCTTCAATATGTCTTTATTTTCTTTTCAGTTTTCTACTTTTTCTATCGGTTTTGTGTTGGTATTAGTGGCAAATATTTTAAATTTAGTTGTCAGTTTTTTCCGACTGCAAAGATCCACAAATTTTTCTATATTGCAAAAGAAGTTTTGTTTTTGCATTGAGAATCAGACTGAAAGCATAAATTTCTCTATCAAGCTGTTGACTGTGTCGGGTGCGTCGGTGTTGGAGTTGTGGCCGGCACCTTGTATCCATTCGAGCGGGATGCCGGTCTTTTTGTGCCACGCCTTGTTGTACCTGATGCATGAACCGGCACGGTCCTTGTCGCCGCATATCAGGAGTGCGGGACACTTGATTTCGTATGGCAGATTCGCCTCCATGGCTTTAGCCAAAATCCGGAAACCATGTCCCGAAATCTTGGCGTACCGTTCCTGATTGCCGTCGTACACCATCATGATGTCGCGCATCAGCGAGCGACCATATTCCGACGTGGCGACGCCTTCGGAGCCCGACTTCAGCAATGCCTTCCACGGGTAGTGGCGGTAAACGGGCTCCATCCTTTTCAGCAGCCAAATCTCGGCCGCCGTAACGTATTCTCTTTGCAGAGGTGCCGAGTCGATGGAGACAAAACCTTTCAGTTTGTCGGGGAACAGCTGCGAATACATCTGCCCTACATAACCACCCATGGATTGCCCGACGATGACCGGCGACTCGATGCCTTCCTGACGTAAAATACCGTCCAGCCAAAGAGCCTTGTCCTTAAGGTCGAACGAAAAGTCGAACGGCCACGAGGCCGCATGAGCCGGGGCGTCCCACACAAAAATGCGGTATCGGTCCTTGAAGAATTCGACCTGTTTGTCGAACAAACGGTGGTCGGCCGTCAAACCTGGCAAAAACGCAATCGATACCGGCGTATCGATTGCGTTTGTCCAGTAATGTATTGTGCCGCAGCGCGTTTCGTATGTTTTCGCAATCATATCTACCACGTTACAACTACTTTTCTGGCCGGAAGTGAGCCTATCCTGACGACGTAGACGCCACGAGCCGGAACAGCAAACACGTTCTGTTTGCCGCTCAGCTGGCGTCCCATGATGTCGTAGACAGCTACGGGCTGGCTCGTGCCGCTGACCACTATTCTGCCGTCGGTGCTCGCGATCGACACGCCGTCGGTCTCGACCTCGTCGACAGCCAGCCGTGCGCACGGCCACTCGATGAAATGTATGCCGCCGGTGCGATAGGCATATTCGGCAGCCACGACGGTGTCGCCATGACGGTTCCTGACGTAATAGTTCACGTAGCGGTCGGTGCCGCCGCCGGAGTTCCACACCGAGTAGATGTCGTGCGGGCCAACGAGTATATCGACCGAATCCTTGGAGCCTTCGGCCAGTTGCGCCGTGCCGAAAACATAGCCTCCGGCCGACATCAGCTTAAGGTTAGCCCCACCCAGCCAGCCGTTACCTCGGGTACTCTCCATGATTACCGTCAGCGGGCACATATCGGTGCTGTCGAGGTCAATCTGAACCATCTTGACATTAACACGCTGCTGGCCTTGGATGAAAGTGAGCGTGGCTGTGCGCTCGGCACCACTGACGTTGGGCGCTGCCGTGAAACGGACCCACCCGGCACGGTCGGCGACGATGCTGTCGACGGTGAGCCACGGCTCGGACGAGACCACCTGCATGGCGACGCCGTCCAACGATGCGTCGGGTGCCACCAGCAGCGAGTCGGAACCGCCGTCGGCGGTAAAATTGAAGATGGTGTCGCTGACACGCAGTGCGTAGACCGGCACGGCGCCTATCAAGGCGGCGTTGTTGAGGTTGAAGGTATAGGTCACGTTGCCGCCGGCACCGCCCACACCCGGGCTGATGGAGTCGATGGTGTAGTAGCCGTCGCCGACACCGCTCCAGCCAAAGTTGAAATGGAACATCTTGGTGCTGCCGCTGAGGTCAACAACCGTTTTCATTCCGTCGCACACGAAGCCATGTCCGCCCTGCTCAGCCGCACCGGTGTAAATCACGGGGTGGCCGAGGCTGAGCTCGCCACTCAGTAGGTTGCTCCACTGCGCGTCGGTGTAGCCGCCGAAATCGCGGAAAGCAGGCCACATATCGTGACTGTAGTAGAAGTTGTATTTCAGCGAGTTGTCGATGCTGGCCCAACCCGAATCGCCAATCAGGCCCAATGCCGAGCTGCCGCCTTGGGCCGCGGTGCCATAGTTCATTTCGAGGCTCACACCGCAATGGTACATGAGCGTGGCCACGGCCAGTCGCTCGATGTCACTCGACGAGTCGGTTGGCATATCGGTCATATTGTCCCAGTCGTAGATTGTGTGGGCGAAATCGGCGCTCTGCAGGCCGTAGCTGCCGGCGGTGTAGCTGTGGCTGCCGCTGCCGAAAGCGGGATGGTTCCAAAACTTCATAAACTGGGCCTGAGCCGTGGCGGCGCAGCCTGTCACGGTGCCTTCAGGACAGAGTTCGTTGTACGGTCCCCACTGGTCCCACTGTGTCGAGAGCAAAGGTTCGACTTCGGAGCCGTCCTTGAGGCCGGGGTTGCCAGCGAGCAGACGCTGCCAGCGTTCGGCCACGTCGGGATAAGGCTCGCCGCCGTTGTCGCGCATCCAATCAATCTGCTGCTGGTAGGTCAGTAGCCAGTACTCCACCGCGGGCGGCAGGCTGGCGGGGTCGAAAGTGTCCGTCGGCGAATAGGCCAGAATGGGACGCACCTCGTCGTCGGCCGCCACGATGATGAAGCCGCCGGCAGGCGAGGTGTAGAGCCTCAGGTCGGCATAGTTCCACTCGGCGCTGCGGTCGAGCAGCGTGGCGGCTGTTTTGGTGTCGACCATGGCCGACCAGAAATTGCGGGCTGCCATCGAGGTCTTGTCGCCGCCCACGGGTTTGGCGTTGGCTGTGCCTTGCAGCAGCATTGCCGCCACAAGCAGGGTCGATGCGATTAGTTGCTTCATTTCAGTTCAAATGTTCCGTGGGTGAGATGGAATGTTATAACATCGAGACCAAGGATTTCCTCAATCTCAGGGTCTCCGACAGGCATGGTGAACGTTGTGTCGGTTGCGTTGAATGTCATAGCTTGGTCGTCGACCACATACTCGCTGTAGTCGTCGGGCTCGTGCATATAGACGTGCTCGCCGTCGAAGTAGTAGACGTATCTCATATCATCGTTATTGCTCTGTTCCTGCCCACCGAGTTCTTCGGGATAAGTTAGAGTAAAGTCGAAGAACATTTCGCAGTTCAGGCTGTCGATGAAGTCGACAATGAAGTTGAACTCGACGCCGAAATCGTAGCCGGAATATTCCCAAATGGAAGTTTCGTGTGATTCCCATGTGGTTTCGCCCAGATAGAGGCCCTTGGGGTGTTCGGGCTTCTGCTCCTCCTGTTGCTGCTGGTTGCCTTCGTTGGTGGAGTCGTCGTCACGTGTGCACGAGAAAGTGGTAATTGTTGTTGCCGCGAGAATAACGGCGAGGATGATTTTTACTTTTTTCATGGTTTTGATGTTTATGTTTATATAATATAAGACGCAAAAAACGCCCGAAATATTACAGGGATGGTAAACTTTTTTTCAAGAATTTTTCCGGATATTTTGTAAGTTGCTGATTTTCAATGTTTTGTATTTTGTGTTATAATTCTCTGTTTTTCAATAATTTGGATAGGTTCGGGTCGGGTTTGGTTCGGCCTTACATCGGCCTTGCTTCGGCGGGGTCTATCCTGCGGCCGACGAAAACCCCGTAAAAGGCTAACTATCACGCCTGTTCTTGAAATAGCGCTCGATGGATTTCAGGCCCCAGTTGATGAGGATGACCACAGCCACGGCGATGAGAGCCTCGCGCCACATGCCGAATCCGCACAGGCAGCCCACCGCAGCCGAGCACCAGATGGTGGCGGCCGACGAGAGGCCATGGATGGTGAGGCCGTCCTTCATGATGACGCCGGCGCCGAGGAAGCCGATGCCGGTGACGACCTGACTGAGGACACGCAGGTTGTCGTTGTTGACGGGGCCGCCGGAAGCCATGGCCGTCATGATGACGCTCTCGCTGATGAGGATGAAGATGCAGGCTCCCACAGCGACGAGCGAGTTGGTGGTGAGGCCGGCTTGACGCTGCTTCAGCTCGCGCTGGGTGCCGATGATGATGCCGGCAATCAAGGCGCAGGCCAGACGGAAGATGAACGTTGTTATCGGCATAATGGGGTGAATGGGTTTAATGGGTTTGCTTGCCTGAGACGATGACCACAATCTCGCCTTTGACCTCTTTCTGGCTGAAGTGGGCGAGCACTTCGGCCAAGGTGCCGCGAACCGTCTCGGCATGTAGTTTGCTGATTTCGCGGCTCACGCTCACGCGGCGGTCGTCGCCCAGCACTGCCGACAGCTCGGTCAGCAGCTTGACCAGCCGATAGGGCGACTCATACACGACCATGGTGCGTTCCTCGTCGGCCAGACGGCTGATGGCGGTCTGCCTTCCCTTTTTGTGCGGCAGGAAACCCTCGAAGACGAAGCGGTCGCACGGCAGGCCGCTGTCGATGAGAGCCGGAACGAACGCCGTGGCACCCGGCAGGCACTCCACGTCGACTCCGGCGGCCACCGCCTCGCGCACCAACAGAAAGCCTGGGTCGCTGATGCCCGGGGTGCCAGCGTCGGTGACGACAGCAATGGTTTGTCCGGCCAAAAGCCGCTCGACCAGCCCGGCAACGGTTTGGTGCTCGTTGAAGATATGGTACGACTGCAGCGGTGTGCCGATGTCATAGTGGTTGAGGAGCACACGCGAGGTGCGGGTGTCCTCGGCCAGGATGAGGTCGACCGAACGAAGGACCTCGACGGCGCGGTAGGTCATGTCGCCGAGGTTTCCCACAGGTGTCGGTACTAAAAACAATTTAGACATATCTGATTTCTAAATACTAATTTCTAAGTGGCTGCGCATTTTGCTGCGCCAGCACACTTAGAAATTAGAAATCATAGTTTAGAAATCGACTACTCTTCCTCGAAGTCGTCGGGGATTTCCATGTCGTGGTAGACGTTGGTCACGTCGTCGTCCTCCTCGAGCAGGGAGATGATGCGGAGCACCTTGCGAATAGAATCGGGGTCGAGCTCGCGGGTGGTGTTGGGGATGCGCTGAAGTTCGGCGCTTTCGCATTCGATACCCTTTTCCTCAAGCATTTTGACCATGTTGCCGAAATCCTCGTAGGCGGTGTAGAGGGTGAGGTAATCGTCGTCGGCCTCCATCTCTTCGAGACCGCCGTCGATGAGCTCCATCTCGAGTTCCTCGATGTCCATGTCGGGTTTGCGCGGGACGACGAAGACGCCCTTGCGGGTGACGAGGAAGGCAAGGCTACCGTTGGCCTCGAGGGTGCCGCCGTTCGTGTTCATAATCGACGTGACGTTGGCGACGGTGCGGTTGTTGTTGTCGGAGAGGGCCTCGATAAAGAGGGCGATACCGTGGTTGACGTGGCACTCGAAGGTGAGTTCCTGCATGGCGGCGGCGTCCTTGTCGTTGGCCTTGTTGATGGCGCGCTGCAGGGTGTCCTTAGGCATATTGCAGCCACGGGCGTTCTGGACGAGCAGACGCAGACGGGGGTTGCTGTCGGGGTCGGGGCCGCCTTCGCGCACGGCGATGGCAACCTGCTTGAGGATGTTGCTGTATTGTTTGGAACGTTTTGCGTCGGCTGCGCCTTTGGCGCGTTTGATCTTAGACCATTTGTTGTGTCCTGACATAATGATTAATTTTATATTGTTTATACTTTAATTTATTGTAAATTCGAGATAAGTTATCGGCTTGCCCTCGGCGAGGAACATACGTTCGTAGAAGGTCTGGGTCAGTTTGGCCTCGCCGTCGTAGTCGGAATTGTAGAGGTCGGCCGTGTGAGCCAGCACTTTGTAGCCACCTGCGGGGATGACCTCGTCGAGGGTGTACTCGTACAATTCCTGCGAATCGGTTTTGAGGTGTATTGGCGAACCCTTACGGAGAAACGATTTGTAGCGGCTGAGGAAGCGCTCGCAGGTTAGGCGTTTGTTGGGTTTCTTGAGTTGAGGGTCGGGAAATGTTATCCAAATCTCGCTCACCTCGTCGGGAGCAAAGAAACTCTCAATCAGCTCGATACGGGTACGGATGAAGGCCACGTTAGGCATCTTGTCCTCAGTGGCAGTTTTTGCTCCGCGCCAGAGTCGGGCGCCCTTGATGTCGACCCCGATGTAGTTGCGGTCGGGATGGATTCGGGCCAAGGCCACGGTGTAGTCGCCCTTGCCGCAGCCGAGTTCGAGCACTATCGGGTTGCTGTTGCCGAAATGTTCGCTCCAACGGCCTCGCAAGGCGAAACCATCCTTCTTCAGCGACTCGTATGAGACCTGGAAAAGGTTGGCGAACGTCAAGTTCTCGGCAAAGTGCTCAAGCTTGTGGTGACCCATGCTGCGTTGCGTTTTATTTTAATTCGATTACCATTCCTTGATGGCGGCGTCGCCGTCGTACCAACTCTTGATGTGTTTGTAGAGAGCTTCGGCAGCTGTACGTGTCGGAGCACTACCCATGCTGACGTAGTAGAGGCCGTTCTTGTCAATGATGTAGGCGTCGCAACCCTGCGATTTGAGACGGTAAGCCAGCTGCACGGCGCGGTCGCGGTTGACGTTGAATCCGGCTATGATGTCGAAGCCCTGCTTGCTTGAAGTCTCAAAATGAGCCGTGATGACGGGCTTAGGCTCCTCGGATTTCTTAACGGCGGCGACCTGCTGGGCGGTAAATCCAGCACCATCCTGCTCCAAGCCGAGCTCACGCACAAGCTGGTCGAGCATATCGCCCAACATTGAGAGGTTCATCAACTCGGTCTGAACCGTCACACGCGAACGGGTTGCGCGAACCATCTTCAGGAAATCATAGTTGTACTCGTAGATGTAGTCGGTGTAAGGCAGGAAGCGCTGCACAGCCATTTTTTCGCCGAGCAGTTCCTCGAGTCTCATCTGCGCATAGTTGCCAACACGGTCCATCATGGCAGCTTTGGCCGAGGTGTAGCGACGCGAGGCAAGGTATTCGCTGATGTATGGTGCGAGGTAACGGCAAATCTGGTCGCGGTTGGCGTTGACGTCACCGGGGGTATACTCGATCATGTCGGTGTTGTAGGTGAAATCGTTGGTGTGCGAGACGTCGAGATGTTCGCGATTTTCAACATCGGCAGGGGCTGCGGAGTCGTTGGCCATCAGATATTTGTAACCGAAATACCCTGCACAAGCCAAAAGCAACAATAACAGGAGGATGAGCAGCCACGGGAAACGTTTCTTTTTGTCGTCTTTGCGTTCTTTCTTGGGTTTGGGCTCTTTTTTCGGTTTTTTGGCCTGCTTGGCCTGAGCCTTCTCGGCTTTGGCGGCGGCTTTGGCCTCGATTTCAGCACGTTTGGCGGCGGCTTTGGATTCTGCCTCAGCACGTTTGGCCTCGGCTTTTGCTTCGGCTTCGGCGCGTTTTGCTTCGGCACGAGCCTCCTCTTCACGTTTCTTGGCGGCAGCCTTTTCGGCTTTAAGACGTTCTTTCTCTGCTTTCTCTTCAGCTTTCAGTTCGGCTTTCGACTTGGGCATCTCCTCGAGTTGACGCAGAGCGTCTTCGACACCTTCCGGCACTTGCTTGGTTTCCTCGACGGGAGCAACGGGCTCGGGCTTCGTTTCCGGTTGCACCGGTTTCTCGGGTTCGGGCATGGCAGGCTTGTCGAAAATGGCAAAGGGGTCAGCCTCGTCGGGAGCCGGGGTGTATTCCTTTACATTTTCGAGGGGCTGCTCATGATGGCCGTCGGCGGCAGTGCCAAAACCTTCAGCAGTCTCAAAATCAACACCCTGAGCCGACGAACGGAGTGTGCCTACGCCCGACAACTCGTGACTACCGGAGCGCTGCAGCTTGTCGCTGAGGGCGTCGATGAAATTGCGCCACATTTGCTGCGCCACATCGCTATTGACGCATTCACGTTCGGCTATCGCGGCGACGATTTCGTCGGCCGAGCCCTCTTCGGCTCCGCAAACCACAGTGCGGCCGGCAGGATAGAAAACGCCTTTCTTTTTGTCGTGATGGGCTTCGCGTTGTTCGCTTTTGAGGGTGCAAATACCTGGCAGGGTGACAGTTTTGCCATTCTGCAGAAATTCGGCTAATAAATCTGTTATATTCATATATACTATTTTTTTTCTTTTTTCGTTATTATATTGTTGGCGAGTTCCAGGTCGGCGGGGGTGTCGATTCCGACCGACGCCTCGGCCACCTCGCTCACAGCGATGGAAAAGCCGTTTTCGAGCCAGCGCAATTGTTCGAGCGACTCGCAACGCTCCAATTCGCCCTGCGGCGATCGGGCCACGCGGCTCAAGGTGTCGCCGGCGAAACCGTAGATGCCGATGTGCTTAAAGTAGCGGTGACGGGCCACCCACTCAGCTTCGGCCACGCCGCGCTGGTAAGGAATGGGCTGACGGCTGAAATACAAGGCTCTGCCGTCAGTCGCAAAAACAACCTTGACGTTGTTGGGTGAGAAAAGTTCGGCGCTGTCGTGAATCGGAGTGCACAATGTGGCGATGTCGCTACCATCGAGGGCCCGAATCAAGGTGCGGACAGTGTCGGCGGTAATGAAGGGCTCGTCGCCCTGCACGTTGACCACCGCATCGTAACGTTCGCCACGTGCTTCGAGCGCAGCCAACACCTCGGCACAACGGTCGGTGCCGCTACGGTGGGTTGACGAAGTCATCATGGCCACGCCGCCAAAGCCCTCGACAGCCGAAAGAATGCGGTTGTCGTCGGTAGCCACCACGGCTTTCGCGACCTCAGCCATCGGGCTCACGGCCTCCCAAACCCACTGAATGACGGGTTTGCCGCCGAGCAGAGCCAACGGCTTGCCCGGGAATCGGGTCGACTCGTAACGTGCCGGTATTATGACCAAGGTCTTTGACATATTGCTGTTTTGGTTTAGTCTTGGCTGAAGAGGCTGTTGAACTCAGCGTCGATATTGTTGATAATCACGCCGAAATCCTCGGGGTTGTGGTAAAAGTCCAGTTCGTTGATGTCCACCACCAGCAGTTTGCCACCGCGGTAGCTGTCAATCCACGACTCGTAGCGGTTGTTGAGGCTGGTGAGGTAGTCGAGACGTATCGAGCTCTCGTATTCGCGGCCGCGGAGCTGGATGTGGCGTATGAGCGACGGCACATCGCCGCGCAGGTAGATGAGCAGGTCGGGCGGCTGGATGAACGACGAGATGAGCTCGAACAGCTGCTGGTAGTTCTCGAAGTCGCGTGTGTTGAGCAGACCCATGGCGTGAAGGTTGGGGGCGAAAATGTAGGCGTCCTCGTACAGGGTGCGGTCCTGAATCACGTTGATGCTCTCCTTGCGGATGTCGATGAGCTGTTTGCAGCGGGTGTGCAAAAAATAGACGTGCATATTGAAAGCCCACCGGCGCATATCGCCGTAGAAACTGTTGATGTAAGGGTTCTCCTCGGCGGGTTCGAAGATAGGCCTGTAGCCGTAGTGCTTCGCCAGCATTTTTGTCAATGTCGTTTTTCCCGACCCAATATTTCCTGCAATAGCTATGTGCATATACCACTTTATTAACTGCTGTGCATCACGTTTCGCGCTGAAACAGAAATGCATAGCAATTTTATTACTACAATAATTAAAAAGCAAATTTACAAAAAAAAATCGAAACGCAGCAAAAATCCGCAAAATTTTTCCGCGATTTGGAAAAAAAGTTGTAATTTTGCAGTCTCAAAATTCAAAAAACACAGAGACATGAGCCTTATCAAATCCATTTCAGGTATCCGTGGCACCATCGGCGGCCCCGCCGGCGACGGATTGAGCCCTATAGACATTGTGAAGTTCACTTCGGCCTTCACAAATTTTATTCAGCAGAGCACTGGCAAACAGAAGGTTAAGATTGTCGTCGGTCGCGACGCGCGCCTGTCGGGCGACATGGTCGACCGCCTCGTCACCGGCACCCTCGTGGGCATGGGCGCCGAGGTGGTTGAAACCGGCCTCTCGACCACTCCGACCACCGAGATGTCGGTAATCGAGCACCGTGCCGACGGCGGCATCATCATCACCGCCAGCCACAACCCCAAGCACTGGAATGCCCTCAAGTTGCTCAACGCCAGCGGCGAGTTCCTGAACGACGCCGAAGGCAAAGAGGTGCTGCGCATTGCCGACAGCGGCGAGGTCGTTTTTGCCGACGTCGACAGCCTCGGCACCATCAGCATCGACAACGACGCCATCGACAAACATATCGAGAAAGTCCTCAAACTGAAACTCGTTGACACCGAGGCCATCCGCGCCGCCAAATTCCGCGTGGCCGTCGACGCCGTCAACTCCACCGGCGGCATCGCCATTCCGCGCCTGCTGCGCCGCCTCGGCGTGACCGACGTGGTCGAGCTCAACTGCGACCCCACCGGCCATTTCGCCCACAACCCCGAGCCTATCCCCCAGAACCTGACCGACATAGCCCAGACCGTGGCCCGCGAAAAATGCGACATCGGCATCGTGGTCGACCCCGACGTCGACCGTCTGGCTCTCGTGAGCGAAACCGGCGAGATGTTCGGCGAAGAGTACACTTTGGTCAGTGTGGCCGACTATGTGCTGAGCCACACACCGGGCAACACCGTCAGCAACCTCAGTTCGAGCCGCGCCCTGCGCGACGTGACCCACCGCTATGCCGGCTGCGAATACAACGCCGCCGCCGTGGGCGAAGTGAACGTGACCACCAAGATGAAGGAGACCAAAGCCATCATCGGCGGCGAGGGCAACGGAGGCGTCATCTACCCCGAGCTCCACTATGGTCGCGACGCCCTCGTGGGCGTGGCCCTGTTCCTCACCCTGCTGGCACACAAGAAAATGACTATGAGTCAGTTGCGCCAGACTTACCCCAACTACATCATCAGCAAGAACCGCGTCGACCTAACCCCCGACATCGACGTCGACGCCCTGCTGGCCCGTCTGGCCGCAAAATACAAGGCCGACCCGTCATGCACCGTCACTACCATCGACGGCGTCAAAATCGACTTCGCCGACGGCTGGGTGCACCTGCGCAAGAGCAACACCGAGCCCATCATCCGAATCTACAGCGAAGCGGCCGGCGAGGAACGCGCCAACGAACTGGCCATGCAGGTCAAAGCCCAGATTTGACACTCATAAAACCATAAACGCTTGAAAGCCAGACTCCAAACGGGTCTGGCTTCGCTTTTGTTCGGCCTCCGTATGGCCCTAGCCGAGGCAAGGCCGATGTAAGGCCGAACCAAACCCGACCCGAACCTATCTAAGTTATTGTGGCCCAGCGGGTTAAAGTTAAAAACTTTAACCCGCTGGGCCACAGGTGTTTACGCAGCCATCGAAATAAAAAGCCCTTCCGTTGTTCGGGAAGGGCTTTTCGGGTTCTAAATATCTAAAACAAATTACGGTTTTCGTTTTAGCTTTTTAGCAGTTAGCTTGTTCTCACCCTGATTAGAGGGCTGTCACATAGGGTCTTAGCGTTTGGCGTACTTTTTGTACTTGCTCATGAACTTGTCGACGCGTCCGGCGGTGTCAACCAGTTTCAGTTTGCCGGTGAAGAAGGGGTGCGAGGTGTTCGAGATTTCGAGCTTCACAACGGGGTACTCGTTGCCGTCGGTGTAGACCACGGTTTCCTTCGTGTTGGCGCAACTCTTGGTCAGAATCATGTTGTCGTTCGACATGTCCTTAAAGACGACCAGTCGGTAGTTGTCGGGATGAATTCCTTTTTTCATTTTCTTCTTGTTTTGCCGTTTAAGCAGCTGATCCTTAAACGATTGTGTTAATATTCTGTTAAATTTTGCTGCTGCAAAGATACACATAATTTTCTATTCCACAAAGTTTTTTGCAAAAAAAGTTATTTTTTGGCTTTCGCGCACAATAAAAAACGGTGTGTCGCGTTATACTAATTGTTATGAAAAATCTGACCAAAATCATAGGGTGCCTCGCCGCGACGTTGCTGC
>CADCPQ010000147.1 GCA_902803395.1 uncultured Bacteroidota bacterium
CTTCAAAGAGGTTGGATTCAAATACAACTACCCCGGTCTCCCCGAACATCCCGACTACGAACTGTTCTGCAGCATGATGAATCAGGGTTACGGCTTCGGCGGCATGATCAGCATCGACATGGGTACTGCCGACCGCGCCAGCAAGATTATGGAGCTCATGCAGCAGAAGGGCGTCGGCTATCTCGCCGTCAGCCTTGGCTACTTCAAGACCCTCTTCAGCAACAGCGGAAAGAGCACCAGCTCCGAGGTTCCCGAAGACATCCAGAAAGAAATGGGTATGAGCGAAGGCCTCATCCGCTTCTCGATGGGTCTCGACAACGACATCGAGGCTACCTTCCAGCTCATCAAAGAGAGCGTGGACGCTTTTAACAAGTAATTTTTATGCAAATAGTGCCTATATAGATGCTTATTTTCTATAGGCACTATATTTTTATCATTATGAAAAAGATAGCTATTATTCTTTCCGGTTGCGGCAACCGCGACGGCAGCGAACTTCAGGAAACCCTTTCGTTGATGCTTGCAATCGACCGCCGTGGATGGCAGTACCAATGCTTTGCGCCCGAAGGCTTTTTCGAGGTTGTTCCACACATCGAAGTGCAGGACGACGAGGAAGAGGAAGGCACCATGGTCGACACCGAGCAGCGCGACATTTTCGTTGAGAGCGCCCGCATTGCCCGTGGCAACCTGTTGCCGTTAGAACAATACAGCCCCGCCGACTACGACGCGCTGGCTCTTCCCGGCGGAATGGGTGCAGCCCGCAACCTCAGCAGCTTCGCTTTCGACGGTCCGAGAATGACCGTAGTCGACTCGGTGTCGGACGCCATACTCGAAACCTACCGCGCCCACAAGCCCGTCGTGGCCATGTGCATCGCCCCGATGGTACTGGCCAAAGTGTTAGGCCGCTACGGCACACACATCACGCTCGGTGCCAACCTCGATATTCCCGCCGTGCAGGTTGCCCAACAGCTTGGCTGCGTAGTCGAGCCCTGCAACCCAACCGAGGTCTGTGTCGACCTTGAGCGCAAAGTCATCACAACTCCAGCCTACATGGTAGCTACGCACATCAGCGAGATTTTCGACGGTGCCGAAAACCTTGTCGCAGCGCTGGATGAAATGCTGAAAATCGAAGACTGAAATTATTTTTCCATAAAGATAAGGGACATCACAATAATGATGTCCCTTTTTCGTTATACATAAAATATGTATTGATTACATATTTTCGGCGTAGGCGATGTATTTGTCGACCTCGTTCCATTCGGTACTTTCGGGATATTTAGTCTTGATTTGCTTGAGGCAATCGGCAGCTTCCTTACCTTTGCCGAGCATGATGTAACCAAGACCTGCTTTGAAGAGAGCCGTGGGAGCGGTGACGAAGTTGTCCTCGGCGTTGGCAGCTTTAAGGTAATGGTTGATAGCCGACTCGGTGTCACCCTTCTCCATCTCGGCGTCGCCGATAGCCATCATGGCCATAGGTTTGGTGAAAGTGTCTTTAGCTTTATATTTGCCGAGGTATTCAATGGCGTCATCATAGTTGCCGAGACGCAGGCTGCTGATGCCGGCGTAGTATTTGGCCAGATTGGCGGCTTTTGTTCCACCATACTCGTCAATCATAGCGGCAAAGCCGAGGTGAGCGTCGTTGCCATTGAGAGCCAACTCGTAGTTACCCTGTCCGAACCACTGCTCGGCAGCATACATTTGCTCCGAAGCTTCAACCTCGCGAGGCTGGAAATACCACCTGCGGAGACCGAAAATGGCAACCAAAACAACCAAAATGGCGCAAACGATGATAATCAAAAGTTTGCCGTTTTTCTCGAAGAACGCTTGACCTTTAGTAATCAAGTCGTTGGTTTCCAATACTTTTTCTTCTTTTTGCTCTTTCATTTGTTATATATTTTTCTCTGTTTACTTTTCTGAAAAAACTTTGCAAAAATAACACTTTTTTTCAAAATAGAACGTTATTATTGAAAAAAAATTTAAACAGATGGTGGTTGAGAATCAGCTATTGTGTGACAAACCTTTCAATTTTCAGCATTTTACAAAGCTGCAAACATCACAATCGCAAACAGTTCGCCGCTGGAAGTAGGCTGCCAGCAATTATCAATATATTGATTTTCAATAATATACATTATTCATAAAAATATTTTAAAAAAAAATCGCTATTTATTGGATTTTTTTATATAATTTTGCATTATTTATTATGCATTTTAAGAATCCGAAATATACCAATATGGATACATCAACAAAATATCTGGGCCTGCAGTTGAAGAGCCCTATAATAGCCGGAAGTTGCGGACTGACCGCCAATATCGACAATCTTGTGAAACTCGAAGAGGCCGGTGCCGGCGCCGTCATTCTCAAATCGGTTTTCGAGGAGCAGATAATTTACGATATCAAGCGCAACACCACCGTCATGGCTCCAACCGACAACTACGGTGTAAGTTACGAATATATCGCACAGCACGTGGCCGACGACTCGATGGCAAAATATTTCAGCCTTATCCGCGAGGCAAAAAAACGTCTCACCATCCCCGTGATTGGCAGCATCAACTGCTATTCATACGAAAACTGGCTCACATACGCCACCAAATTTGTCGAGGCCGGCTGCGACGCCCTCGAGCTCAACATGGCCATCCTCGCCTATGAGCCCTCAACCTCGGCTGACGACATCGAACGCACTTTCAACAACATCATCAACACTCTGCGCAAAGCCGTGTCGATTCCTATCAGCATCAAGGTGAGCCCCTATTTCACCGACATGGCAAAGTCGATGCAGCAGTTGTCGTGGATGGGTATCCAGGGCATGACCATGTTCAACAAATCGATGCAGATTGACATCGACACCGACACCATGACACTCAAAAACGCCCCGAAGCTCTCCAACCCCGACGAAATCTACAACACCATGCGCTGGGTCGTAATACTCAGCAAAATAATTCGTTGCGACATTTCAGCTTCGACTGGCGTATACACTGCCGACGATGTGGTGAAGATGCTTCTTGCCGGTGCCGGCACAGTCCAAGTCGTGTCGTGCCTCTACAAAAACGGGCTCGAATATATGCGCACCCTCAACGACGGCCTGCGTGAGTGGATGGCCGCCAAGGGCTATGAAAACATCAACCAGTTCCGCGGCAAGATGGCTGTACGTCCCAGTGAAAAAGCCTCGATATGGATGAGAACCCAGTTCATGAAGTACTTCGCCGAAATAGAATAATTTTTTTTACAAAATCCAACCAATAAACATTAATCACTAAAACAAAATCATTATGGACACACAGCAACAGGAACGTACCGTGAGTTTCTTCCGCTTCGAAGATTTGCGCGTCTACGCCAAAGCCACGGATTACGCGAAATGGGTTGTCGGCACCCTCGCCACCGCTCACAACGACGCCGAGAAAGCGCTGACCGACTCGTTCTGCAAATCGGCTTTCGACATCGCACTCAACATCGCCGAAGGTTCCGCACGCAACAAAAGCCAGTTCGACCACTACCTCAAGATTTCGAAGACAGCAATTCGCGAATGCATCGTTTACACCGCCATTGCCAGTGGCCGCGGGCTGTTCACTCCCGAGCAGAACGACCAGTCGCGTGAATATCTCATGGAACTTACCCGCATGATTGGTGCCCTCATCATCTCGCTGCAACGCGGTGCGCGCCGACCCGAGGTCGACATACCGAACTACGAGGCCACCGACCCCATGCGCGACGACGAGTACGACCCGCTGGACTCCATCGGAACCGACTTCTGACATCGACAAACCTTAATATCAGGCAGCCGGCACAACAACCACAACGCCGGCTGCCATTTTTTTCGCCAGCTCGAGAAAAAAGGCAAAAAAAATAGCGGCTGCGACACAATATTTACAAAGTCGTGCCGTTATTATTTTAATAAACATATATAGATAATGTATCCTAAATTAGATAAGCTCCAGTTCACCTCGACCGGCAATTTCTTCCTCATAGCCGGCCCTTGCGTTGTCGAAAACAGCGAGATGCCGTTCGAAATTTGCGAGCACCTGCTTGACGTCACCACACGGCTGCAGATTCCGTTCGCCTTCAAGGCCTCGTACCGCAAAGCCAACCGCTCGCGTGTCGACTCGTTCACCGGCATCGGCGACCGCGCCGCCCTCGAGGTGCTGAAGGCCGTGGGTAAAAAATACAATGTGCCGGTAGTGACCGACATACACAACGAGCGCGAGGCCGCCGAGGCCGCCGAATACGTCGATGTGTTGCAGATACCGGCCTTCCTGTGCCGCCAGACCGACTTGCTCGAGGCTGCTGCACGGACCGGACGCTGCGTCAACGTCAAGAAAGGCCAGTTCCTCTCGCCCGAAGCGATGGTCCACGCTGTCGACAAACTACGCCATTTCGGCTCCGACAACATAGTCCTCACCGAGCGCGGCGCCACCTTTGGCTACCAGGATTTGGTGGTCGACTTCCGGGGCATACCTATCATGAAACAGAACGCGGTGCCGGTTGTCGTCGACATCACCCACTCGCTGCAACGCCCCAACCAGCCTGCCGGAGTCACCGGCGGCAATCCCGAACTTATCGAGACAATCGGACGCGCCGCTGTGGCTGTGCAGGCCGACGGCATTTTTATGGAAACCCACCCCGACCCGGCCAACGCCAAGTCCGACGGCGCCAACATGTTACGCCTCGAACTGGCCGAAAACCTTTTGTCAACATTACTCAAAATACATAAAGCTGCACGATGAAACTCAACCTCAAGCGACCGCTGGTCTTTTTTGACCTCGAAACTACCGGCACCCAGGTCGGAAGCGACCATATTGTCGAAATATGCCTTCACAAAATCATGCCCGACGGAACCGGCCAGACCCTCGTCCACCGTGTGCGCCCCGTCGACGCCGAAGGCAACACGGTGCACATCCCCGAGGTAACAACCGCCATCCACGGCATCAGCGATGCCGACGTGGCCAACGAACCGACGTTCAAAGACCTTGCGGCCGAACTGGCCGAGTTCATCGGCGACGCCGACCTCGCCGGCTACAACTCCAACCGTTTCGACGTGCCGCTCCTCGTGGAGGAATTCCTGCGCGTGGGCGTCGACTTCGACCTCAAAAACCGCTTCCTCATCGACGTGCAGAACATTTTCCACAAAATGGAACAGCGCACCCTCAAGGCCGCCTACAGATTCTACTGCGACAAAGACCTCGAAAACGCCCACACCGCCAACGCCGACACCATTGCCACCTACGAGGTGCTCAAAGCGCAGCTCGACCGCTACGACGGCGTCGACTACACAGCGCCCGACGGCTCCGTTGTGCCCCACCCCGTGGTCAACGACGTCTACGCCCTGAGCCGTTTCTCGGCCAACACCAACTGGGCCGACCTTGCGGGTCACATTGCCTACGACGCCCACCACAACAAGGTGTTCAACTTCGGCAAACACAAGGGCAAAATGCTCAAAGTGATTTTCGAGCACGAGCCGGCCTACTACGACTGGATGATGAAAGCCGACTTCCCCCTCTCGACCAAAAAAGTGCTCAAAGAGGCCTGGGACGAATATCGCACCAACATCAAGATCGAAGCGCTGAAACTACGCTTCAATGACGGCAGCAAGCGGTAACTTCACTGCCCATACATCGAACAAACAACGTACCGTCATCGGCCTCTCCTCGGCCCGTTTCGGCATTGTCCGATGTAAGGCCGACCTAAGGCCGAACCAAACCCGAGGAGAGTCCATGCAAACCTTTGACTTTCAGTAGTTTATACAAATATCTGATTTTCTGTTAGTTGCGAATTCATTCCAAACTCCCCCTCTAAGATAGAGGGGATGCCCTTTAGGGCGGGTGCGTATGTTTAAGGTTTAGTTGACCACCCCGCCTTTCAGGCACCCCTCC
>CADCPQ010000148.1 GCA_902803395.1 uncultured Bacteroidota bacterium
CCGCGCCAGTATCTCAAACCCGCCCGCGAGAGCATGAAGAAGATGTACATCCACAAGATTGTCAACGTCCTCGGCTCGAACGACAAACTCTAATGCCTTATTGTCACGGGCGTCATCGTATGACGGCGCCCGTGTTTTTTTTTAACAGGGCTACACTCCCCCTAAAATCGACAACACATGGACGGCCACAATACCAACGACAGCACACAGCAAGTCGCCGTCACCGGCAAAAAGACGAAACGCAAAGAACCAAAACTGGAGCACAAACCGCTGGGCAACCTCTGGTGGTTCAAACTCAGCGTAAGTATTACGGCTTCACTGCTGGCATTTTCGCTCACGCTGTTCACGAACGAAATGATGAAACTCAACGCCAAGAAAAAAACCGCAAAAAACATTGCACTTGTTACATTGAGCAACATTGACGAGGTGGTGAACAACATTGAAATAGTAACCGCCTATTATGACGACTTCCGCGAAATGTACCGCGTGATAACGGCGGCGGGTCCCGACTACTCCACAGTTTCCGACTCGCTGTGCAGCGCGTTTGTGGCCTATATCGAGGGGTGGGATGTTTTCGCCATCAACAAGTCGCCGGAGCAGACTTTCTGCACCACATTCGAACTGTGGGACTATCTGGACGACATACCCCTGATACGCCGTATCGGCAACTGCTATGCCTATGAGAACGCCTTTATGGATCTCTACCACAGGGATATGGAAATCATAAACCAACTGTCTGTCGGTGCCGGCATGGATGGCCTACTGGACACGCGCCAGAAGATGAAAGCCATCTTAAACTACGTGCCGTTCCAGAACTATATGATGCGTAGCGATGCCATATCATGCAGCTATCACGAAATCATCGATCGCATAGTGGAGTCGAATAACGAGAACAAAGAGAATATGTCTGTCAACAACGAGGAGCTCAAAAAACTGGTTGCTCCCAAGCATTGGGTGACCGAGCAGCACGAGAACTACATCTTCGTGGCTGGTCCCGACCGTTGACACCCACACTTCCTCAGCCCGAACAACAAACTGTAATAGCAGTCCTTGTATGGCCAAAAAGGGTACCTTGCAATGAGGTACCCTTTTTAGTTATATTATAAAAGGCATTACCGTGTAACCACACACTTGACACTCATAGTTCCTGTATTCACAATATAAACGCCAGCCTGTAGCGAAGACGACTTTGTCTGCCCCATTCTCAACACACCAACCTTTCTACCCATAATATCATAGATATAAGTATCCGTGTCTAATGGTTCAGACAGCATGACACAACTGTTCTGAACGTAAACATTGACATTCTTTGCATCCACATGGCTGATACTCTCTGAGCCTTGCACAAAATATGCTTTCATTGTGGTATCCGAAGTCAGAGTAAATGTATACGGGTTTTCTGTACTGCCGTCGCTCCAATGGTCAAAACGAAAACTATAGCCCTCAATTGTTCTCCCCTGCGCTTTAATTGTTGCCTGAGGAGATGAGCATGTAGCTCCGTGTTGAATCTCTACCGTGCCAGCCAGGAATGTCACTCCTGAAAATGTGGTGGGAGCCACGTCAACAATCAACTGATATTCCAGCTCGGTAATACTTTTGAAGTATTCTCCCCAGAGACTGTTGGCGTACTCGTCATACGAGCCACAGGGCACCTGCAATGTAGGACATGAGAAATAACGCCATGCATTGGAATTATTGTAGGAAGTATATATGTCATAAATTCCATATATCCCCAATCTGGCTGGATGCGTCGCAGTGGAAACAACCCTTTCAGGCAAATAACAGGCAAAAGCTTGGGGGCCAATGCTGTCAAGTCCTGCGCCAAGATGAAGTGCACTTAATGAGTCTCGGGAGAAGGCTGCCTGGCCTATCACTTCTACTCCGTCTCCAATCACTACCGATGATATTTTACTGCAAAATGCAAATGCTCCCTGTCCAATATTAGCGTTTTGTATCGAAACTTCTCCCTCAAGTTGACGGCATTCTAAAAAAGCTTGGTTTCCTATATAGGTGACGTGTTCGGGAACGGTTAGGTTTCGTATGCCGCACGAACGGAACGAAAAGTCAGGAACAGTGTCTATTGTCGATGGAATAATCAAATTATCAAGACGTGTGCCATCAAGGAATAACGAGAAAGTCAATGATGAATAAAATCTTTTGTACCATTTGTTTTGAATCCATTCTTCCACATTACCATTGTAATAAACTTCGTTGAGTTCCAGGACACTGAATATACCGTACAATGTGTCATTTACTGCGTCGTAATAGGAATGTCCACTATCATACCTATCAAACAACAATGGCATCGTATATTTAGGCAATGTGAGACTGGTAATGTTTCTGCAATCTTTGAATGCTTCACAATGACAGGCATGAAGTGTGGATGGCAGTGTAACCGAAATGATACTTCCGCAATTGGCAAAGGCATCCCTATACAGAGTGTCAATTGTCGAAGGTATTACGCAGTCTGTCAGCAGCGTACCACCGATATATAGATTGTAGCCGTAATCCTGCTCCCAACCATTTGTATCATAGTCTCTGTAACCGTCCAGCAAACCACTTCCCGTACCCCAATTACGGGCATTCCACTGGTCAATGGAGCCGGTGAAATGTACATTTCTTATGGTTCTTTCGGGGAAAGTATTCCCCCAATAATCATGGCTATAATTTTCAATACCAATTGCATCAACATTAGGCCCTATTGTGACATTCTGAAGATTGATACATCCACCGAAGGCAAGAGTACCAATATAAGTAACCGAGTTTGGAAGGACCACAGATGTGATGCCTATGGCGCCGCTGAAACATTGCGGTGGTATTGCCATTACCCCTTCAGGTATGGTAAGGTTTGTTATTAAGTTTCCTCCGATGTAAAGATTTCGCACAATTCCCAATTTACTTCCCTCTGTATGCAAATCCTCAATGTCATATGTTTCAAACCATGTAGTGTCTTCATAGTTTCGATTTCCATACCAGTCCATACTCAGCCATTGAGACATACTCCCATTATAATAGAAAGAGCCGATAAAAAGATTTGACCGGAAATGTGTAACGGTGCTTGGAATGGTTATTGCAGACACATATACATACCAGTTACCATTATAGTAAAGAGAATAGTCGGAGCCTGATTCATATTGCTCATATGATATTCCAATTTCCACAGCAATGACTGTACATGATACATTTCGGGTATGAGTTTCGCCATCATTACCTTCATATTCTTCCGTGACAATAATCTGTGATGGTACAATTAGATGGAGCGATGTGTCTTGTGATGTAGTAGTGACTCCCATGAGGGCCGCAGTGTGATTCTCCATGTTTACATTGAAATACAAATCGCAGCCGTTTTGTGTCTCAATCCATTGACCATCGTTCCAGTCTGCGCGGGCAACTCCGACTGTCATTGTTAGAATCATTAGTAAGAGTAGATTTTTTCTCATGTTTCTGTGCCGTTTTACCCTGTTGGCTCGTCAGTTTTTTTGCTCTACCGTCCCTCGTAAAGCTTAAACAATAACAAAAGCGTGGGACCGTATATTTTTGCCGATGATTGTCTTAGGCAAAACATCAGCAGTCAAATATAACGCTTCTGTGATTTCCTTTGAAATCAGGTGCAAAATTACACATTATTTGCCAAATGGCAAAAAATATTTTCTCAATGTCGCAAAAAAGTTGTATTTTTGCAGCAGATTTTGAAAGTGCAAGACAATGGCAGACCTACAGACCGACACATACCGTAAAGTACATTTCGCCGTGATGGCCATCGAGGCCAGTGCACGACGAGCGCAAATCTCTGGCAAGGAGATGCACGACCGTATGCAAGCACAAGACCTGATTCGTCAACGCCTATTCCGCTACTACGACCAACTGCACACTCAGAGTCTTGACTGGGTTGTTGACGATACACTTGAAACTCTCGCTAATTGGGAAAAGGAGGCTGCCGTATGATGACATTATACCACGGATCCCATACCGCCGTACCTCAACCTCTGGTAAAGGCTGGACGCACGAATCTCGACTTCGGCCAAGGTTTCTATCTCACACGCCTCGAGGAGCAAGCCTCATTATGGGCTGAGATTGTTGCCAGCCGTCGCGGACGCACCGTTGTTCCCGTAGTGAGCACCTACACTTTCGACCGTCAACAGGCCTTAGCCAACGGTGCTCGTTTTTTAACATTTGACACTTACGACCTCGAATGGCTCAACTATGTGGTGGGGTGCCGCAAAGGTGCCGACCATTCGGCTGAATACGACGTGGTTGAGGGCGGTGTGGCCAACGACAACGTCATCGACACCGTTGAGGATTACGAAAAAGGCATAATTACCGCCGAGCAAGCTCTCGGACAGTTGCAATACAAGAAGGTAAATCACCAATTGTGCATTCTCAACCAGGAAATCATAGACCGTTACCTGAAATTCACCGGCAGCAGGGAGGTTCGATTATGAGAGACAACGTCCTTTGGCGCAAAGAGAGCCATATTATCATGCTGCTTGCAGAAGCGCTGCACATCGACGCCGAACGTGCGCTTGATATTTTCTACGGCACCGAAACCTACCGCCAGTTGTCAGACCCAAAGTACGGATTGCAATTGATGAGCGACCAATACCTCGTCAACAACATTATCGCCGAACTGCAATAAATTAAAGTTCACACTATGCTCAAAAACCTTACCTTACAGCTTACGCAAAGGCCCTTACTATAATTTGCATACCCAGCAGACTGATAATCAACTACTTATCTTTTTATAAAAATTATTCTATATTTTTCGCCACAAATTCGCAAAAAAATTATAAATTTGCAGTTGTAAATTCAATAATTATTAACTAAAAAATGTCTCTATGAAAAAGATTATCATTTCTTTAGCTCTGACGCTGCTCACCATAGCTGGTGCTGTGGCTCAAGTCCCGCAAGGATTCAACTATCAAGCCGTAGTGCGCAACGCGCAAGGCGAGCTTGTGACCGATGCCACCGTCGGTGTGCGTATCAGCCTGTTGCAAGGCAGCGCCGACGGCCGCACCGTGTACACCGAGACACAGACCCCGCAAACCAACGCCGGTGGACTTTTCACCATCGTGATTGGCCAGGGCGACGCCACCACCGGCAGTTTCGCCACAATCGACTGGGCCAACGGTCCCTACTTTATCAGCTCAGAGGTCGACCCTGAGGGTGGCAACAACTACACTGTCAGTTCCGTGCAACAGCTTTTGAGTGTGCCATACGCCATGTATGCCGGTAGCGCAGCCAATGCTGGCGACGTAACCCGTGCTTACGTCGACTCGGCCGTGGCTGCCATTGAAGTTCCTGCTGCTGGCGTTACCCAAGGCTATGTTGACTCAGCCATAGCTGCCATTTCGCTGACCGGCGGCGCCAACGTTGTCTACGACGGCGTCCGCGACACTGTCATCTGCGGCAACTACGAGGATGGCTGGTACGGCACCGATAGCTGGTTCGACCTCTACGTCGAAGCTGGTATCATGCATTTATACCAGCAGAATTACACCGTTATTCGCCCCGAATACCACGACACCACAGTCATGACCGATTCGTCGTCGTATGTGTGGCATGGCGACACCTACACCGCCAGCGGCAGCTACTACTGGTACGGCAACACCGCCGACGAGTGCGTCGTTGAGCAACTCAACCTCGTTCTCAACGCTTCGTCACAGACCAACGTCACCGTCAACTTTAACGGCAATACATGGAACTCGCAGTATGTCGAGGGATACTATCAGGGCGGGGCCGACGCCTATTTCGCAATCGAAGTGGCTTCAGATCCCGACTATAGCAGCTACCCGATAGCTATTGCTTATACCGACGGCATCGGAACCGGTTCGCACACTGTACCTTACGGTGAATATTACATGAATGGTGCTTATCAAAACAACAACGGCGATGTCTTTGGCGACTGGATTTCATCTGGCAATACCGGCAACGCCACCTTCACATTGTTCGACACCGTGAACAACATAGCCAGCGGCACCTTGACGATAACACTTTACAGTCTGGACGACTATATCGAAAACTTGAATAACGGCAATCAGGTTGAAATCAATCAGTGTATCAGCAGCCAGTTGACCATCACTTTCAACAATCTCCACATGACCCGTTTTGACACCGAGGACACCACTTCTACCATCGACACCACTACCGTCAACCCACCCGCACCGCAGGAATTCTCGGCAACACTTACATTTGGCGACACTGCCTACACTCTAACCTACGCAGTGGCCAGATATTATACACAGTATCAGGTCATGGAACTAGCATTGGCCAGCCGAGGCGAAGGCGACTATGTCTATTTCCCGTATTTTTTAGGCTATATCGCAGGCTACTCTGTAGGAACCTACTACAATGAACCAGAATATCTGCCTGAATTATATTTGACCACCTTTATCAACGATAACGATGGGAATTATTACGGCGACTGGCAATACTACGACAACTACACCGCAACCATTACCGCCGTCGACTCCACCGCCGGCACCATCAGCGGCACTTTCAGCGCCACGATGTACAGCCTGACCGAATGTATGGAGAATGAGGGAACTTCACCCGACTCCGCTACCCACCGCCAACTCTCAGTGGAATTCACTAATATACCTATGACCACTTACGGCAACTCATCGTCGGTAGCACCCACCGCAAGACCTGCCTCTATGTACCGCAGCGACATTGCAATGCCGAGAACCGTAACCCCTCGCCGCGCCAACTTAAACTTCTGAAGCCATGAAACACTCGATAATGTTTTTTGCGCTGCTGCTCGCAGCCTTCGGCGCACAGGCCCAGCAGGCAATTAGCGCCGCCGGAGCCACCGCAACGACCGAGGCCGGCTCGCTCAGCTACACCGTTGGCCAGCCCGTGGCGGCCACAGCCGTGGGACTCAACATCGGGGTACAGCAGACCTTCGTGGTCACCGAGCTGCACATCGACGGCGTGGAGCCTCTGGCCGTGAGCGTCTACCCCAACCCCACCACTTCGGTTGTCAAGGTCGAGGCCGAATCGGCCACTACGCTCCGCTACACCCTGTTCTCCGTCAACGGCAACGTCCTCATGCAGGGCACCCTCGGAGCCACCGCCGAAGTAAACCTCAGTAGCCTTCCGACCGGTGCCTACCTGTTGCGACTCGACTCTGATTCTGGTCGACAAAGTAACTACCGAATCATAAAACGCTAAAATTTTCAACCATCTGATAATCAACGCTTTAAGAATAATTTCTTAAAGCGTTGATTTTTAATGTGTTGGAGGGGTTCGGGTCGGGTTTGGGTCGGCCTTAGTTCGGCCTTGCCTCGGCCATGTCGACTCGGGGTCGATGAAAAGCTGAGCAAAAGCCGTTTAGAACTTGATTTTTAATTAATTACGTTGTAAAGCCAATATTTTTTGCACCTTTTCGAACACAGCCTCGGGTGCTATGGCGCGGAGACAGCGGTGGTCGCCATAGCGGCAGGGGCGTTGCCCGAATGCCGAGCAGGGCTGGCACGACAAGTTGGCGCAGAGGGCGTCGGCTCGGTCCTGACCGTAGCCGTAGAAGCCGAAATCGGGGTGAGTGGCGCCCCAAATGCTCACTACCCGGGTGCCGACGGCGGAGGCGAAGTGCATATTGGCCGAATCCATGCTGACCATGAGGTCGAGGCTGGCAATCAGACTCAGTTCGTCGGCGAAACCGTGCTTGCCGGCTACCGAGATGGCGCCGCTGTATTTTGCGGCCCACTGTTCGAGGGTGGCGGCTTCGGACTTGCTGCCGAAAAGCAGCACATTGTAACCTGCATTGGCGAGCATGGCCACCAAGCGCTCGGTGAGTTCCAGCGGCCACACTTTGCCATCGTGCTGCGAGAATGGTGCAACTCCGACAGTGGGTTGGGCGTTGGGCGTCCTTGTCTGTGAGTCTGTAGCCATGAGCTTATGGCTTTCGATTTTCGCTTCTCGATTTTCGCTTTTCTCGAGTCGCATGCGGGCGAATACATCGTCGTAGCGTTGCCACTGCGGACGCCGAGGGTTCATGTCGCGGTGGCTGAGCATACGGCGGCGCGAACGGCGGCCTTTGTCGAGTGCGAAGATTCGGAAACGAAAATCAAAGTGCAACCAATGGTCGAGCTGCAAGAGTATCAGTGCAAGACCTACACGGTTGACCACATGGAGGTCGGCCACCTCGGCGGCACCGACGGCTTTCAGCGCACGGAAGATACGCCACGAGCTCTGCTGTTTTTTCAATCCGAGAAACGTCACATTGTCCATTCCACCAAACAGCGGTTCGAGCATAGGCGGCGCGGCAACGGTGAAGTGCACGTCGGGGTTGGCCTCCGCACGGCGGCGCAGCACAGGAGCCAGCAGAGCGACATCGCCCAGAGCCGAAAGACGTATGACCAGGATATGGCGCATTATTTTTTGTACAACATCGGATTCAACGACGGGTCGTTGTACATTTTCATCTGCCGGTAGACCTTCATCAGGCGGCGGCCGGCGGCGAGGTCGTCGAGCAGGCAGTCGATGGCCTCGGTGAGGTCGGCGCGCTGAGTCAGCAAGGTGTCGAGCTTGGCCTGGCAGCGGGCGTGGTGCTCCGGCGATGCGTCGGGACGCGAGGCCTCAATCTGGAAATGATAGATTTTCAGTGCCAGAATCGACAGACGGTCGACGGCCCACGACGGGGTTTCGGTGTTGATGGTGGCTCCGGCAAGGGGCGTCACCGTCGAAAACTGCTGCAAAAACAGGTCGTCGATACGCTCCACAAGGTCGGTGCGGTTCTGGTTCGAACGGTCGATGCGGCGTTTCAGCTTAAGAGCCTCGACGGGGTCGACATCGTCGGGACGGATGAGGTCCTCGAGGTGCCACTGCACGGTGTCGATATGGCTTTTCTCCCAGAGCAGCGACTCCATCGAGCCGTCGGCATAGGGGTTGCGGGTCGGAGCGTCGACCGAGTCAGCTATATGATAATCAGCAATTTGTTTCTCAAAAATACTATAAAAATCGTTTGCTTTCATAGTGCAAAGATACAAAAAAAAATCGAATGGCGCGATTTTGTTTTCTACAACTGCGTGACGACCGAAGTGTCCTTGCGTCCGCGGATGATGGTGTTGTATTCGGTGCCTTTCTTGACCGGCAGCCGGAGGGTGTAGGTTTTGCCCGCTTTGTTTTTGAGTTTCTCGGAGGTAATCCACGGGTTCATCTCGCGCAACATTTTGTACGAGCAGTCGTTCTGACGGGCGAACTGGTAGAGGTCGACATCGCGGCCCGAGAGGGTGACTTCGCGGTAGGGTAGCTCGGGGTAAAGGTCGCAACGACGGACAAAGAATCCGTAACTCTGCGGGTTCTTGAAAATCGACTTGACGGCCAGAATGCGGTAGACGTAGCGGGCTGTCTCGCGGTTGAGGCGCACATCGTAGTAGCTGTCGACGCTTTCGAGCTCGAAACGCCGCTGCAGCCCGTTCTCGCCGCAGTTGTAGGCCGCCGCAGCTGCCGACCAGCTGCCGAACTTGGCGTAGAGCGACTTGAGGTAGCGGCAAGCCGCCTCGGTCGAGGCTTCGAGGTCGTTGCGCATATCGATTTCGTCGCTGATTTCCAGCCCGTAGCGCTCACCGGTGGCCTTGATGAACTGCCAGTAGCCCTGGGCCTTGGCGGCCGAGGTGGCGTTGGTCAGACCGCTCTCGATGACGCAGAGATATTTCATGTCGTCGGGCACCCCGTTGCGTTTGAGGATAGGCTCAATCACAGGGAAGCATCGGCCGGCACGTTTGAGGTAGAGCAGCATATTCGACTGCCAGTACATATTGGCCAGTAGCTCGCGGTCGAGACTTTCCCGAACATAATAGATATTCATTGGAACCTGCTCGCCACAGAACGAAAGGGTGTCGGGCATGGGCGGAGCGTAGACGCGGTAGTCGGCCATAATGGCGCGACGGAGAGTCTCGTCGTCGGACGAATCCTTTCGTGTGGCGAATATAAAGGCTTCGCCGGATATGGCTATGACTGCCAGCACGATGGCGGCGATGGCGAGTTTCTTCATTGCTGAGGATTTAAACAATGGTCGACGATGAGGTCGGCCACCTGACGTTTGTTCATCAGCGGGCTCTCAAGCTGCGAGCCGTCGCAGCCGATGATTGTAACTTTGTTTGTGTCAACCCCGAAGCCTGCACCTTTGTCGTTGAGTGAGTTCAAGACTATGAAATCCAAATTCTTACGCTGCAATTTCGAGGTTGCGTTGGCCGTCTCGTTATCGGTTTCGAGGGCGAACCCGACAAGGCGCTGGCCGTCGGTTTTCATGGTACCGAGGGTGGCCAGAATGTCGGGGTTCTGGACAAGGTGGAGGTCCATGCCGTCGGAGCCTTGTTTCTTCAACTTGCGGTCGGCGGTGTGGTCGGGACGGTAGTCGGCCACAGCTGCGCTGAGTATGGCCGCCGAGCACTGCGGGAACACCTTGGTGGCCGCGTCGAACATCTCGCGGGCCGATTCGACACGGGTTATGTGTATGTTTCGATGTTGCGGAGCAAGGTGCGTCGGGCCACTCACCAGTTCCACCTCGGCGCCACGCTCGGCCAATGCTTCGGCCAAAGCGAAACCCATTTTGCCTGACGAATAGTTGCCGATGAAACGCACCGCATCGATGCGTTCATAGGTAGGTCCAGCCGTAACGAGTATGCGCTGTCCGGCCAGTTTTCCGGCAGAGCGCCACGCCTTTTCGACCTCGGCCGCTATGGCCTCAGGCTCCACCATGCGGCC
>CADCPQ010000149.1 GCA_902803395.1 uncultured Bacteroidota bacterium
CACGTTGTCGGCCTCGCTTTTGCCGCACGGCACGGTGATGTGCGGGGCGTTGGGCAGCGAGATAAGTTTCTCGTTGAGTTCCTTCTCAGTGGCGGCCTGCTGCTCGCCGAGGGCTTTCTCCTCGGCCTTGAGCTCGGCGGTGCGGGCCTTGGCGGCTTCAGCCTCATCCTTCTTGCCTTGCTTCATCAGGGCGCCGATTTCCTTGGCCATGCGGTTCGATTCGGCCTTGACGCCGTCGGCTTTCACCTGCAGCGAGCGGCGCTGCTCGTCGAGCTTGAGGATTTCGGCAATGCGCTCCTCGACATTCTGAACGTTCTTGATTTTAAGACGGGCGACGATTTCGTCGGTATGGTCCTTGATGTACTGTAACTGTAACATAATCTCAAATTAAAAACAGCATACTAACGTAAAAACACCGAAAATATTGTGTGGCGTGGCACTTTTTTTTCAGGATAAAGTTTTTTTTTATAGCCGTCTGTGACATTTTTTGCTTTTCGGCGTTTAATAAAGGTGTAAAGATTGACGACGCAATGGATGAACATCCCTTCATAGAACTGATCGAACGGCACGGGGCGGCAATCGGCCACGTGTGCCGCTCGTTCTGCCCTGCCGCCGAGGACCGCGAGGACCTGCGGCAGGAGATACTCCTGAACCTATGGCAGGGATGGAAGCGCTACCGACCGGAACACAAGCCCATCACCTGGGTCTACCGCGTGGCGCTGAACACCGCCATCAGCTGGCGGCGTCAAAGAAACCGCCGTGTGGAGACTCTGCCAATGGACGGTTTCGACCTTCCGGACGACTCCAGTATCAGGGAGCAGGCAGTTTACCTCAAAGCCCTGATAGCCAGGCTGCCATCCAACGACCGAAGGCTGATAGAACTCTACCTCGACGGCTTCTCCACCGCCGAGATAGGCCAGATGCTGGGCATAAGCCAAACCAACGTCACCACGCGCATAGGCCGCATCAAAGAAAAACTACGCAAAATAAACAATATATGAATACCGACCAACTGATAGAACAGATCCATAGCGCAAACTCCGTGCTTCGAGAACGGGAACACCGCCAGTTGCGCCGCACCGCATGGCGTATCGCCATACCAATGGCTGCCGCTGCCGCCATATTGCTCATCGTTTTGCTGCCGCGCCACAACGAGGCCAAGGCGGCCACGCCAGCTCCCGGCATTTACTGCAACTGCCAGTGCAATCCTGACGACGTGATAGCCCTGATAGACAATAATATCAACCATATCAAAACCATAAAAACATTATGAAACGAGCCATAGCGCTATTGATGCTTGCAGCTGCACTGACTGCCAGCGCCCAGACAGGGCTTTATAAACGTTACGCTCCTCGTCCTGACTTGCAGGCCTATTGCGTTGAACGCTATCCCCTCTCATGCGGTGACAGCATTTGCGTAACCCTGCTGCAGACCGACGACAGCACCGTCTACCGCACATTGCTAAAAGAACTTCACAAACTGCCTTACGCGTCCCGAGGCATAGCCAAAGTGGAGGGTGAGATGAGTAGCACTCTGCCCGAAGGCATGACGCAGCAGTTTGCCGACTCGTTGGCCAGACAATGGCGCGAACGTAAGCATTTGGTCATATTCAATGCCGACGGCTTGCCTGGCGACAAAGGATACTATGCCATCTACTGCCCCTCCGACCGCATGGTTGTACTTGCCTTCCTCATTACCAACGATGCCGAAGCACTCAAGGTTGCCGGCCACATGATGTCCAACGAATTTTAACTTTGGGGCGGCGAGCGGAGCGAGCCGCCTCTTACGTTTGATGCAGGGCTTGCGCGCTGCATTGTTTTCGGCGCTATCGGAGAAAACCTCAGGACTTCTGATGCCCCTATAAATCCGACTTCTGACCCGTTTTCTTCTTTGTGCGGGTGATACGGCCATGACGGTCGTGCGCCTGTGACTTTGAAATGTCAGCTGCAAAATTACGATTCTTTTTTGGAGTGTACAAGCGACTGCAACGAAAAAGATGAAAATTGCAATGATTTTTACGTAAAAAGGCGGCAAAAAGGCAATTCGTTGCAGTCAGATTGCAACGAATTTCAACGCCGATTCCAACGTCAAAATTAGTGACTTTACGCATTATTATAAAAAAATCTTAATAATAATTTCCATTATAACCAAAAAAGTTGTATCTTTGCAGTCCGAATTTTTGTGTAAAAAATAGACTAAACAATATAACAACAATGCAGAAAAGTAAAGTAGGACTTGATTTTACAGAGGTTGAGCACGCTCGTTCGGTGGCCCGCAAGATTGCCGGACAGGTGCAGGATTTCGTCGAAGACTACACAACCGTGGCAGTGGAACGTACGTTGTGCCGCTTCCTCGGTATCGACGGAATCGACGACAACGAGGTTCCAATGCCCAACGTTGTGGTCGAGGAATTGAAGGCAAAAGGTGTGCTCGGCGAAGGCGTGATGTTCTATGTCGGCAATGCTATGGTCGAGACCGGCAAGAACCCGCAGGAGATTGCCGAGGCCATCAGCGCCGGCACCATCGACATTACCAAACTTCCGGTGCACAGCAAAGCTGATATCGACAAGGCTCTGGAGCCCGTCATCAACGCCACCATTGAGAAAGTGCGCGGCAACCGCCTGCGCCGCGAGAAGTATATCGCCACTATCGGCGAGGGTAGCAAGCCCTACCTCTACATCATCGTGGCCACGGGTAACATCTACGAGGATGTGGTTCAGGCCCAGGCTGGTGCCCGCCAGGGTGCCGATATCATCGCCGTGATCCGCACTACCGGCCAGTCGCTGCTCGACTACGTGCCATACGGAGCCACCACAGAAGGCTTCGGCGGAACATTTGCCACTCAGGAGAACTTCCGCATTATGCGCAAAGCTCTTGACGAAGTGGGCGAAGAGGTTGGCCGCTACATCCGTCTCTGCAACTATTGCTCGGGACTGTGTATGCCGGAAATCGCCGCCATGGGCGCACTGGAAGGTCTCGATGTGATGTTGAATGACGCATTGTACGGAATTCTGTTCCGCGACATCAATATGCAGCGAACACTGATTGACCAGTATTTCAGCCGTATCATCAACGGCTTCGCTGGCGTTATCATCAACACCGGCGAGGACAACTACCTCACCACAGCCGATGCCTATGAAGAGGCGCACACCGTGCTGGCTTCCGACTTCATTAACGAGCAGCTGGCTTTCATGGCTGGTCTGCCGTCGGAGCAGCAAGGCCTTGGTCACGCTTTTGAGATGGACCCCATGCTCGAGAACGGATTCCTTTACGAGTTGGCTCAGGCTCAGATGTTGCGCGAGATATTCCCCAACGCTCCTCTGAAATATATGCCGCCAACCAAGTTTATGACCGGCAACATTTTCCGCGGCCATATTCAGGACGCCCTTTTCAACATTATAGGTCAGTGGACGCATCAGGGTCTGCAGTTGCTGGGTATGCCAACCGAGGCTATCCACACGCCGTTCATGAGCGACCGCTACCTCTCCATCGAAAACGCCAAATATATCTTCAACAACATGAAGGACATTGGCGAGGAAGTGGAATTCAAGGAGGGCGGCATCATCAAGAGCCGCGCTCAGGAGGTGCTGCACAACGCCACTCATTTGCTTGAGACCATGGAGAGCGAAGGCCTCTTCACTGCACTGGAGAAAGGTATTTTTGCCAACGTGAAACGTCCGAAGAACGGCGGTAAGGGCCTCGACGGTGTCACTCTCAAGGGTGAGCACTATTTTAACCCGTTTGTTGAACTTATGAAAGGAAAAAAGTAACATGAGCGAAGGATTGTATTCGATGGAGGCTAAGGATTACGACAAAACCTTAGACCTTACCAAGATAAAACCATACGGCGACACAATGAACGACGGCAAGGTGCAGCTTAGTTTCACCCTGCCAGTGCCTGCAGGCGCAGAGGCCGAAGAAGCCGCAAAACAACTTTTGAAGAAGATGGGCTTCGAAAACCCATTAGTCGTATATCAGAAAGAGCTGACCGAAGGTTTTTGCTTTATGAACTGCTACGGTTCGCTGACTCACACGGTGGATTACACCAGCATCCATGTGCCAAAGGTGGAATCTACAACCATGGATATGCATGAATGCGACGAATATATCCGCGAACACATTGGCCGCAAGATCGTCATCGTTGGAGCCTCGACGGGTACTGATGCCCATACCGTTGGTATCGATGCCATCATGAACATGAAAGGTTATGCCGGTCACTACGGTTTGGAACGCTACGACATGATTGAAGCCTACAACCTCGGCAGTCAAGTGCCTAACGAGGAGTTCATAGCCAAGGGCATTGAGCTCCATGCCGATGCTCTCATCGTCAGTCAAACTGTCACCCAGAAGGATGTCCACATCAAGAACCTCACCGAACTTGTTGAGATGCTCGAGGCTGAGGGACTGCGCGACAAAGTGATTCTTATCTGTGGAGGTCCTCGTATCAGCCATGAATTGGCAAAAGAACTGGGTTATGATGCTGGCTTTGGCCCCAACACCTTTGCCGACGACGAAGCTTCCTACATTGCCCAGGAAATGGTGGCACGAGGATGGAAGTAAACAATCAAGCAATCAAACAATTAAACAATTAATAACATGGAAAAAGAACAGATTAAACCCTTTATTGCCAAACGTGCGGCTCAGGAACTGCATGACGGCGATGTCGTCAACCTTGGTATCGGTCTGCCGACCCTGATTCCCAATTTCTTGCCTGCAGGCGTGAAAGTCGTATTGCAGAGCGAGAACGGTATGATTGGTATGGGCCCCACCCCCGAAGAGGGCAAGGAAGACCCCTGGTTCATCAATGCCGGTGGCGGATTTGTCACTCCTGTTGAGGGAGCCAGCACTTTCGACAGTGCTACTTCTTTCGGCATCATCCGCGGAGGCCATGTTGACGTGAGCGTCCTCGGCGCCATGCAGGTTGACGAGAATGGCGACTTGGCCAACTGGATGATTCCTGGCAAGAAAACCCCCGGTATGGGTGGCGCCATGGACCTTCTGGTGGGTGCAAAAAAGGTTATCCTCGCAATGGAGCACACCGCCAAAGGCA
>CADCPQ010000150.1 GCA_902803395.1 uncultured Bacteroidota bacterium
ACAAACAGCGCATTCTGGCTATCACAAAATGTGACATGATTGACGAGGTGATGATGAAACAGCTCAAGCGTCATCTGCCAAAAGGGGTCGACAGCATTTTCATCAGCGCTGTCAGCGGCCTGAACATCCAGCAACTGAAAGACAAAATCGTAACATTGCTAACCCAATAAGCCGTGGAGAACATTCTGCAACTCGACACCGAATGGTTCCGCTGGGTAAACAGCCACAACGCATCGTGGCTCGATGGGCCTGTGTGGTTTTTCAGCCAAGGCTGGACGTGGTCGATACCCATCGTTGCCGTGTTCCTGTTTGCCACGTTGAGCACAGAACCCAAACGGTGGTGGCTGCCGGTTGTCGGGGTTTGCCTGTGTTTCCTGTTTGCCGACCAGATTTCGGTCCATCTGTGCAAAAACATTTTCCACCGCCTGCGTCCGTGCCACGCTCTCGACGACGTGACAATGTACCGCACCAACTGCGCCGGGCTCTACGGATTTGTCTCTTCCCACGCCGCTAACGCTTTTGCTGTGGTCGTGTTCCTTGTGCTGCGCTACGCAAAAAAACTGAAACCTTCGTGGCCACTTGCCGTTGTGTTGCTTGCGTGGGCCGCGATTGTGGGCTACAGCCGCATTTATCTCGGCAAACACTATCCGGGTGACGTGATATGCGGCGCACTGCTCGGATCGGTTATCGGCTGGGGTGTTTGGTGGCTCGTAGGATTAATCGAACGTAAATTTTTGAAAAAAAATGCACAAAAATGAAACAAAATTTGATTTGTTACGTAAAACCCGTTGTGCTTACTTATTTCAAAAGATGTATTTAAGAATGAGACGTCTCACTTGAGGCGTCTTATTTTTTAAGCTATAAAGGAAATGAACATATTAGACATAATACTCTCAATACCACTGATTTTTTTCATCTATAAAGGATGGAAACGTGGTTTGATTTTCGAACTTGGAGCCTTGGTAGGAATCATTGCCGGCTGCTGGGCGGCGACACACCTCTCGCAAATGGTTGCCGAGTGGCTGAAACTCGAAGGCGAAAACACCGTCCTCATCGCATTTTTTATAACCTTTGTGGGCGTTGTCGCGCTGTCGTTTTTTCTCGGCAAATGTCTCGAAGGGATAGTGAAACTGATTCATGTCGGCATACTCAACAAAATAGCTGGTGCATTGCTCGGAATGGCCAAATGCGTGTGCATTCTCGCCGTCCTGCTCAACCTGATAATAATGATTGACAGACATCAGGCGATAATTCCACAGACGACTCGCGAAAAAAGCCTGCTGTTCTCGCCAGTACACAAAACCGGCAACAAACTGACCGCCGATCTGCGCCAATACATACAAACACACTACAAAGACCTGCCGAAATGATTTTAGCGCCAATGCAAGGACTGACCGAAGTACTGTTCAGAAGGGTGTACAACCACCATTTCCCATCGGTCTTTGACTACGCCGTGGCACCTTTCGTGTCGCTGACGCACGGCAACCTTGCCGACGCAACAAAAAAAATCGACGACATCCTGCCTGAAACCAACGTCGGTTCTATACCCGTGATACCGCAGATTTTAGGCAAAGAGCCCGACGAGTTCATTGCTCTCGGCAACCGGCTCGCCGACCTAGGCTACACCGAGCTCAACTGGAACCTCGGCTGCCCCATGCGCAAAGTGGCCGCCAAACACCGCGGAAGCGGCATCCTACCCTACCCCGATGAGGTGCGTCATATTCTCGACACAGTCATACCTCAAATCAAGACAGACATCAGCGTGAAAATGCGTATCGGCCTGACTTCACGTGACGAAATTTTCCGCCTTGTTCCGGTTCTGAACGACTATCCCCTGAAGAACGTCACCATCCACCCTCGCCTCGGGCGGCAACAATACACCGGACACCCTGACCTTGAAACGTTTGCAAATGTGCTCCCATTGATAAAGCACCCTGTGATTTACAACGGCGACATCTGTACTTTGGAAGATTACAACACTCTGACGCGACGCTTCAACGACATAGCCGACGTGATGATCGGCCGCGGTGTCCTCTACGACCCGACGCTGCCCCTTCAAATCAAATCCGGCAAAAAATTTTCGCCCGAAGAAAAAAAGTTATCAACAGCCTTGTTTATTGCCGATTTGATAAAAAACATCAATTCCGAATTGCCGACCGATGAAGCCAAGTTGCGGAAAATCAAAGAGTACTGGTGTCTGTTGAGCCGTTCGCTACCCATCACCGAACAGCAGGCTCGCACCGTCTTGCACGCCTCTACCCTGCCCCAGACCCAACAACTTATTTTAGACTTCATACAATAAAATTCCACTTTTTACGTAATATATAAAAATTATGAAAAATTTATCGTACATATTCGCCGTCGTAATCCTGCTCGCCACCCTCGCCTCGTGCCGGCAAAAGGCCGATTTCTCGCAACTACCACCCGAGGAGGCTCTGCAGCAGCTTGACATACAGATACGCCAGCATCCAAAAGATGTCAACTTACTGTATACCCGTGCCAAGATTCTGGTCGATATGCAACACGCCAACGAAGCCATATCGGACCTCAACAAAGCCATCGCGATTGAAGACAACGACGCCAAATTGTACACCCTTCTGGCCGACGCACAGTTCGCCAACGGCAACGTCGAACAAAGCTACAAGGCCCTGTCGCGTGCCAACGAACTCGAACCCGAAAACATGGATATCATCCTCAAAATGGGCGAGATAACCTACTACAGCCGCGACTACGACCGCTCGCTCGACCATCTGACCAAAGTCACGCAACGCGACCCCGACAACCGCACCGCCCTGTTCATGAAAAGTTTCATCTACAAGGAGAAAGGCGACACCGCCAACGCCGTCACCCTGCTGCGCCGCGTGTGCGACCTATACCCTGACTATGCCCCCGCTTTCGAGGAACTCGGGGTGCTCTACGCCACCCGCCTCAACCCCTTGGCCGTCGAATATCTCAACACGGCCATCAACCTAGAACCCACCAACACCAACGCCCTCTACGCATTGGCCATGTACTACCAGAACCGCGAGGAAATGCGGGCCGCCGACTCGCTGTACGCGCGTATGCTCGACCTCAACGACCAGAACGCCGAAGCATGGCACAACCGCGGCTACATCGAGATGATGTACTACAACGGCTACGACGTCGCCATTGAATATTTCACCCGCGCCATCACCGCCGACCCCACCCACGTCGCCGCACTGGCCAACCGCGGATGCGCCTACGAGCTGTCGGGCGACAAGGCCCGCGCCCGCGACGACTTCAAGGCTGCACTCGCCATCGACCCCAATTTCCAACCAGCCATCGACGGCCTCAAACGAATATAATAACCTTAAATCATATTAACAATGAGCACATTAAAAGGACGCAACCTGATTTCCATCACCGACTTCAACAAGGAGGAATACATCGAGGTGCTGGACATCGCCGAAGGATTCGAAAAGAATCCCAAACAAAAAATCCTTAGCGACAAAGTGGTCGCAACCCTCTTTTTCGAGCCCTCGACCCGTACACGTCTGAGCTTCGAAAGCGCCGCCAACCAGCTCGGTGCCCGCATTATCGGCTTCAGCGACCCCGGCGGAACCAGCGTCCAGAAAGGCGAGTCGCTCCACGACACCATCGTCATGGTCAGTTCCTACAGCGACCTCATCGTCATGCGCAACCCCAAGGAAGGTTCGTCGCGCTACGCCTCCGAGGTGGCCTCGGTACCCGTCATCAACGCCGGCGACGGTGCCAACCAGCACCCCACCCAGTGTATGCTCGACCTCTACTCCATCCGTAAGACCCAAGGCACCCTCGAGAACCTCCAGATTGCCTGCGTCGGCGACCTCAAATACGGCCGCACCGTACACTCGCTCGTCCAAGCCATGTGCAACTTCAACGCCACCTTCCACCTCGTATCCCCCACTGAGCTCAAGCTCCCGTCCTCT
>CADCPQ010000151.1 GCA_902803395.1 uncultured Bacteroidota bacterium
GCTGTCTTCAAAAAAGCAATACACAGAATCAACCAAATCAATAAGGGACAATCTCTGTGGATCATTGATTTCATAGTCCGCCGCCCACTCTCGCAAAAAGTCCGGCCAACGGACACCACCGTTATCGTCTGTTGTCTTGTGTGAGGTGCCGCAAGCGGACAATGTTATTATGCCAAGTACGATGAGCGATACCCTTTTCATTTTCATTATATTCTTAGTGGCTACTACATTCTATCAAATAGACAAACGGTTTTACTTTTTTCACTTTCTTTGATAAAGACTTCGACTTTACTTTGTTATTCTCGGGCATTTTGATTCCTAAATCAGAACCATTTATTAGGCTAAAGAGATATGACACCTTGATTGCATAGTTGGCATTTTCCGCATCGGCATGTTTGGCATTGACAATTCCGATTACATTTCCGTTGTTGTCAAATAACGGACCGCCGCTATTGCCTGGTTGTACAGCAGCTGTAATTTGATACATAGATTGGTCACCTTTGAAACCTGAGGAGGCGCTGATGATTCCATCTGTCAGTTTGACATCTTTGCCCATTGTGTTAACCATAGGATACCCTAGGACAAAAATATCATCCCCTACCTCTGGCACACTTTTCCCTATACAATAGGGAATATCATCAAATCTTTCAAATTTCTTGTCTACAATCTTGATAATGGCGAGGTCGTGTTCTCTGTCCGAGGCGACCACATATCCTTTATACGATTCTTTCAATTCTCCGTTTACTCCTTTGATGGTAATTGTTTTGGCCCCATTTATGACATGGTAGTTGGTCACAAGATAACCATCGGCAATCGCAAAACCTGTTCCACTCCATTCCGCCCGTTGGACTTGTTCATATTCCGTCGCAGAAGGATAGTCTTTGATGAACTCGCATTGAGCATACCAGTTATACCAGTTATTACCCCCCCGTCTAAGCGTCACCTCAAATTTATACGGGTCTTCTAATATTAGTTTTCCGTCTTCTGCCCAGGTTGACTCTCCATAATTTACTACAGCATAAGCATTGGACTCTCCTATTTGAACAAACTTCTTTACCCAACTCAGTTCTGGATTATCAATATCATATGCCATGAACTCATTTGTATTAGGTGTACGGATAACAGCATAGAAAAGCGAGTTGGAACCATTCGAAGAAGCATGGTCGTTTTCTCTGTCTACTGCCATGTAATTAAAAGTCACATAGTAAATCCCTTCTATCGGATCAAGCTCCGATAAACGGGAATCGAAATATGCAATATAATCTGACTTGGATGGTTTTTCTGGCCAAGTAAATGTGTTGCCCTGATCTTTCCAAATCAGATTTCCTTTTTTGTCATAATAGGCGTTACCATTGTCATTTCCACATATTAATAGAGAAGAATTGTTATTATCTAAAAAATCTTTATAATTATTTACAATATCTTTATAAATAGCATCAACTAGTACATTCCCTGCCGTATCAATTGCACCTTTCTTCCCGTTCTTCTCAAACACTGACAATCCATTAATCGTTCTGTACAATTTCTCAAACTTGGGTTGGACAACAACCATTCCATTGGTATCCAGTTTCCCATATTTCCCATTTTTCTTGAAAGTTGCATACCCTTCACTGAACCCGTACACGGAATCGGCGTTAATCTCAGCAATTCTCTGCCCCTTTATATTAATCATTTCTATTTTGCCATCTTTTTTAACAAAGGCACGATTGCAGGCAAATCCAGTGAGAGGGGTATCGTGGTTTAATTCGGACACCCTATTAGCATTATGGTCAATAAAGTACCATTGATTACCAACTTTAACTCGTGCTACCCCATCTCCAAAATTGTGGGCATCATCATATATAGTGTCTATAACCCAATTCCCTAAGGTGTCCACATATCCACATTTCTTGTTAGTGGCCACAGCCATTAACCCCTCGCTATATCCACTGACAGATGCATACTTGCATGGTACAATAAAATCACCTAAACAATTAACATACCCTTGTTTTCCTAGAGTGTCCACGATAGTAAATCCATTATTTCCATCCCGCCAAATATTCTCGTATATTGCTGGCAATATGATTTCTCCAGTTTTATTAACAATACCCCATTTCCCATTAGTGACTGAGAATAATGCTAAATTATGAGAGAACCCACACACTAAACTAAATGTAGAATCTAGCTCAACCACAAATTCCCCAACAGTATTTATCAAGCCTTTCCTTTCCCCCAATTTTGCATAGCAAACACCTTCGGCAAATGTCCAATAAGCATCATCAAATTGTGGATCAATAACAAGATTCCCTCTCTCGTTAATAAAACCACATTTCCCACCTACTTGAATTCGGTACAATTCTCGGCATTCGTTCGTTTTATCATTGTTATTTGATGAACAAGAAATCGCTGCCAAGAAAACAACAGCAACTATTACCAATGTGTAGAATCGTTTAAATAATTTCATTATGGTTTCAATTATTGGTTATCAATCTGATTTGTCTCTATTTTGGAAGAGGTTACGGTAATATTATATGGTTCAATGAGTCTTAGTACATTTTCTTTGTCCTGTTTTGGGGCATCTGGAGAGAGTATTATTTCGTGGATAAGAGTCTGGATATCCACAGGTAGGTCAATATGATTATCTATTCCGTCATCAGGAGCCACGCGGTCAAAGTCCTTTGAAAAATAGAACCTGATTTCCCGCTCATCAGAGAAGTACGGCTCTTTATACCATATTATATCATCAGACATTAGTACGGGATAAAATGGTTCATACAGCATCTTTCCGCACCAAATAGTAAAATCCATAGCTTCAAAAGCCTTAACAAAATCTCCAATGCAGCTTTTAATGCAGACTCTAGGTTTATCTTCATCCTTCCCCCTTTCCCACATCAGGATATTTTCAGTAATTCGTTCTGTCCAACATGATGTCAGCAATGCTGATGATACTTTCTCAAAGTTATGAATTGATTCACTTTTCCGTTTAGACCGATCCACTTGCTCTGCAGAGAGTTTTCCATTAGGTATGGTGAACTCGGTAAAAAGGAATCTGTGAGGAATTTCTTTTTCTCTCATGTCTGGGAATTCCTTCTTTCTTTTCACGTAGTATTTTTTCTTTTCCAAAAGTGAAATCAAATGTCCAAGATACATATACTGACAAATCTCTGTATCTGTACCTAAACCAACATCCTGCATTAGTCGAAATAATATGCTGCTTTGTGTTGTATTATCCATAGCTTTGATACATTTCTTCATCCGACCCTCCAACGGAATGTTTCATATATACCAATAAGAAAAGGCATGAGGTTATGTGCTCATGTCCGTCTACTTGTGGGTTTCGGCAAACCTTGTGGGAAACGGGGTCGTGTGGAACATATCTCACGCCTGACGATATGCCACAGGGATATAGCATACACAATCAAGCGAAAGCATAAATGCTCGACCTTCCCACAGTTAATTTGCCGAATTTACAAGTAAGGACAGTATCGCAATGCTTTTCTTGCTTATACTTTCTTTTCTCTCGAAATCGACTGCAAAAATACAAAAATAATTTGAATTGACAAAATATTTTTTGCCAATATCGAAAATGTTCGTATATTTGCATTTTGAAAAAACAAAATATTATGCCTGTTATCAGTCGCTTCTATGGTATCGTAATAAAGATGTTCTTCAAACCGAAAGAGCATGAACCCGCGCATATTCACGCAATATACGATGAATATGTGGGGATTTTCGACATTAACACCTACGAGATGACAATGGGAGACCTTCCCATACAAGCCCAACGGCTCGTGAAAGAGTGGCTGAAAACCAACGGCCCCGCCCTTGCCGAAATGTGGAACACGCAGATAATCAAACAACTCCCTCCGCTGAAATGAACACATTGCCACGCATAAAAACTGTAGTCCCGATGGACGGCTACCAACTTTCCGTACTGTTTGAAGACGGGCGTAAGGTTGTGTACAATGTTGCTGAAGACATTGATGCTATTGGCGCTTTCAGCGACTTGAAAACCATTGATGGGTTGTGGCCGCAGGTGCAGGTGGACAAAAGCCGTACGGTGGTCTACTGGAACGACTGGATAGACCTGCCTTCCGATACCATATATGAATACGGCAGATGAGAGTATATAAATCAACCATCTGAAAATCAATAATTTATATATTTTAATATAAACCGCAGAGAATCAAAGGTTTGGATAGGTTCTCCTCGGGTTTGGGTCGGCCTTGGTTCGGACATACATCGGACATTGTTCGGATATGGGTCGGCGGAGTGGGCCCGGGGGCGATGAAAGGGCGATGTGTGTAGGTGTAAAAGCCGATTAATCAGTCGGTTAAGACGGGCGATTGTTCGACGAAAATGAATATTCGTTGGGTGGCTATGTAAAATTTATTTTCGTGTCTCGCGGATTTTGTGTAAATTTGTTTTGCGAAATGTTTGCATTTTTTTATGTAATATAATGTTTTTTAAATGGTTATGAAATACGTTAGGTCGATATTTTTTGTGTTGGCACTGTTGTGTGCCGCTTCGGCGGGAGCACAGGCTCCGTCGGCAGGACTGGCCGAGCAGGTGCACGGCGACGATAGCGCATCGTCGGGCTTCGTGGCGAAGGCTTTGCAGTGGTACGACGCCAATATGAATTACGCAGCCGTGGGTGTGCTGATGACGGTGGAGAGCTCGTTTGTTCCGTTTCCGTCGGAGGTTGTCATCCCGCCCGCAGTCTACGTGGCTTCGAATCCCGAGAGCGAGGGTGGCATGAAGGTGTGGCTGGTGGTGCTGTTCGGCACGCTGGGTGCATTGCTCGGGGCGCTTATCAACTACTGGCTGTCGCGCTGGCTGGGCCGGCCGATAATTTATGCCTTCGCCCGTAGCAAGGTAGGTCGGCTTTTGCAGCTCTCGCCCGAAAAAATCGAGCGCGCCGAGGTCTATTTCAACGACCATGGCAATGTGTCGACGTTGGTGGGCCGTTTCATTCCGGTCATACGCCAGCTGATTTCGATTCCGGCCGGTTTGTCGAAGATGCCGATGGCACCGTTTTTGTTTTTCACCTTCCTCGGAGCTCTGGCGTGGAACTGCATCCTGGCGCTGCTGGGCTGGATAGCCTATCGTGCCGCCGACCCGTCGGTAATAGTGAAATACAGCCGTGAGCTGAGCGTCATAATCGTAGCCGTCGCCGCCGTCGCGGTGGTGTTCCTCATAGTCCGCGGAATTGTTAAAAAGAGGAAACAAAAATGAACGATATCCGCAGTCAGTTTCCAATTCTCGACACCGAGGTCTACGGCCGTCGGCTGATTTATCTCGACAACGCCGCCACGACGCAGAAGCCGGCGCAGGTCATCGACACGCTGTGCAACTACTACCGCACCCTCAACAGCAACATCCACCGCGGAGCGCACCACCTGGCCGCCGAGGCCACGGAGGCCTACGAGCAGGTGCGCCGCAGGGTACAACAATATGTCAATGCGCGCTCCGCCAGCGAGATAGTGTTCACCCGTGGCACCACCGAAAGTATCAATCTGGTGGCTTCGTCGTTCGCCAAACGTTTTTTGAGTGACGGCGACGAAATCATCATCTCCGGCATGGAACACCATTCAAATATCGTGCCATGGCAGTTGGCGTGTCATGAAAAAAATGTTAAAATTCGCGTGATACCCTTCTCCGACGAGGGTGTGCTGGACCTCGACGCCTACCGCGCCCTGTTCAGCGAGCGGACTAAACTGGTGGCAGTCAACCATGTCTCGAACACTCTCGGCACCATCAACCCCGTAGCTGAGTTGGCTGCCATAGCCCACGCCAACGGGGCAAAGATATTGGTCGACGGTGCTCAGGCCGTGGCGCACATGAAGGTCGATGTGCAGGCCATCGGGTGCGACTTCTATTGTTTTTCAGGCCACAAAATGTACGCCCCCATGGGTGTGGGCGTGATGTATGGCCGCGAGGAACTGCTCGACGAGCTGCCGCCGTATCAGGGTGGGGGAGAGATGATTAAGGATGTCACTTTCGAGCGTACCACATATAACGAGCTGCCATTCAAGTTCGAGGCCGGCACCCCGTCGGTTGGCGACGTGCTGGGGCTCGGCAGCGCGTTGGATTTTATCGAAAGTGTTGGTATCGAGCAGATTGCCTCGACCGAGGATGACCTTTTGCAGTATGCCACGGCTCGGATAGGCGAGGTCGACGGAGTGCGCGTTTTCGGCACGGCGCCGCACAAGGCTGCGGTGCTGTCGTTCAATGTCGGGACGGCTCACCCCTACGACGTGGGAACCCTGCTCGACAAACTGGGCGTGGCTGTCCGCACGGGCCATCATTGCACCCAGCCGATAATGGACCGCTACGGCATCCCAGGTACCGTAAGGGCTTCATTTGCAGTCTACAACACCCGCGAGGAGGTCGACGGCTTTATAGCCGCCCTCGAAAGAATTGCGCCAATGTTAATGTAATTATGCTCAAGACACTACATATTGAGAACTACGCGCTTATACGGCAGGCCGACATCAATTTTGGTGACGGCTTTGTGGTTATCACCGGCGAGACGGGAGCCGGCAAGTCGATAATGCTCGGCGCCCTCGGATTGCTGCTGGGTCAGCGGGCCGACTTGCAGGTGCTCGGCGATAAAAGTCGCAAATGTGTTGTCGAGGCCGAGTTCGATATCGCGGGTCTAGGTCTTGAACCGCTTCTGGATGAGGCCGGTATCGATTACGACGACGCCCTTATCGTGCGTCGCGAGATACTGCCTTCGGGAAAGTCGCGCGCTTTTGTCGGCGACACGCCGGCGCAGCTGCCTCTGCTCAAGGATTTGGGAGTGCGACTGGTCGACATACATTCTCAACATCAGACACTTACACTGGCCGAGGGCTCGTTCCAGACGGCGTTGCTCGACCTCATTGGCGAGTCGCCCATCGACGACTACCGTGCCGCATACGCCGAGTATTCGGCTTTGAAAAAAGAGCTCGAAACACTGACTGCCGCCGACGCCCAAAACAAGAAAGAGCTTGACTATCTGCAGTTTCTGTTCGACGAATTGCAGGCCGCCCGCCTTGTCGACGGCGAACAGGAGGAGTTGGAGCAAGAACAGAAGCTTCTCTCGCACACCGAGGCGATAAAGGAGGCCCTTGGAATGGCTATGACGGTGTGCGACGGTGACGACAATTCCGCTCTGACACTCATAAATTCGGCCAAAAACGCCCTCGGGCGCCTGACCGACTACCATAACGACATCAAGTCAATCTACTCGCGTTTGGACTCGTCTCTCATCGAGTTGCGCGACATCATGTCGGACATTTCGCGTTTGGACTCGTCATTGTCGTTCTCACCCGAACGAATGCAACAGGTCGACGAACGCCTCAATCTCATCTATCGGCTTGAACGCAAGCACGATACCGATTCAGTTGCCGGACTCATCGCCGTGCGCGACGACCTCGACAGCCGTCTGCAAAACATCGACTTGATGGACCGCAAGATCGAGCAAACCATGGAAATGGTTGACAAATCTTATGCCAAACTGCAAACGGTGGCAGCAAAACTGACAGAATGTCGCGCCAAGGCTGCCAAGCGTTTGTCGACTGACATTTTGTCACCCCTGTCGCTCCTTGGCATGGAATTTGCACGGCTGGAAGTGCAGGTTGTCCCTACCGAGCATTTCGGCCCGACGGGACGCGACAACGTGACGTTCCTTTTCAACGCCAACCGTGGCGGCGAGATGCGCGAACTCTCAAAGGTGGCGTCTGGCGGCGAAATGTCGCGTTTGATGTTGGCAATCAAATCGTTGATAACCGTCAAGACGTTGCTGCCGACCATCATTTTCGACGAAATCGACACCGGTGTCAGCGGCGACATTTCGGTGGCTGTAGGCAAAATCATGTGTTCGATGGCCGAAAAGATGCAGGTTATAGCAATATCGCATCTGCCGCAGATTGCCGCTCGCGCGGGCCAGCACCTGAAGGTGTACAAGGAGGTCGAGGATGTGACCGTTTCGCGAATTCGCGAGCTCGACGCCGACGAACGTGTTCGCGAGGTAGCCGTCATGCTCTCGTCCGACCCGCCCACCGCCGCCGCACTGCAAACCGCCAAGGAGTTGATGTCATGAGGTACTATCTCGTTGGTTATATGTATGCCGGCAAGTCGACCTACGGCCGCAAGCTGGCGCGGACACTGAACTACGACTTCGTCGACACCGACCGCGCTTTTGAGCAGAAATACAAGCTCACGATACCGATGTTTTTCGCCAAATATGGCGAGGAATTGTTCCGCAAACTTGAGTCGCAGTTGCTGCGTGAAGTCTCGACAGCCGACAATGTCGTGATAGCCACTGGTGGCGGGACCCCCTGCTATGGCGACAATATGGATTTCATCCTTGCCAACGGCCGTGTGATTTACCTCGAAACGACTCTGGAAGCCATCCTTTCGCGGCTGGCGGTGTCCAAGAATCCGCGTCCGTTGCTGACTGGCAAGCCTGAGACCGAGCAACGCGCCATCGTCGAGCGGCAACTTGCTGAACGTCAGCCCATATATGCCCGGGCTCACATCACTCTCGACGCCTTGAGTCCCGACATTTCGGCCTTTTTACAACCTTGCTGACTAAAATAACTCCGATAAAAAACCGTGTCAGTCCATCGGGTTTGGCACGGTTTTTGATAGGCGTTTTTTAATAAACGAAACTGCTGCCGCCGAGAAATTCGCGCATGATGCTGTTGTAGGGGATGAAGCGGTCGTCGATAGGCAGTATCAACTCGGAGAATCCGAGCAGCTGGCGGGCGATGGCGTACTCCTCGCAGTCCTCCGGCACCTGTTTGAGCAGAGGCTCGGCATAGCGTTTCAGGACGCCCAGCTCGTAGAGCAAAGCGCTGTTGAACATCACGTTGGCGTTCTCCTGATAGGGGAAGATGTGTTTGCGTTCGCCACGCACCACCTCGGGCCAGCGATGCAGGGTCTCGTAGGCGTTCCAGCCGCGGAAGTTGTTGTCCCTGACGATGCGGCGCACCAAGCGGTTGTCGGTGCCGTGGATGATGTTCTGGTCGTCGATGGACAGCTGCGTGAGAGCTGAGACGTAGACCTTGAATTTCAGCGATTCGTCGATTTGGGCCGTGAGTTTGGGGTTGAGCGCGTGGATGCCCTCGACGACGAGGATGCTGCGGGGACCGAGTTTCAGCGTTTTGCCGCTATAGAAGGGGTCGCCCTTCTTGAAGTCGAAGGTCGGGATGGACACCTCCTCGCCGTTGAAGAGTGCCAGCAGGTGCTCGTTGAGCAGGGGTATGTCGAGAGCGTCGATGCTTTCGAAATCGAACTCGCCGTTAGGCAGTTTGGGTGTGCGGGCGCGGCAAACAAAATAGTCGTCGAGTGAAATCTGCTGCACGTCGTAGCCCAACACAGCCAGCTGCACACTGAGGCGACGGCACGAGGTGGTCTTGCCCGAGCTCGACGGGCCGGCGAGCAGCACCATACGGGCACCGCTCTGGCGCACCTGGTCGGCGATTTCGGCGTACTTCTTCTCGTGGAGAGCCTCGGCGAGATGAACCAAATCCTGCCCGCCGTTATTGTATACGATGCGGTTGTAGTCGGAGATGGTGGCCATGTGCATGAGCTCGACCCACTGGTAGTGCTCGCGGAAAATGGAGAAGAGCTTCGGGGTGTCGGTGAACATCGAGAGTTTGTCGGGGTGCTCCGGGTCGGCGCACTGGAGTATGTAGCCCTCGCCGTACTGGCGCAGGTCCCACGTTGTCAGGCAGCCCGTGCTCGGAGCCAGCTTGCCGTTGACCTTGTGCACGGTGTCGTCGAGGAAATTCATGTCGATGTAGAGCTGGTGCAGATGCTCCAAAATGTTGAGCGTCTTGGGCATATGGCGGGGCCGGATGAGTTCGGTGGCGTCGCTTATCAGCATGGTTTTGCTGGTGAACGGGATGTCGGCCTCCTGCAACTCAATCATCTTTTCGCGTATGGTGCGGCACACTTCCATGCTGTCGGGCAGTTCGAAATCGTCCACCGCCGAGACGATACGGCAGTAGAAGCCGTTTTGCAGCGAGTGGTCGATGCTAAGGACAGCCTTGGGGTAGCATTTGTGGACGGCGGTGTAGAGCATGAAACACAGCGCGTTGCGGTAGAGGCGGAACCCGTGTCGGTCGCTGATGTCGATAAATTTTATCGTCTTAGGGTTGTAGACCCGATATTGCAGCGGCTGCACTTGGTTGTTGACCAGCGCACCGAGTATCGGCAACGGCGAACGGCCCTCTTTTTCAGTGACTTGGCGGGTGTATTCGTTGGCGAGGTCCGACAGCGGTGTCCCCGGAGTGATTTTTTTGCGTTTGCCGGTATTGGCGATGACAATCTCGATATTTTCCATCGTAGCGTGTGTTTCGGTTTGATATAGCAATAACGACGAAAATGTTTTTTTATTATATTTGAGTGGATTTTTTTTTCAAAAGACGGCAAAATTGTCCGAAACGGCTAACCGTCTGATTGTCAGATGGTTGAGTGTGTATTACTTAACTGTCTGTTATTCAATGGGTTGGATAGGTTCGGGTCGGGTTTGGTTCGGCCTTACATCGGCCTTGCTTCGGCGGGGTCCATCTTGTGGGTGATGTGAGGGGGTTGAAAGCCCTGTGTGTTAGTGAGTTAAGGTTTTGGGGTACACGTTTTGGTGCTGTCGGCGGCTGCGGCGCTGTCGAAGTCGAGGTAGGGTGCGAGCCGGAGCAGTGTCGAGTCGTCCATGGTTGGCGATAGGAGCAGGTCGGCGGGCTCGGCAAAACGCTGTCCGCCGTTGCGGAGGGCCACGATGTCGCGAGCTTGATAGTAGTCGATGTAGGGATGGCGAATCAACTGCTTGAGGCTCACGGTGTTGATGTCGATGCGGCGCACATTGTCGGCGCTGAGGGCGAGGTAGGGGAGGATGTGTTGGTAGAGCTCGTCGGTAAAGCCGTAGACCTCAAGGAGTTGGTCGGTCCTGACAAAGCCGCCCAGGCGGTTGCGGTAGTTCACGATGCGGCGGGCGTAGGCGGGCCCGATGCCGTGCAGGAGCTGCAGCGTGAGGGTGTCGGCGGTGTTGATGTCGACCACCAGCTGTTTGCGCTGCCGTGGCCGCGAGGCGGTGTCGTAGGCTGCGGCCGAAAGGGGGCGGTTTTCGTGGCGGTATTGCGGCTTGCGGTGGCTGCGTCGGGGCTGTTGTTTTTTGGCTCGAAAACTCTCGATTTCCTGTTCCTGACGGTCGATTTTTGCCGTTTCGGGCTGCTCGTGGCGATGAGGCAGTCCAAAAACGACCGCGGCGACGGCTACGACCAAAAGCACTGATAACCAGAGGGCTCCGCGCTTTTGGGTTTGCGTCATGCGAAATTTTTTGCCGTCCATATTAAAATTATTTTTGCTATGTCCAAAAATCTTTGTACTTTTGCAGCCGCTTTCGAGAGAAAGAAAAGCACGGTCTGTTAGCTCAGTTGGTTCAGAGCGCTTCCTTCACACGGAAGAGGTCGACAGTTCGAATCTGCCACAGACCACTCGAAATCAGGCACCATAGAGTGCCTATTTTTTATGGTATCCGAGGCTCGTTCGGAGTGCAAAGATACGAAAAAAAACTTATTGAAGAGAAAAAAATGAACTGGGTTTATCTTTTCACCGCTGCGCTGTTCGAGATGGGCTGGCCCCTTGGCTTCAAGCTGGCCGGGCTCCACAAGGAGCATTTCGGCTGGTGGATAACGCTGTCGGCTTTGAGCATGGCGTTGAGCGGATTGTTCCTTTATCTGGCCCAGAAAACCATACCCATAAGCACCGCCTACATCATTTGGACCGGCATCGGCGCCGTCGGCACCTTTGTCATCGGGCTCTGCTTTTTCGGCGACTCGGCGTCGTTCTGGCGCATTTTTTTCGCCCTATTGATTATTATCGGCATCGTCGGCATTGAGTTGACCGGCGCTAAATCCTGAACCGTCATGTTGAGAGAAAAAACCGTTTTCGGACCCATTTTCAGCCGCCGCCTCGGCAGCTCGCTCGGTATCAACCTCCTGCCCGAAGAGGGCAAAATATGCAATTTCGACTGCATCTACTGCGAATGCGGCTGGAACCGCGACGGTCGCGACGACACGCGGCTGCCTTCGGCATTGAAGGTGCGCACCGATTTGGAAGAGAAACTCAAGGAGTTGGTTGACAAACAGATACCGGTCGACTCCATCACCTTCAGCGGCGACGGCGAGCCCACGCTCAACCCCGAATTCCCGCAAATCATCGACGACACCCTCAGCCTGCGCGACCGCTACTATCCCTCGGCCAAGGTGTCGGTGCTCTCCAACGCCACCCGGGTAGGACGGCCCGAAGTGTTCGCTGCGCTGCGCAAGGTCGACAACCCGATAATGAAAATCGACGCCCCCACCAACGAACTGGCGGCCAAAATCAACAATCCCGCACCGGGCTACGATGTGGATACCGTGGTCGAGACGCTCAAAAAGTTCGAAGGCAACTTCGTGTTGCAAACCTGCTTCCTGCGGAGCCCCGACTTCGATTCGTCGCGTCCCGAAGTGCTCGACGGATGGATGGAAATAGTGCGCAAACTGCGTCCACGTGAGATAATGGTCTACACCATCGACCGTCCCACTCCGGCACAGAACTTGCAGAAAATCAGCGCCGACGAGATGCACCGTCTCGTGCAGCCCCTCATCGACGAAGGCTTCCAGATACAAATAAAAGGTTAAACTAAAACTGTCAAAAAACTCGCCGTCGACCGGACAGAAAATTAGTGCCGGCCGAGGTGGATTTATTGCGCCGTCGAAAAAAAATTTTGTCGGTTCCGAAAAAATTGCTATATTTGCAAATTCAAATTCAACGTAAAATACCAAAAAAGACTGCGATTATGACTCTGCGAGAGATAGTCAAAATACTGAACGCCACGGTGTGTATTGGCGAAAACCATCTTGACGACGAAGTGACGAAAGCCTTCGCGTCCGACCTCATGAGCGACGTGCTCACACTCAAAGAAACCCCGATCCTGATAACCGGCCTGTGCAACATCCAAACCATCCGCACCTGCGATATGGCATGCCTGCAAGTCGTTGTCTTCGTGCGCAATAAGAAACCCACGGAGGATATGATAGAGCTGGCCGAGGAGAACGACATGATTCTTATCGGTTGCGAGTATTCGATGTTCAAGACCTGCGGACTGTTGTACGAGGCGGGCCTGAACCCATTGTATTAACCTTTTGAAAAACATCAACACATTATGCATCAGGAATATACAGTAATCGAGGGCGATTTCGTCAACGCCGGAGTCGCGTCGAGTTCGGTCAAGAAGACCCTCAAGCAGCTGAATGTCAACCCCCAGGTTGTAAAACGTGTTGTTGTGGCGCTCTACGAGGCCGAAGTTAACGCCATAGCCCACGCCTATGGCGGCACGGTGTCGGTCGACATCGACCCTGACAAGATACGCATGGTGGTGGCCGATAAGGGCCCTGGCATTCCCGACATAGCGCTGGCCATGCAGGAAGGCTATTCCACAGCGCGCCCCGAAGTGCGCGACATGGGTTTCGGCGCCGGTATGGGTCTGCCGAATATGCAGAAAAATGTCGACAAGCTGAACGTCACCTCCGAGGTGGGTGTCGGCACAACCGTCGAAATGGAAGTAAACTTTCAGTAATTTGATATAAAATGGCTTTTTATCACGCTTTACAGATAGACGAGGAACGCTGCATTGGCTGCTCGCGCTGCATGAAGACCTGCCCCACCGAGGCCATACGCATCCACGGTGGCAAGGCCGAGATACAGGAACATCGCTGTATCGACTGCGGCAAGTGCTACGAGGTCTGTCCGGCTCAGTCGATAGCCATCAAGGACGACGACTTCGAGCTCTTCCGCCAGTACCCGCACTCTGTGGCGTTGCTGCCCGCCGTTTTCATGGGCCAGTTCCCCGACGAAGTCAGCGTCTCGCAGGTCTACGCCACCCTCTACGAGTTGGGCTTCGCTCACGTCATGGAGGTCGAGAGTTCTGCCATGATTTACAAAGAGGCTAAGGAGAAGTACGCTCGCGAACACCCCGACGTGCGACCTCTCATTTCGTCGTTCTGCCCGGCTATCGTGAGGCTGATACAAATCAAGTATCCCTCTCTTACTGAGAATATTGTACCAATCAAAGCACCCCTCGACCTCAGCGCAATGTATGCCCTCGAGGAACTGCAGAGCCGCGGAATCCCTCGTGAGCAGATAGGTCTTTTCTATGTCACACCTTGTGCCTCGAAGGTCTCAGCCGTGAAGGCTCCCGTGGGTGAGGAAAAGTCCATTATCGACGGTGTCATCAACATGAACTCGCTCTTCAACCGTGTCTATAAACGCATGAAAGACAATGGTAAGAACCACCAATACAAGCCGTTGACGCGCCAGCGCCTCTCGGCCGACGCGATACTTTCGACCCTCACCAACGGCGAACGCCGCATTTGTACCGCCAAGCGTTCTTACTCCATCGACGGCATCGAGAACGTGATGGATTTCCTCGACAAGTTGGAAAACGACGAAGTCGAGGGCGTGGAATTCCTCGAGTTGCGCGCCTGCGACCAAAGCTGTGCCGGGGCGTTGCTGTCGGTCGACAACCGATTCCTTTGCGGCGAGCGTATGTATGCTCGCGCTCGCAAGGCCGCTGAGCGTGAGCGTAATGGCGAGATGGCCCGCGACCGCGAAATGGACAAATATCAGGACTATCTCATAGAACATTCGCTGGTCGATGAGGTTCAACCCCGCTCGATGATGGTGCTCGACAGCGACATCTCTAAGGCTCTCGAAAAAATGGAAAAAATCGAGAAGATGAAGATTCATCTGCCTCAGATCGACTGCGGCGTGTGCGGAGCCCCTACTTGCGAGGCTTTCGCCACCGATGTGGTATGCGGCAGGGCCCACCTTGAGCAGTGCGTTTTTTACCGTCTGCACCTCGAAGCCAATGGCAAAATGACACTCAGCGAGGGCCGTTCCAATATGTATTCGGTGTGGGGCGACGACCGTATCAGTGGTGAAATCGAACTATAAATAATGTATCTCGTGCGAAAAAGTCTGCTCATACTACTGCTTCTGCTGCCAATTTGTCTCGCTGTCGACGCTCAGGACAGGAAAGTCCGTTTTGCAACTGTTTTGGACGGCGACACCATACCACTCTACTACCTGTCCGAGATAAACATCGTGTCCGACGGCTCGTTGCTTACCGCCACCGAGCTGCGCAAAAACAAGAAACTTATTCGCAATGTCCGTCTCATGTTGCCATACGCCAAGGAGGGACGGCGTAGGCTCGACAAACTTGAAGCCGAGATTGCAAAAATGCCAAGAAAGCAGCGCAAAGCCGCCATCAAGCAGGCTGAAAAGGACCTCCTGAACGACTATAAAGGCGAACTCTCTAACTACACCTTCTCGCAAGGCTTGGTACTCATCAAACTCATCGACCGCGAAACCGGACGCACCTCTTATGCCATCGTCGACGAGCTGCGCGGCAAACTCCGCGCCGGCGTCTATCAGGCTTTCGCCAAACTATTCGGCTACAACCTAAAAACCAAATACGACCCGCAAAACGACCCGAAGGACAACCTCATCGAGCGTATAGCCCGGTCAATCGAACTCGGCAAACTATGATAAAGATAAAAGCTCCAGACGACAACATCGGACACTGCTTCCTGCCTGCCGTGCCAATGCGCGCCGAGCCCAGCGACCGCGCTGAGATGGTCAGCCAACTGCTGCTCGACGACACCTTCGCCATAGTCGAGCGTCGTGAGAAATGGAGCCTTATCGAAACCGACTTTGACCACTACCGCGGGTGGGTTGACAACAAGCAGATTGCTCTCGGCGAAAATCCTAACGTACTGAAAATAAAACCTGTCGCGACATCACCCTCGGAGGTGGCGAGACACACTTACCTCGGTGCACCATACCTCTGGGGCGGCAAAACCATCATGGGAATCGACTGCTCGGGACTGACCCAAGTGTGCTTCCGCGCCTGCGGCATACCGCTTCTGCGCGACGCCTCGCAGCAAGCTGGACAAGGCGTTCCAGTAGATTTCCCTGACATACGTCGCGACGACCTCTGTTTCTTTCAAAATCCAGAGGGGCGCATAGTCCATGTCGGCATAGCTTTGGGTGACGGTAACATCATACACGCCTCGGGTTTTGTTCGGATAGATGACCTCACACCAGACGGTATTCTCGACCGCTCCACCAACACCCTGACCCATCGCTACCACTCCGCACGCCGGGTGATGTGAATTTAAATCAATATTTTTTTGCAGGAATTGGGATTTTTTTCGTATCTTTGCCATTTATTAGTATTGACTGTAGATGGCAACGGCTAAAAAACAAATATCTGAATCTCAGTTGCTTGCTGACATTAAAGCGCAGCGTTTCGCCCCGGTTTATCTGCTGACGGGCGAGGAAAATTACTTTATCGACATCGTTTCGGACTTTTTTGAACAGTTTGCCGTGCCCGAGGAGTTCCGCGATTTTGACCAAACTGTGCTTTACGGCTATGACACCGATATGCGTCAGGCGCTTAGTGCCGCCAACCATTTCCCGATGATGTCGCCATACCAACTGGTACTGGTGAAAGAGGCTCAGGGTATCACTAAGGATTGGGATTTGGTCGACACATATCTGCAAAAACCGTCGGAACGCACCGTGCTGGTGTTCTGCTACCGCCACAAAAAGCTCGACAAACGCACCAAGGCTTACAAGGCCATTGCCGATAAAGGTGTTGTTTACGAGCGCGCAAAACTGTATGACAGCCAGTTGCCTGAGTGGATTGCCGAGCGCGTAAACGAGGCCGGCTTTTCCATCACACAGAAAGGCGCGATGCTGATATCGGAGTGTATCGGCAACAACCTGCAGACTATCGTCAACGAACTCTCAAAGGTGTTCATCTCACTTCAGCCGGGTGCCGTCATCAACGAGGATGTCATTGAGCGCAACATCGGAATTAGCAAGGAGTACAACGTATTCGAGCTGCAGACAGCCATCGGCCGCCGCGACGTGGTGCGTTGCAACCGCATCGTCAACCATTTCGCCGACAACCCCAAGGACAATCCGATACAGATGATAATACCGTCAATTTACAACTATTTGATTAAGTTGATGATATACCTTCAACTGCCCGACAAGGGCGAAGCTGCTTCCGCCTTGAAGGTAAGCCCTTATTTTATTAGAGACTATGCCGATGCTGCCCAGAACTACACGCTTGGCAAATTGGCCACCTGTATTGGCTATCTGCACGAAGCCGATCTGCGCTCGAAGGGTTTCCGCAACTCGGGCTCTGTCACCGACGGCGAGTTGCTGAAAGAATTGGTATTCAAGATAATACACTGAAAATGATGAGAAAGTCCCTCTACATATTATTGTTTTTCATTTCATTTTTCGCTTCGGCCTTCGGCCAGTGCACCGTCAAGGGTGTGCTGTTCGATGAGGATAACGGCGAGTCGGTGCCCTTCGCCAACGTGTTGCTATACAGTGGCGACAAGCCCACCCCGCACGGCTCGGCCACGGATATCAACGGCTTTTTCCTCATCAACAAGGTGCCTGAAGGAACCTACACCCTCAGGGTTCGCTACGTCGGCTACGAAGAGTATACCGAAACCGTCACACTCAAGAAAGGCCAAACTGTAACGCGCAACATAAAGCTGAAATCTGCATCGCAAATGCTTGACGATGTGGTAATAACCGACAGTAAGGCCGAGGAACGCCGTATACAGACCCAGGTCAGTGTGGAGAAAATCAGTTCGTCGCAAATCCAACAGATGCCTTCCATCGGCGGTCAGGCCGACTTGGCGCAGTACCTTCAGGTCTTGCCAGGCATCAGCTCGACCGGCGACCAGGGCGGCCAGCTTTACGTCCGAGGCGGCTCGATGATTCAAAACCTCACCCTGCTCGACGGCATGATTGTCTACAATCCGTTCCATTCCATAGGGTTATATTCGATTTTCGAGACCGACATCATCCTAAACGCCGACATCTACACCGGCGGCTTCGGCGCCGAGTATGGCGGCCGCCTTTCGTCGGTGATGGATATAACCACCCGTGATGGCAACAAGAAACGCCATAGCGGCAAGGTGGGCTTCAGTACTTTCGGAGCCAACCTCATCCTCGAAGGCCCGCTGAAACGCGAAACCTCGACATCGAAATCCACCATTACATATCTCCTTTCGGCAAAGAACTCGTACCTTTCTAAATCGTGGCCTCTGATTTACGCTTCGATGTATCCGAACATTACCAACGGGCTGCCTTTCGATTTCACCGACGTGTACGGCAAACTGACGCTTAACTCGGGTTCGGGGAGCAAGGTAAGCGTGTTCGGTTTCCGGTTCGACGACCAAGTGACAGGCTATCAGGCTTTGGCCGATTACCACTGGCGCAACTACGGCCTCGGAACTAACTTTATGCTCGTAA
>CADCPQ010000152.1 GCA_902803395.1 uncultured Bacteroidota bacterium
AGAGCAGAATCGCCAGTATGGCAAAAAAACAAGATTCTCACTTAATAATACCTTAAGATGGCCCACATTATCGTCAATTACCCCAGAGTCATTCGACCCTGATTCTTTTAATAAAATTCTCTTTTCAAAAACATATCCCGCTGAATCCTACAATCATTTTACAAAACAACTGAATATTGAGGATATATATCCTGAATTATTTGAAAAAGACCCAGAAAAAAAACAGGATAATAACAAAAAGTAATATAGGCCTTCTTGTGTTTAGTAAGCAAATCCATGCCGCAACTATGCAATCTGAAAGACCAGAATATCATAATAGAACATATCATTACAAGCAATGGATAAAATAATAATTACAGCCAATAGTGATGAACAGCAACTGTTTATTGCCGTGAAGGAAGTCTTGATTCAAGCCAGAAGCAAAGCTTATGTTGCAGTGAATTCGGCAATGGTGGATGCATATTGGACGGTTGGAAAGCTAATTGTATCGCAACAAGGTGGCGAGGAGAAAGCCGAATACGGAAGCCATCTTCTCGAATATTTATCGGCCAATCTTACAAAAGAATTAGGCAAGGGGTTTACTGTCACTAACTTGAAGTATATGAGGATGTTTTATCAGACGTTCCCGAATCGTCACGCACTGCGTGACGAATTGACATGGACCCATTATCGGCTGTTGTTGAAGGTGGAGAATCGTGAGGCTCGCGAGTTCTATATGGATGAAGCGGTAAAAGCCCAATGGTCGACACGTCAGTTAGAGCGGCAAATAAACACCTTCTATTACGATAGGCTTTTGTCCAGTCGAGACAAATCAGGTGTCAGCAATGAACTCTATACAAAAGACCTGGAACCATTCAATCCGAAGCAAATTGTCCGCGATCCATACGTATTGGAGTTCGCTGGTCTGCATGGCAATACCGATTTCTACGAAAGTGATTTAGAACAAGCATTAATCACCCATCTGCAACAATTTTTGCTTGAGTTAGGCAGGGGATTCTCATTCGTGGCACGACAGAAAAGAATAACCTTCGACGGCCGTCATTTCTATATCGACTTGGTTTTTTACAACTATCTTTTGAAATGCTTTGTCTTGATTGATTTGAAACTTGGAGACCTCAGCCATCAAGACTTGGGCCAGATGCAGATGTATGTCCACTATTATGAGCGGGAGATGATGAGTGATGGCGACAATCCCCCAATAGGAATCGTATTGTGTGCAGACAAGAGCGATACCATTGTAAAATATACGTTGCCTAAGGATGAACACAACATTTTTGCCTCAAAATATAAACTATATCTTCCGACGGAAGAAGAATTGAAGAGGGAACTTTCCATCTGACTTTTTCGTCAAGCAAAAAAGATACGAACGGTTAGGCTTTGGTTAAACACCTAAAAATCAGTGATTTATATATTTTGGTATAAGTTACTGGGAATCAAGGGTTTGGATGGGTTCGCCTCGGGTTTGGGTCGGCCTTAGGTCGGACATACATTGGGGAAGTGAGTCCGGGGTTGATGTTGGGGCGAAGGAATAGGGAATAAGGTGTTGGCAATGTGCGAATTAAGCACTATTTTATTTTGCGGGCGTTGAGGGCACGGTGGTAGCGGGCTGCGTTGGCTTGGTGCTCAGCCAGGGTGGCGGCGAAGTTGTGGCTGCCCGAAAAATCCTCTTTGGCGCAGAAATAGAGGTAGTTGGTGTGAAGGTTGGCGAGCACGGCGTCGATGGACGAGGGCTGGGGTATGCATATCGGCCCCGGCGGCAGACCAGGGTTGAGATAAGTGTTGTAGGGGCTCTTGACGGCAGTGTGTGCGTTGAGTATGCGCCGCAGCGTGAAGTCGCTCACGGCGTAGCGCACGGTGGGGTCGGCCTGCAGCGGCATACCGCGACGCAAGCGGTTGAGGTAGACGCTGGCGACGGTGGCCTTCTCGGCGTTGTTGTTGGTTTCCTCGTCGACTATTGAAGCGAGGGTGAGGACTTGTGCAGGGGTGAGACCGAGGTCGTGGCATTTGTTGAGCCTCGAGGTGGTCCAGAAGCGGTCGGATTCGCGTTTCATGCGCTCGAGGAGCCGTTCGGGGCTGATGTTCCAGTAGACCTCGTAGGTGTTTTGCGGAAAGAGCAGGAATACCGTGGCCGGTGTGCAACCGAGGTCGGCGGTGACTTTGTCGTCGGTGAGCAGAGCCATGAGCGTGTCGGCGTCGAGGTCGAGTTTCGAGCCGAGGTAGTCGCACAAGTTGCGGACGGTGCGCTGTTTGTTGATTACCAGCATAATGGGATCCTGGTTGCCGTTGTATAGTTTCTGAATCATTACGGCGAGGCTCATGCCGGGTTGAAGCAGGTAGGAGCCGCCACGCACGTGTTTGTCGAGTCCGCGCAGTCGTGCAGCGGCGTCGAACACCGTGCGGTCGGCAATGCAACCGTTGGCATCGAGCGAGTCGAGCAAGGCCTCGTAGGTGGAACCCTGCGGGATGTTGACGCGGACGGCTTCGGCCACGTGCACCCGCTGGTGACGGTAAACGGCCACGGCTACCGCCGCAAGGGCCAGCAAAACAACGGCTACGATTGATATGATGGCGGTTCTTTTTTTCATGACAGGATTTTTTGCATTCTTATGACGTCAATCCATTTGTACCCGATTTCGACCCATTCTTGCATCTGGCCGCAGATTTTGTAGCCGTTTTTTTCGAACAGGGCGATGCTGGCGGCATTGGTGACGGCCACGTCGCAATAGAGTTGATGAAGCGAAAAGGTTGAAGTACAAAGCGTTGACAGCTCGGCAAGCATTTGCGAAGCGTATCCTTTGCGGCGTTCACCGGTGGCCACGGCAATGCCAACCGCGGCCCGGCGGTTGAGGGGGTCGTAGTTGTAGAGCTCCACGGAGCCGACGGGTTCGGTGTCGGCGTCGTTGGCGAAGGCGTAGAAAGTTATGGCGCCTGACGAGAGTGAGGATTCGGGAAGTGACTTGAGTTTCATGGCGTTAGCTTATTTTGTCCCAACTGGGCTTTTTCGACTGACGGTCGATGTAATGCCGCAGGAGCAGGTTTTGTTCGGATGTCAGTTCTGGGTCGGAGGCCAGAATGTCGGCCACACACTGGCGGGTGGCGACCACAAGAGATTCGTCGCTCACGATGTCTGCCATCTTGAGGTTGAGTATGCCGCTCTGCTGCAAACCCTGGATGTCGCCGGGACCGCGCAAACGCAGGTCGGCTTCGGCAATACGGAAACCGTCGGTGGTCTCGCACATGGTCTTGATTCGTTCGGCGGCGTTTTTCGAGAGGTTGCTTTTGGTCATCAGTATGCAGTACGACTGGCCGCCGCCACGACCCACGCGCCCGCGGAGTTGGTGCAACTGGCTGAGACCGAAGCGTTCGGCGTTCTCGATTACCATAACCGTGGCGTTTGGCACGTCGACTCCGACTTCGATTACTGTCGTCGAAATCATTATGTGAGTCTCGCCGCGTTTAAAGCGGTCCATTTCGTAGGCTTTGGCCTCGGCCGGCATTTTACCATGGACGATTGACAGCTGGTATTGAGGCTGCGGAAACGAGCGCGAGATGCTGTCGTAGCCATCCATAAGGTCCTTGAGGTCAAGGGATTCCGACTCGTTGATAAGAGGGTAGACTACGTAAACTTGGCGTCCTTGCGCGATTTGCTGCTGCATGAATGCGAACAGGGCGAGCCGTTTCGAGTCGGTGGCGTGCACGGTGCGCACGGGTTGGCGTCCCGGCGGCAGTTCGTCGATTATGGAGCATTCCAAATCGCCGTATAAGGTCATGGCGAGGGTGCGCGGAATGGGGGTGGCGGTCATGACCAGGATGTGTGGCGGCACAGTGTTTTTGGCCCAAAGTTTGGCACGTTGCTGGACGCCAAAACGGTGTTGCTCGTCGATGACGACAAGCCCCAACTCCTTGAAATTCACCGTGTCCTCGATGAGGGCATGGGTGCCGATAAGAATGTCGACTTTGCCTTCGGCAAGACGCTTTTTTATGTCGCGTTTCTGTGATGGTTTGAGCGATCCGGTGAGCAGTTCGGTCACAATGCCGAGGCCGTCGAGCATTTTCTGAAATGTCTGATAATGTTGCGTGGCGAGGATTTCGGTAGGAGCCATCAGGCAGGCCTGGCAGCCGTTGTCGAGAGCTATCAACATCGACATCAGGGCCACGAGCGTTTTGCCGCTGCCTACGTCGCCTTGCAGCAACCTGTTCATCTGCCGACCCGAATGCATATCGGTGCGGATTTCTTTGATGACACGTTTTTGGGCTCCAGTCAACTCGAACGGTATCTTTTCGGCGTAGAAACGGTTGAAGTGCTCGCCAACAACCTGAAAAACATGACCTTGCGAATGCAACCCACGGATGGTGCGTCGATACTGGAAATCGAGTTGCAGGAAAAACAGCTCCTCGAACTTCTGTCGCTCTATAGCCTGGCTCAAAGCCTCGGGAGAGGTTGGAAAATGTATGTTGTGCAGCGATTGTAGCCGCGATACGAGCTTGAATTTGTGTAAGATATAAGAGGGTAGGGTTTCGGGAATATTCTCGCCCAACATTTCGAGCAAAGTCTCCACCAAACGACTGATACCCTTTGGATTAAGTCCGACCGACTTGAGTTTTTCGGTGGTTGAATAGACGGGAGTGTATTGATGGCGGTTTTCGGTGTAGTTGTAGGGCTCGATGTCGGGGTGAGCCATCTGCCACCCTCCGTTGTAAACCGAAGGGTGCCCCATGACGAGGTATTCGACGTTGTTGTGAAGTTTCGATTTGACCCATTTAATGCCCTGAAACCATACGAGGTCGATAACCCCGGTGCCGTCGTACAGAGTCACAGTCATACGCTCGGAATGCGCCGAGGTTTTCAGGGTTTGCATATTGCGCAGAACACCTTTCAGTACGACAAACTGGCTTTCGTCCGACAGTTGGTCGATAGGGGTTATCACCGAGCGGTCGACATAGCGGAAAGGGAAAAATTCAAGCAAGTCGCCGTAAGTGTGTATCGACAACTCGCGTCCGAGCAAAGTGCCCCTTGCCGGACCGACACCTTTCAAATATGATATGTCGTATTCAAGCATAGTTATAGAGAGTCGTTGCTCGCATTCGCTCGCGACACCTCGTGGGCAAGCTGTTCGCGTATGAGTGTTGAAGAAATGTCGCGGTGCTCGTCGTCGGCGAGCAAAAGTATAGTGTCGATGTTAGGGTCGAGATGGTGGTTGACGGCGGCGATGGTTTGCTCGTAGTCGAGGTCTGCCGAAGTTCGGATTCCACGAATGATGAAATTGGCTCCGGTTTTGTGGCAGAGGTCGACGGTCATGCCGCTGTATTGCGTCACTTCGACATTGGGCTTGTCAACAAATCGCTGGCGTATGAGGTTGACACGTTCCTCGGCGGTGAACATATATTTTTTGTCAGTGTTGACCCCGACGGCAATTATCAAACGGTCGAACAGGGCCAGAGCGCGACGGGCTATGGCCTCGTGACCATCGGTGAACGGGTCGAACGAGCCGGGGAACAATGCTGTTTTCATTTGTGACGTCGTTGTTTGTATGCGGGTTCGTTGCCAAATTGGCAAATTACTCTGAAAGTGATGGAGTTGTTGTAGCAGTTGTTGTCCCAGCTTTTAGTTTTGTAGGCGTTAGTGCGTTCGTAGAAAGTCCAGTCTTTTTTTACAGGCAGCACCGAGTATTGCCAGCGGACGCTCAGCTCCAGCCATTTCCATACCTTGAAGCGACACTCGGCGGCAATGGCGAAGTCGTTCTTCAAGAAAGCCATATCGGTGGTGTCAGGCAAGAAAGTGTTTTTGTAGTAAAGCACCTCGTGCGGCTGCTGGACAAGGCGTCCGTAAACTGGTCCGACACCGAACATCATTTTCCCAATCGGGTCGCGGTAAAAAAAGGTGAGGGGGATGTCGATATAATCGAGAGGCAGATAGATGTTGTATTTGAAATTGCTTTCATTCGAGGTGTTGTTGAAAACGCCTCGGCGGGTGTATATAATCTCGGTGGCAAACAGCCAGTTGCCGTATTGGTCGGTGTTGGTTACGGCTCCAACTCCTGC
>CADCPQ010000153.1 GCA_902803395.1 uncultured Bacteroidota bacterium
GTTCGAGAGCTGCACCCATCGCCGCCTCGGGGAGATCGAGATGGCCGACCAGATGGAGGGCGTCAAGTTCCTGAAGAGCCTGCCCTATGTGGACCAGAACCGCATGGGCGTGGAGGGATGGAGCTTCGGCGGCTTCATGACCATCACCATGAAGCTTGCGCACCCCGAAGTCTTCAAGGTGGGCTGCGCCGGCGGCCCCGTCATCGACTGGAAGTGGTACGAAATCATGTACGGCGAGCGCTATATGGACACCCCGCAGGAGAACCCCGAAGGCTACGAGGCCAACTGCCTGCTTAACAAGGCCAAAGACCTCGAAGGCCGCCTGCTGGTCATCCACGGCGCCGAGGACAACACCGTCGTGTGGCAGCATTCGCTGGAATTCATCGAGCGCTGCATCAACAACTACAAGCAGGTCGACTACTTCGTCTATCCCCACCACGAACATAACGTGCTGGGTCGCGAACGCCTGCACCTCTACCAGAAGATGTTCCAATACTACGAGGATTTCCTCAAAAAATAAAAAAACGCAACCCTGAACCCGTAACCGAAACCTGTGCTATAAAACACATTATCAAAACAATGCAAGAGAAAAGTTTTTCAAAAAAAACGCCATCACTGCGTTTCCGTCGCTATTCACGCAGCGGCTACGCAGTGTTCAACTCGCTGCATCGTGAGGTTACAATCGGCGCGGTGGCGACCTACATCGCCGACCGCGGCGTATGCAAATCGTTGTGCTCGCTCGCACTCTGTGCCTCGCTGCTCGGCGGAGCCGCCATGGCCCAAACCGACCGCGAAGCTGGCAGCCAACAACTGCCAACATTGGAGATAACGGCTACCGTCGACTCACTGCAAACCTGTCCCGGAGCCGTCACGACACTGACGCGAAGCGACATAGAAAATCTTCCTATACGCTCTGTAGCCGACCTCGTGGCAATCCTGCCCGGGGTCGACTTGCGTATTCGCGGTGGCAACGATGTGCAGAACGACCTCTCAATGCGCGGCAGTACCATCGACCAGATGATTGTGCTGGTCAACGGTGTCAACCTGACCGATCCGCAAACCGGGCACCACAACCTCGACATCCCGATAGACCTCGACATGGTACAACGCATCGAATTGCTGACCGCGTCCGACCTGATGAGCCGCGGCATGATTGGCTTCGCCGGCGGAGTGAACATCGTGGTGAGTGAAGAGTATGCCGACCGTCTGACGCTGTTGGCGGCAGGCGGCAGCTACGGACAAGCCAAATTTTCAGCCTCGGCAACCAAGGTCATCGGTCCATGGATGCTGACAGCGGCAGCCACATACAACCGTTCCGACGGCTACATGGACAACACCGACTACCGCTACGGCAACCTCTTTGTCCAAGCCCAGCGACACTCCGTCAGCGACGACTGGCACCTGCAAATCGGCGCCCAGACAAAAGATTTCGGCAGCCAGGCTTTCTACAGCACCACCTATCCCAACCAGTTCGAAGCCACACGCACCGTCGTGGCCTCCGCCACCAACATCCACCGCTTCGATCGGTCGCGGATTGAGACCACATTGTACGGGCGCCTTCACAAAGACCGATTCGAACTGTTCCGCGACGGCTACGCCGAAGCCCCGGCATGGTACACCGGCCACAACAGGCATCTGTCAAACAGCGAAGGTATGCGCTCTCAGTGGCTTATGGCTGTCGGCCCGGGAACACTGACGGCAGGAATCGACGCCCGCCACGACGGCATACTTAGCAACGTGCTCGGCGAGACTCTCGAGCAACCCCGTGAGCCTTACACCAAGTCGGCCGAACGGTTCAATGTCTCGGCATTCGGAGGCTACGGACTGACATTCCGGAAAACGAAAGTATCGGCACATCTGTTGGGAAACCGCAACAGTCGCTTCGGCTACAACTACGGTTTCGCCGCCGCGGCAGAATACTCATTCAACTCCCACCTCAACGTCACTGCCTCGCTGAGCCGCACCTACCGCCTGCCGACCTTCACCGACCTCTACTACCACAGCGCCACACAGTTGAGCAATCCCAACCTGAAACCCGAAAACGCCCTGTGCGCCGAAGCGGCCGTAGCCTACCGCAGTTCCTGCCTGCAACTCACCGCCGACATCTACTACCGCCACGGCAACAACATTATCGACTGGGTGCGTGAACCCGCCGAAACGGTTTGGCACAGCATGAACCACTCCGATGTTGGCGCTGTGGGTGGCGACCTGTCAGCAATTGTCTCGCCACGCGGGGTACCGCTCCAGGTCGGCGCCGTTTATTCCTATTGCCATATCGGCAAGGATTCGGGCACCCTGATTTCAAACTATGCCCTCGACTATCTGAGTCACAAGGCCGAAGCCTTCGTGGCCTACAAGCCCCTGCGCAACCTCACCCTGCGCACCGCGCTGACAGTGCGCAAACGCGAAGGCAGCTACACCGACGCCTCGGGCAACGTGGTCCACTACCCCACTGCCGCGCTGCTCAACGCCTCGGCACAATACAAGCTCGGCATCACGACACTTTTTGTCGAGGGATACAACCTGCTCAATGTCAGCTACTACGACTACGGCGGTGTGCCGCAGCCGGGGCTGACGCTGATGGGCGGAGTGAAAATAAATTTACAAAAATAAATAAAAAACGCACAGGTTTCGATTTCAAACAGTTGTGGCGGTCCAAACGTCACAACTGTTTTTCTGTCACCTGTCCCGCGAATACGACTACAACGAATTGCAACGATTTGCCTTTTTGGAGCCTTTCCACGTGAAAAATCGTTGTAATTTTATTTTTTTCGTTGCAGTCGCTTGTCCGTTATGGAAAAAGTTCGTAACTTTGCAACAACTTTTCAGAAAATGAAAAACGAAAAGTGAAAAGCGAAAAAACTTAAGCAAAGTCGTTTCGATTCTCGCTTCTCGCTTTTAAATTTACAGGACGCCGGGGCGCGAGGGCCCCGATCACCCGCACAAAGAAGAAAACGGGTCAGAAGTCGGGTTATAGGCTGAGTACTAAAAACGTGAATTGCCGTGAATTAAACCGTTAATTGTCAGAAATCAAAGAATTAACGAAAATTAACGAGAAAATTTCTGGTAATTGACGTCAAGAAACAA
>CADCPQ010000154.1 GCA_902803395.1 uncultured Bacteroidota bacterium
ATAGGGCAGAGCACTGCCGTCGTACATGACGCTGGAGAAGCCCATGTCGATGCAGCTCTTGCAGGTCTCGAAGCTGTCGCCGTGGTCTAGGTGCAGAACAATCTGGGGGTTGGGGCAACCGAGTTCCTTGGCGTACTCGACGGCACCTTCGGCCATATAGCGCAGAAGGGTGGGGTTGGCGTAGTCGCGGGCACCCTTGCTGACCTGCAGGATAACTGGCGATTTGGTCTCGACGGCGGCCTGGATGATGGCCTGCATCTGCTCCATATTGTTGAAGTTGAAGGCGGGGATAGCGTAGCCGCCGTTGACTGCTTTCTTGAACATCTCGCGGGTATTCACGAGACCGATTTTCTTGTAATCTACCATATTGTTAATGTTTTATTTATTGTTGTTGTTAAGTTCTTCGATGTATCGTTGTGCGCGTTCCACAGCCTCCTCGTCGCCGTATTTTATTACCTTTTCAAGGTATTTGCGTTCGTTTTTGTAGTCGCTGAGCATATGGTACGTGTCGGCAATATTGTTCAGCACGATGGCATCCTTCGGGGCGACTTTTTCGGCCTCCAGCAGCCATTTGAGCGCGTTGCGACGGTCCTCAACCAGTTGGTAGGTAATGGCCATGATGTTCATGCTGTACACGTCCTTGGGGTAAATCCTCAGCATATGCTCGGCGATACTGCGGAGTAGTGTGATTCGGCCTAAGGCTGTGACGCTGTCGGGAGAATCCTGGATGGCCTCGAACAGGCTGTGTTCGTAGTCCAGAATGCCATCAACGATGATGGTGTCGATGGGTGTTTCGGTCTCGGGGTAGGTCAAGGTGTTGCGGTGCTTGGCGGCGTAGTCGAGTGTGGCGTGGATGGCGTCAACATAGGCTGGCCAGCGGTGCAACTGTCTCAGAAAGTGCAGCTTGCCGAAGTGCATATCAATCCGGTAGGGATATAAGGAGAGACCTTTGTCGATGGCTGCCAGACCGGAATCGGCCACCTCATTGTCCCAATTCTCCACGAAGTACATATATCCTGCCACCTCGTCGGTGCTGTCGTTGATGAGGTACATAATGTCGCCGACAACATTCTCGTCCTCGCCGGGGTACTCGGTGCTTGTTACCATTCCGGAGTAGAGCCGTGCGTTGTTGACGTAGTAGTTGTATTCAGCAATATAACGCTCGGCGCTCTGGTCGCCCGAGGCACGAATCTCACCAATGGCGTTGGCCATTCCGGCACTGTCGCCTTCCAGCACTGCATCGTAGAACCGACTGTAGGCATTCTGCGCCGTGGCGAAGCCACACATGGCAGAGAGCAAAACTATGATGATGACTCGTTTCATTTTCCCAAATTTGAAATTGCAAAAATACAAATTATATCTGATATGACCAAAATAATTTTTATTTTTTTGTTTCACATTTTTTATTTTTTCGTATCTTTGCCACGGAAAAGGAAGTATGCCGTAAAATTGTAATAGTATTACAAATAACTGTAAAACAGACTGTTGATATATGGTGATAAGCATAATTAATCACAATTGTAGAGCCATGATACTGATTTCCATGTTTACGATGTCTATGGTTATGCGCGTCGTGATGTATCTCATCTGCCACAAGAAGCAGTTCTTGATTTCCACCCCATCGTCGGTCTCTTCGCCTCAGCCGATGTCCACTATAAGAAGAAAACGCACAAAACAGCATGAATAACAACCCGGATTTGGATAATGTAGTTACCACCGAGCTCTTCCGTACCTCGCGGAGCTGGGATGGCGTGGAGCTGCCCGACTACCTGAAGGGGCGCCCCGAGCTGGTGGCCTTGAAGTATGTGTTCCCCGCTGGCTGCAAGCTGGGGTGTCACCACCACGAGGTGATGAACTTCGGTGTGCTGACACAGGGCGAGCTGACTATAGTCGCGCAGGACTGCACCGAGAAGGCCGTCCACGAGGGCGAGGCAGTGGTCGAGATGGTCGGCACCATCCACCACGGCGAGAACCGCGGCACCAAGCCCGCCATCCTCTACATGTTCTACCTCTCGCAAAAAGACATGCCTCTGTCGACACAACACTCTGATGAACCATGAAACACATTCTGACAACACTCTTGGCGACGGTCCTGCTGGCCGGTTGCTGCGGGGACAACAAAGAGAAAGAGATGCCAATAACAGTAAACATAAAGTATTCCGGCGTTGATGGGAATGCCTTGAAGTTCGCCGAGGAGATGGTCGCCAGCGGCACCGTCGCTGCCATCCGTGCCGAGGAAGGCAACCTGCGCTACGAGTATTACCAGTCGCTCGACGACCCCGAGACCGTCCTGCTCATCGACAGCTGGGCCAGCCAGGAAGCAATCGACCGCCACCACGCCACCCCCATGATGGCCACCATCGCCGCCCTCCGCGATAAGTACGACCTCCATATGACCGTCACCCGCTACACCCCCGCCGACCAACCCGCGACAGACGAGCGGTTTATCCGAAAATAACTATTAAGGCCGCGTCAATGCCTTGCGCCTTGGGCCTTCACGAATTCTAAGACCTCTCGGCGGCCGTTGGAATGTGTCGCACGGATGAAGTAGATGCCGGTATTCAGCTGGGCGATATCCAGCCTTGCCGGGCACACAATCATGCTCTTCATAACTAGAAGGCCCCTAACGTCATATATCTCTATCCATAACTGGCCGTCGCCGTCGGTTTCCACAGTTAGATAGTCGTCTGCGGGGTTGGGGCGAATTGAGAGTTGAGAGTTGAAAGTTGAAAGTTGAGAATTTGGAACGGCGAGGGTAGCGGTGTCGATTACATAGACGGTGACGGCGCTGCGAGGGCTGACGCAGAGCAGCGAGTCGTCCTGATAGCGGGCTTCGAGGTAGTAGGTGGTGGTGTCGTAGAGCACGGGGGTGGTGAAGTGGTTGCCGGTGGCGATGGGCACGGTGGCGGTGTCGCTGTCGTACCACCACACCTCGTTGGACGAGAGGGCCACGACGGTTGTCTGCATGCCCGAGAGGATATACTGTTCGAAGGCCACGGGCTCTACCGTCTGCGGCAGCAGCTGCACATCATGACGGATGCCTACTCCGGGGCGTGTGGTGACTGTGAAGGTGGCCGTCTGATAGCAGGGGGCGGAGACCTCGACGGTGTAGGTGCCGGCCATGATGGGACGGTGGTAGTCGCCCAGCGGCAGGTGTGAAAAAACCTCGGAATGGAAGCGGTCGTGATTGACGACC
>CADCPQ010000155.1 GCA_902803395.1 uncultured Bacteroidota bacterium
GCGGATGTTCTCGATGGTCTGAATATAGTCATCGTGGCTCTGCAATCCGGCGCACGGAGCCTGACAAAGTCCGATTTGGTGTTTCATGCAGGGACGTTCACTCGGGTCAATTGCTCCTGCACGGAGCTTGCGCTCGCAGGTGCGGTAGGTGAACAATTGGCGTATGATGTCCTGCAGCTCACGGAGTATGCGCTGGTTTGGATAGGGTCCGAAAAACTGCCCCTTGATGTTATGGTTGCGCGTGAACAACATCCGCGGGTAGTCCTCGTCGGTTATGCAGAGGTAGGGGTAGGACTTGTCGTCCTTGAGCATGCTGTTGTATCGCGGCTGGTAGCGCTTTATCAGTGTGTTTTCGAGTAGCAGGGCATCGACCTCTGTCGGCACCACAGTGACACGGATGTCGTAGATGTTTCGTACCAACATCTTGATTTTGGCGCTCTTGTCGTCGTAGTGGCTGAAATAGGAACTAACCCTGCGTTGCAGGTTGCGGGCCTTGCCTACATAGATGACTTTACCCGATTCGTCGAGGTGCTGATACACTCCTGGCGTTTCGGGTATTGTTTTGAGCCGCAACGCGATGCGGTCGATGTTTTTATTTATGCTACTGTCAATCACTCGGGATATTTCAGTTCGGCTTTTTCGACGTAGAACTTTATCCGCTTCACGCCTCTGAGGTCGTAGCGGTGCGTGGCCTGCGCTATTTCAACTTCGTGGGTTCCGGCGACATTGAAGAAAAAATACTGTCGTATGCGTTGTCTGACGTGCAGCATTCCGTCTTCATATTCACCCTGCCATCGGCCTTTTTCGCGCACATGGACGTAGCCATAGAACATACGCCTCTCGTTGTTGGGGCTGGTCATGTTTATGGCAAGCGTTAGCAATTCCTCGGGGAATTGGGCCGTGTCGATCCACATATCCATGCAGATGTGGTAGCAGTCGTCGACGTTGCGCACTGGCACCTGAAACGTTTCGGGCTGGAAGCGGAGCCAGTCGTCGGCGGCAAAGGTCCGTTCATCTTCGTAAACGAGTTTGCGGTTGCACGAGGTGCCGAGCACAGCGAGCACTATAATAAATATGTATATAAGGCGTTTCATCGGGTTGCGATTAGTTGTTGCAGTATCTGAACGGCATTGGTGGCGGCACCTTTGCGCAGGTTGTCGGCCACCACCCACAGGTTGAGGCTGCGGGGTTGCGAGGGGTCGCGACGCACACGGCCCACAAACACCTCGTCGCGACCATGGGCCGTTATCGGCATGGGGTAGATGTTTTCCGACGGTATGTCGCACAAAATCAGACCCGGAGTCGATGTAAGGGCGACCTTAACCCGACCCAAGTCATATTCTTCGTTGAATTCCAGGTTGATAGATTCGCTGTGTCCACCCACTACCGGAACCCTCGCCACTGTGGCGCTGACCTGTATGTCGGGCGAACGCAGGATTTTGCGTGTTTCGTCGACAAGTTTCTGTTCCTCAGTGGTGTAGCCGTCAGGCAGCCAGTCGCCGCCATGCGGAAATAGGTTGCGGTGAATCTGGTAGGGGTAGGCGCGCTCGGCTTCCCTGCCCTGCTCCTCGGCCTCGAGCTGGCGGATGGCCTTCATGCCCGTGCCGGTGACGCTCTGGTAGGTCGAAACCACGATGCGCTTGATTTTGTACAGTTCGTGCAGTTTGTAGATAGCCAGCACCATCTGGATGGTTGAGCAGTTGGGGTTGGCGATTATGCGGTCGGTGGGGGCGACGACATCGAAGTTGATTTCGGGCACCACCAGTGGTATCTGCGGCTCCTTGCGCCAGGCCGACGAGTTGTCGACCACCGTCGTGCCGACCTCGGCGAATCGCGGCGCATACTGGCGCGAGGCCGAGGCTCCGGCCGAAAACAGGGCGTAGTCGGGACGCGACGCTATGGCCTCGTCGACCGACACGACCTTCAATTTGCGGCCCGCAAACTCTATTTCCTTGCCGACTGATTTGGGCGAGGCGGCGGGCACCACCTCGGCATCGCCGAAACCGCGTTCGGCAAGCACCTGCAGCATTACGCCGCCAACCAGACCTGTGGCTCCGACTACGGCAATTTTCATCGTATCAGTGTTATAGTTCCTCTTCTCACCATGGTTTGTTCGGGATGCCACACGGTGGTGTAGCGAATCACGTAGACGTATGAGCCCTGCGGCACGGGGTTGCCGTTGAGGTCGCGGCAGTCCCACGAGCCTTCGATGCCCTCGAAGTGGCCGACCAGCTGGCCCTGACGGTTGTAGATGTAGCACTCGAGGTCTTGAGCCTGAGTGGTCGATATGCGGAAGATGTTGTTGCCGGCGGCATCGTCGGGCAGGAGGATGTTGGGCACCCAGAAAGTCTCGCGCTGCATAGGCACCATCACCCTTGCGGTGTCGAGGCAATCGCCCTTGGCGCTCTTGGCATAGAGCCAGAACACAGCCGAGTCGGCCTCGAAAGGCATGGTGTAGAGCACCGATTCCGACGTGCTCTGCGAGCCGTCGGGCATCACCCACGTGCGTTCGTTGGTGCCGGTGCTGATGTCAGTCAGTTCGATGTCGAGCTGGTCCAACGTGGCGAATTCGGGGTCGACCTTGATGGCGGCCTCGTAAGGATGGATACGGAGGTGCAGGCGGATGATGCTGTCGCAGCCAGCCAGAGCGGTGTGCAACACAATGGTGTCGGTATTGTTGTTGGTTGTGTAGGTCTTGCCGTTGCGCCAAGTGAAGCTGTCGCAGGTGTCAACATAGTGAGGTGTCGACATAGTGTCGCTAATCTTGAGGTGAAGATGGAGCACACTGTCGCAGTTGCCGACGCGGGTGCGCAGCTTGACCGAATCCTCTGTCAACCCGGTCCTATCATATGTCCTGCCTTGCCAGCGGAACGGCGCGGCATCCTTGCATATTTCGGCATTGGTGTCAATGGAGTAAAGCGGAAGCATATAGGTGTATACAGTGTCGACCCATGAGCAGCCGTTGGAGTACTCAACCTCGGCGCGAACCATAACGGTGTCGGTTTTGTCGACTCGGGGCTCGGGAGCTTTAATGATAGCGTGTTTGTGATGGTCTTCGAACGTAGTGCGCGACGTGGCTATCGGGCGGTATTGGCCGTTGACCATCTGTTTGATTTCCCATTTCACGGTGTCGATACGCTGCATATCGGGGTCGATTTCGAGCATACTTGCACCGTAGGCGATGTCGAATGAGGCCGAGTTGTTCTGGCAGACTGTCTGCGAAAGGGTCTGGATGTGGAATGTCTTCATGGTGTCGACACCGACGACTATGGTGTCCGATATCATGTCGTAGTCATAAACGAAGCCCGTCGCACCAGTAAATCTGCATTTGACGATATATTTGGCTGTCTCGTTGGGTTCCACAACGGCCCTCACGCGCCATTGGCAGTCGTTTTCCGATGTGTCGGCATTGACAATTTTATAGAACTCGTAATAGCCATTGGTGCCGTTGGTGTCTGGTGGATTGTTGACGTCGGTTGAGAGTTTGCGCGGCAGAGCCACCAGCGAGTCGCTGCCGTCAGCCGCAGTGAACACACGGTAATAAATGGCATCCATCTGCGAGTCGCCCAGCGGTGTGAAGCGCCAGGCTCTTGTTTGTATTGTATCGCCACTATTGCCTCCAAATAAATTATAGCTTCTATTACTGCCGTTGGATTCGTCGGGCCAGAATGCCGCAGGTGAATCATCTTCAACGAATAGCAGAACCTGTTTATCTATATATTGTCCTTGGTCCGCATCCCATATTCTTTCGGTGTAATTGTCATCATTCACCTGCGGATGGCCTGTCTTATTCTGGATACCTATAAGAGCATGGTATTGACTGGTACCAGCCACTTTGAAATTCTTGACATGGATTTCTATGATATTGGTACCCTCATAACAAACAACCATATAGTTGTTTTTTGAGGAGCCACCATATGGGTCTATTGAATCCCAACTGACCACAATACGACGGCAGGGGAAATATGCTGCACTATCGGTAACCCCTTTAAAAATACCAACGCATTCATCGTCTCTCGGGTCAGTGTCACAATAGCAAACATATATGGCATCGTGATGGTGTGCGGGATATACGGTCGCTCCCGCACCTGAGCCTCCAGGACAATCCGGACAGGTATCTGTTCCATTATCGTCCTGCCCCATCAGCCAGGGTATCGGTTTTATTGGTTTTGAATACGTACCATAAGCATTGCCCATACGTGCACTTGCCGGAGTTCTCACACCGCTTGCCGCTGCGGTATTGAATGTCAACATACCGTTGTCGCCCACCACTGCACCAGTTTTGACATATCCAAAAAACGAGAATGGAAAATCAATTTTGATTGAATCATAATCAAATATGTCATCATCAGGGATATATAATTTATTCACTGGGCCATCGGCGGGATAATTGTATGTGGCCGAGTCATAGGCGGTACCACGAAGCATTGAACGCAAATCAAAGTCCTCTGGCGGGTCGTACGGTATGGATTCAACTTTATATGTGCCGTTGAAATACTCGTAGGGAACAAAGACCGTCGAGGTCAGCGTCATCTTTGGACTCTCACAAGTTATGGCGGTGTCCCAACCCATGTTGATGTGAAGCTGCGAACGCCTATGGTCAACCCTCTGGTCGATGGTAATTCCAGGGCATTGGGCCATAGCCGGGACCGATAAAACGATTGTTGCGGCCACTACCGCTAAAATCTTTTTGATATTCATATTGCTTTTTATTTATTATTCAATTAATTACGCAAAATTGCACACGCAAATGATTTGCAAAGATACATTTTTTTTCATAAATAAGACACAAAAAAGCAATAAAATGTTGCTTTCGGCGTTAAATTATTTGCGATAGTGGGGGTGATAGGTATCGATGGTTTCGCGGAGGGTGCGGTCGTTGAGGTGGGTGTAAATCTCGGTAGTGGTGATGCTTTCGTGCCCCAACATCTCTTGCACAGCGCGCAGGTCAGCCCCGTTTTGCACCAGCTCGGTGGCAAAACTGTGACGCAGCGAGTGCGGACTCACCTGCTTGCCGATTCCGGCCTTGGCCACAGCGTCCTTGAGGAACATGAAAACGTAATTTCGCGTGATGTGGCGACCCAGACGGCTGAGAAACACATACTTGTCCTCACCGGGCTTGGGGTTGATGTGGCAGCGCACCGTCTCAACGTACAGCATGAGCAGCTGCATGGCGCGCTCGTTGACCGGCACCCAGCGTTCCTTGTCGCCTTTGCCGACGACGCGCAGGCTGAGGTCGGAGGCGTAAATGCCCGAGAGGCGCAGCCCCACGAGCTCCGACACCCGCAGGCCGCAACCGTAAAGGATTTCGACCATGACGTAGTTGCGCATCTGGTCGGGCAGGCTGAGGTCGAAAGTTTCCTGTATGGCCGTGACGTCGGCGTCGGTGAGCACATCGGGCAGGTGCTTGGGCCGCGAAGGCATGGTGAGCAGTTCGGCGGGGTTGTCGGCCGCCTCGTCCTCGAGCTCAAGCCAGTGGAAAAACATCCTCCAGCCCGAAATCATGCGGCACTGGGTGGTGACGGCGATACCGAGGTCGCACAGCCTGTCGATGAGGCCGCGGAGATGGTCGGCGTCGAGCGCCGTCGGCTCAAGTCCGAGTTCAAGTCCGAGCCGCGCCAGATGCTGAAAATCATTGAGATACGACGCGACAGAATTGCCAGCCATGCCGCGCTCAACCGTGAGGTAGGTGCGGAAGCCGCGCTCGGCGCGGAGCCATGATTTTTGCAGTTCGTCAGCCATCTTTACGGAATGCAAAATTACAAAAAAAAAGCAAAATTTCGACATTCCTTTGCAAAATAATATTTTTTTTGTATCTTTGTAGGTCGAAAGATATAGTATTTATTAACTTAAATTATTAAAAATCAGCAATATGACAAAAGTAGCAATCAACGGTTTTGGCCGAATTGGACGTATGTCCTTCCGCGCCATGCTCGCCCACCCCGAGCTTGAAATTGTGGCCATCAACGACCTCACCAGCGCCGACACCCTGGCCTACCTGTTCAAATACGACTCCGTGCACGAGAATTTCGACGGCGAAGTCCACGCCGAAGGCGAATACCTCGTTGTGAACGGCAAGAAGGTGCGCATCTACGCCGAGCGCGACCCGCAGAACCTGCCGTGGAAAGACCTCGGAGTTGACATCGTGGTCGAGAGCACCGGCCTGTTCAAGAAACGCGACCAGATGATGAAGCACATCAACGCCGGCGCCAAGAAGGTCATCCTCACCGTTCCCGCCGGCAAGGCCGACGACGTCGACGCCACCGTCGTGATGGGTGTGAACGACAACGTCCTGACCAAGGACATGCAGCTCATCAGCAACGCCAGCTGCACCACCAACTGCCTGGCTCCCGTGGCCAAGGTCCTGAACGACAAATTCGGCATCAAACGCGGTTTGATGAACACCGTGCACAGCTACACCAACGACCAAAAGATCCTCGACCAGCCCCATAGCGACCTCCGCCGTGCCCGTGCTGCAGCCGTTAGCATCATCCCCACCAGCAGTGGCGCTGCCAAAGCTGTTGGCCTGGTAATCCCCGAACTGATGGGCAAACTGGATGGTTTTGCTATGCGTGTTCCCACTCCCGACGGCAGCGTAGTCGACCTCACCGCCGAACTCAACCGCAACGTCACCAAGGAAGAAGTGAATGCAGCCATCAAAGAAGCCGCCGAGGGTTCGATGAAGGGTATCCTTCAGTATGTCGAGGAGCCTATCGTAAGCATCGATATCATCGACAACA
>CADCPQ010000156.1 GCA_902803395.1 uncultured Bacteroidota bacterium
CCTTCATCGCCCTCCCCGGCGGCATCGGCACCATCGACGAAGTCTCCGAAGTCATGGTCATGAACCAGCTGGGGCTGGTGCGCGACCATAGTGGAGCGAACCACCAGCCCTGGCGGCGTGTGCTCGACGGCAGCTACCGCACCAAGCCCATGATACTCCTCAATATCGACGGCTACTACAACCCCTTCCTCGAGCAGCTCCGCCTCGTCAAGGAGGAGGGCCTCATGCGCAGCGACGCAGGACTGCTTGCTGCCGCCGACGTGAATGAGGTTTTCTCTTTATTGGAACGTGAATTACCGAAAATGACCGTTAATTATCATTAATTATTTACGGAAATTCACGGCTATTCATGGTAATTCACGTTAAAACAACATTCGCGTGGCACATATACTGAGCAAGAGCAAATACATCCGCGGGCTGCAGTGCGTCAGGGCTCTCTATTTCGACGTCTACTGCCCCAAGGCGGCCCGCTACAGCGCTGAGACTCTGGCCAAGTTCCGCGGCGGCCGCGACTTCGAGCGCCGCTACAAGGGCCTCTTTGCCGACGGCATCGACATCAGCCGCCAACTCGGCAGCCGCATGGAGCGCTACCCCTCGCTGACTATGCAGCTGTTGCTTTCGGACGGCGATGTGACCCTGTTCGAGGCCGGATTCCTGCACGACGGGGTGCTGATTCTGGCTGACGTGGTGCGCAAATCGGCCGACGGCAGCCTGATTATCAACGAGGTGAAAAACAGCACCGCCGTGAGCGACACCTTCCGGCGCGACGTGGCCCTACAGCACTACGTGGTGAGCCATGCCATAGCCGACAGCGGCCTCATGCTCAACGAGTTCAGCGTGGTCTACAACGACGGCAACGACGGATTCCTCACCCTCGACCTGATGGACGAGAGCCGCGCCGAACACCCCACGATAGCGGCCAACATCGAACGCTTCAAGGATGTGCTTCAAGATTTCGAACCGCAAGTCGAACCCGGCGACCAGTGCACCTCTCCCTACGAATGTCCCTACCGGCACCTCTGTCAAAGAAAAAACCGCTGAAAATCAACGAGTTATAAACTTTTACATAACCCACTGATTACCAATAGTTTGAATAGGTTCGGGTCGGGTTTGGTTCGGCCTTACATCGGCCTTGGTTCGGAGATGTTTGCTCCACTTCGGTCGCAGGCCGTGTCTCCTACGGAGCCAGGCAGGGCCCGGGGTCGACGAAAGGCCGATGAGAACCGGTGTAACCCCTATGGTTGTCAAGGGTTTACAGTTCCGTGATGCGGAGCAGTATTTTTTCGAGCTTGGTGGAAGCCGCTTTTGCCGAGCCGGTAAAGTCGTTGGCCACAATCGAAAAGCAGAGCAGCTCGCCACGGGCGTTGGTGACATAGCCGGCGTAGGACTTGACGCCATCGATGGTGCCGGTTTTGACACGCACGTTCACCTTCGGCGACAGGCCGGGCAGCATGTTGCGAGCGGTGCCGCTCTTGCCGACCTCGGCCAGCGAGAGGGCGAAATCGTCGTAGAACGGGGCTTTGGCAATCTCGGTCAGATAGCGGCACACGAAATCGGTCGTCACGCGGTTGAGGCGCGAGAGGCCGCTGCCGTCGACAATGCGCACCCCGCCGGTTTCGAGGCCGTGGGTTGCGAAAAACTCGCTCATCGCCTTGACGCCGTTGTCGAAGCTGCCGCGGCCATGGGCGTTGTAGCCCAAATATTTGAAAATGCTCTCGGCGTAGATGTTGTTGCTCGTCAGGTTGGTGTACTGGGCGATGACGTAGTAGGGGCTGCTGAAATAGTCGAGGATGGTTATCGCGCTGTCGGGCATCGAGAAAACCTGCTGTACGTTGGAGGTGACGTTGACCTCGTGGGTGCGGAGATAGGTGGCGAACATCTCGGCGCAGCAACGCGGCGGGTCGGGCATGGCACCGCGGACAGCGAAGTCGCTGCTGCCGAGCGGCACAGTGCCGCGGTAGAGGCGATCGGCCGAGAACGGCGAGCCGTAAATCGTCACGCGATCGCCGGAGTTCTCGGGACCCGTGGCCACCTCGCAGGTGGTGCGCAGGCTGAGGTTCTTGGGCGACACGCCGGTGACCGAGGCGGGGTATCCGAGCTTCTTGCCGGCGGTGAAATAGACGAAATACATATTCTCGTGGAAGTTGAGGCCGTAGGCTCCAGCACCGTAGTAGTTGCCCATGTCGCCCCATTCCCATGTGTCGTGCAAGGCCTGATTGTCGAAAATTGCAGAGTTATAGCACACCTTGCCGTTGACGCGACGAATGCCGCGCTTGCGGATGGCCTCGGCCCATGTGGCGAACAGCGAGTCGGGCGAAGTCTGCTTGTAACGGTACGAGCCCAGCAGTGGGTCGCCGCCTCCAACGATGTAGATGTTGCCGTCGAGGGTGCCCTCGCGGTCGAGGGTGCCGGTGTAGCATATCACGGTCTTGAAGCGGAAATCGGTGCCGAGCATGGCAAAACCCGCTCCGGTGGTGAAAATCTTGGCCACCGAGGCCGGAGCCACCGAGCGTTGCGCATTGTGGCTGTAGACGGCGGTGTTTTTGGTCACGTTGTAGACACTCACGGCCAAAGTGGCGTGGCGCATCGAGGCGTCCTTTTCGGCATCGGACACGGCGCGCTCCAAATCGGCCAGGCTCTGCGCCGCAGCCGACGAACACAAGACAACACTTAATATAAGAATAAAAGACCTATATATTTTCATAATGTACTGTTGATTGATTCAATTGCATCGAGCAGGCTGTCGCGGCCGTAACCCGTCAGCGACGAAGTTAAAAAAATAGGCGGCAGCTCGTCCCACGTCTCATGCAAGGCGCGCTTGAAGGCCGCCACGTTGCCCATCACTTCGCGCTGCTTCTCCTTGTCGATTTTGGTGAAAACGATGGCGAGCGGCACCCCGTTGGAGCCGAGGAAATCGACAAACTCGAGGTCGATTTGCTGCGGCGGTATGCGCGAGTCGACGAGGACGAACACGTTGGTCAGTTGCTCGCGGTTGAGAAAGTAGTCGCGAATCATCTTCTGCCATTTCTCGCGCGATGATTTCGAGGTGCGGGCGTAGCCGTAACCCGGCAGGTCGACCAGATGCCACTGGTTGTTGATGAGGAAATGGTTGATTAGCTGCGTCTTGCCGGGGCGTCCGCTGGTTTTGGCCAGGTCCTTGACGCCGGTAAGCATATTGATGAGCGACGACTTGCCGACGTTGCTGCGGCCAATGAAGGCGTACTCCGGCAGGCGGCTGTCGGGGCAGCGGCGGTAGTCGCTGTTGCTCACTACGAATATGGCGCTGCTAATCTTCATGAAGGATTATTGTCTTTGCGTTTTTCGGCGCGGCGCTGGCGGCGGCGTTGGCGGCGCTGCTCGCGGTCCTCGCGCAGCTTCTCGAACATACGGACGTTCTCGATGTCTTCGACGGTAGTGTCGGTGTTTTTCCACCATGGCATACGCTTCACATTGATGTGGAACAGGCGCTTGCGGTCGAGTTTGACGTTCTTTTCGTTGTACGACTCAAGGTAGCGCTGGCGTTTGTCGGGGTTGAGGTCGTGCAGGGTGATGAGGATTCCGGTGTCGTCGGTTCCGGCCAGATGATGGTTTAGGCAGGTGCCGAACGAACGCATGGTCGACGAGAGGTTCATGTAGGCGTTGATGAGCGGCGGCACGGTGGCGCCGAGGGCTCGCACCGAGCGCAGCAGAATCTGGTAGTCCTCCTTGTAGTTGCGGCCGTTGAAGGTAGCCACGAGCTCGTTGTAGTCCGACTCGATGTGCATCGGGTTGTAGGGCCACACCAAACCGTCGCGGTCGGGGAAATGTTTCTGGTAGAAATAGAGAATCAGGTCCTTGGCTTTGCGCTCAAGGTCGCCATACATGGTTATCTTGCCGAAGAAATAGCGTGTCTCGGGTATCTCGAGAGCCAGGCAGCCAAGGCCATCCCAGAGGTTGTCGAGCGAGTAGAGGCCTTTGCGGAAGTTGGTGCTCGGCTGGTAGGCTGGCTGGACAAAAGCGCGACCCAGTTCGACAGTGTAGGGCAGATATTCGTTGATGAACGTCTCGCTGAACTGGAACTGCTCGGCGGTGGGTGTCACAATCGAGCCGTCATCGCGACGCATCATGTTGCTGCCGTGGATGAAGCGGTAGCCGCCAATAATTTCCTCGTCCTCGGGGCTCCAGACGAAAAGTTGCTTGCAGCAGTAGGGGTTCGGCAGTGTGTCGTACTCGTCGATGTCCACTTCCTTGCCGGTGCCGCCGCCGTACATGGCGAAACTCAGCTCGCGCAGACGGCCTATCTCGCGCATAATGCTCGGTGAAAGGGCGGCCGTGGTGACATAAATCTCTTTGTTGCCACAGTTGGTTTTGCGCAGAAAATGCTTCTGCTTGAGTTCGGCCTTGATGAGCTCACGGTCTACGGGTGGAATGATATATGATAAATCTTGTTCCATAAATCCTTACTTCTTGATTTTTACATCTTTAAATTCCGCGTTGGGGTCGTCTTTAAGACGGTATGTGTGCTCGCGCAGCATGGCGGCCCACTCGCGGGCCGAGTGGTTGGCGTCGAAAGTCTGCCACGGTATTGGTTTGCCTATTGTGAGGTGGAAAGTGTTGCCCTTCTGACCGTACATCTCGCCGGGCAGCAGAGCCATCTCGAAACTGAACTTGATGCCGAGCCGTTTGCGCAGGTTGGCGATGCGGTAGAAGCGGTTGCTGTTGCGGGCGTCGAAGTAGAACGGCACAATGTCGCGCTGGTAGCGGATAGCCTTCTTGACGAAAGTGGGTTTCCACTCGAGGTCCTTGATTTCGCCTTTCTGGCGGCGCGAGCAGGCTCCGGCGGGGAAATAAAGCAGGGTGTTCTGCCCGGCGAAAGCCTCCTCCAGCCCGGAGGTGTATCCGGCGTTGCGGTGCACCTTGTCGATAGGGACGAACAGCGAGCGCAGCCCCGGCAGGTACATCAGGAAATCATTCACGGGGAAAAGTATATCTTTGCGGTAGCGACCCACGGAGCCCATGAGGGCCAGCCCGTCGGGGCCGCCGAGCGGGTGGTTGCCAGCCACGATGGGGTTCCCTTCGGCCGGAATATTCTCCGCGCCGACGATTTCGGTCGTTGTTCCGAGGCAATGCGGGTCGTCGCTTTCGAGGAATTTGTGCACGAAATCGAGCCCTTCATAATCGCGCAAAGTATATATGCCGGCGTTGAGTTCGCCAACGTGCAAAAGCCTGTCAATCAGGCCCACCAGCACCTTCGGCAGCTTGACGCCTTTGTTGGCGAGAAGGCTTGCGGTGTCGATGTAGTGTTCGCCTATTATTTCCTTGTTCTGAGTTTCCATAATATTTTGCAAAATTACAAAAAAAATCCGAAAAAACGCCACCTGTTGATAAAAAAATCCATAAACCATGTATTTCGACACAATTTTTTATGCCGAATTTTGCAAAAATCAAGTCGGAATACACACAAAAAATCGACGTATCCGAAAATTCCCAGAACATTATGCACAATTTATATAACACTGATTTTTAACGCTATACATAATACATGAAATATTTTTTCAAAAAAAATTTGCAGGGTATGGAAAAAAGTAGTAATTTTGCACTCGCTTTTGAGAGACCGGAACAGGATTGTTGATGCTCTTTCCCGCACGGCAGCAAAGCGATGAAAATAGATAAAAGAAAAGATAAAAACTATGGCAAAGAAAAATAAAGACGCGCGAGTCCAGGTCATCCTCGAATGCACCGAGCAGAAAAACAGCGGTGTCGCCGGTATGTCGCGCTACGTCACCACCAAGAACAAAAAGAACACCCCCGAGCGTCTGGAGCTCAAGAAATACAATCCTTTCCTCAAAAAGGTAACCGTTCACAAAGAAATCAAGTAACATTATAGGAGAATAGAACTATGGCAAAGAAAGTTGTTGCAACCCTGAAAACCTCGACCGGCAAAAGTTTCGCCAAGGTCATCCGCATGGTCCGTTCCCCGAAGACCAACGCCTACACTTTCCAGGAGGAAATCGTTGCCTCCGACAACGTGCAGGAATACCTCAAGAAAAAGTAATTTTTTTTCATACGCTTTTGTTTTTTTGCCCCCGTTGTGAAACGGGGGTTTTTTTATGCCCGTTTTTGCAAAATTCAATTTTCGGACCGGCCTACGGTAAGCGTTTGAAAACCAATATTTTACATTTTCACACATAATTCACTGGAAATCAGCGGTTTAAATAGGTTCGGGTCGTATTTGGCTCGGCCTTGGTTCGGCCATGGTTCGGGCAGCCCTCGGGAAGGTATGCACGGGCTTCATCCTCGTGGCGATGAATTGCCGACAAGAGCCTGAGTATCAATATTATAGCGTTGAAATATTCTTACATTATTCATTCTCAATAAATTAACAGGAAAGCGTCGTAATGTTAGTAACTTTTTGCCGACAGGTCGGAAAAAGTGCGTAACTTTGCACAACCGAAAAACGAGATTTAAAACACCAATTGCACAGAAAATGACAGACTTGCTCATTCAGCTCAACCTCGCCGAGATATTCAGCGCCTTCCTTGTGATGTTCGCCATCATCGACATCACGGGCTCGATACCGATTTTTATAGGCATGGAGTCGCAGGGCAAAACCATCAAGCCGCTGCAGTCGGCGTCGGTGGCGCTGGGGCTGTTTCTGGCGTTCTACTTCGCCGGCGAAGGGTTGCTGAGGCTGTTCAGCATCGACATCGCTTCGTTCGCCGTGGCCGGTGCCTTCGTGCTTTTCCTGCTTGCGTTGGAGATGATTATGGGTCGCGAAATCATCAAGAACGAGTCCGCTGGCTCGGGTGCGAGCATAGTGCCGGTGGCGTTCCCGCTGATTGCCGGCCCTGGAGCCCTGACGGCGCTGCTGTCGCTACACGCCGAGTACCAGACCGTGAACATCATGCTCGGACTGCTGCTCAACATCGTGATCGACTTTCTCGTGCTCCGGTACCTACCTAAATTAAAACGTATTTTGGGCGGAGATATTGTGTATGTGCTCCGAAAATTTTTCGGCGTCATACTGCTCGCCATCGCTGTCAAGCTGTTTGTCAGCAACATAGCCGTAGTGATAAAATCAATAGCAATATAAAATGGAGACCAACGTTTTCACCATCACCAAACGCGACGGTTCGGCCGACCGCTTCTCGCTGGACAAAATCATGAACGCCATCACGAAGGCCTTCGACTCTGTCGGAGAGCCTATCGACCTCGGGAGCATCTCGAAGATACTCGTGCACCTTGACATACACGACGGCATCACCGTCGAGGAGATTCAGAACCAGGTCGAGGTGGCCCTGATGAAGGAGGGTTATTACAACGTGGCCAAGAGTTTCATGCTCTACCGCCAACGCCACACCGAGGACCGCGAGACGATGGAAAAACTGCGTTTCCTGAGCGACTACTGCGACGCCGCCAACGCCGCCAGCGGCTCGAAATACGACGCCAACGCCAACGTGGAACACAAAAACATCGCCACCCTCATCGGCGAGCTGCCCAAGTCGAACTTCATCCGCCTCAACCGCCGTCTGCTCACCGACCGCATAAAACAGATGTACGGCAAAGAACTGGCCAACCGCTACATCGACTTGCTGACACACCATTTCATATACAAAAACGACGAAACCTCGCTTGCCAACTACTGCGCATCGATAACGATGTATCCGTGGCTGCTGGGCGGCACAACCTCGATAGGCGGCAACTCGACGGCCCCCACCAACCTCAAGTCGGTCTGCGGCGGCTTCGTCAACATGGTGTTCATGGTCAGCTCCATGCTCAGCGGCGCCTGCGCCACACCTGAGTTCCTAATGTACCTCAACTATTTCATCGGACTCGACTACGGCAAAGACTATTTCAAACAACCCGACCGCGTTGTCGACCTAAGCCTCAAACAGCGCACAATCGACAAGATTGTCACCGACTGCTTCGAGCAAATCGTCTACTCGCTTAACCAGCCCACCGGAGCCCGAAACTATCAGGCAGTATTCTGGAACATAGCATATTACGACAAGCCCTACTTCGAGAGCC
>CADCPQ010000157.1 GCA_902803395.1 uncultured Bacteroidota bacterium
GGAAGTCCTCGTCACCGGAATCAAGGTCATCGACCTCATAGAGCCTTACCTCAAGGGAGGAAAGATCGGCCTCTTCGGCGGAGCCGGAGTCGGCAAGACCGTCCTCATCAAGGAGCTTATCAACAACATAGCGAAGAAGCACAACGGCTTCTCGATTTTCGCCGGAGTCGGCGAGCGCACCAGGGAGGGCAACGACCTCCTGCGCGAAATGATTGAGGCCGGCGTTATCAAATATGGCGAAGAGTTCAACAAGAGTATGGAAGAGGGCAGCTGGGACCTGAGCAAAATCGACCCCGAAGCTCTCAAGGACTCAAAATGCACCATGGTGTTCGGCCAGATGAACGAAACTCCCGGTGCACGTGCCCGTGTGGCTCTGGCCGGTTTGACTTTGGCTGAATACTATCGCGACGGCGACGAAAAAACCGGCGGCCGCGACATTCTGCTCTTCATCGACAATATCTTCCGTTTCACCCAGGCCGGTTCCGAGGTTTCTGCCTTGCTGGGACGTATGCCGTCGGCTGTGGGCTATCAACCCACCCTCGCCACTGAGATGGGTCTTATGCAGGAGCGCATCACCTCGACCAAACGTGGTTCAATCACCTCGGTTCAGGCTGTCTACGTGCCTGCTGACGACTTGACCGACCCGGCTCCCGCTACAACTTTCGCCCACCTCGACGCCCAGACCGTTCTCAGCCGTAAGATTGCCGAGCTCGGCATTTACCCCGCCGTCGACCCGCTCGACTCCACGTCGCGCATCCTTTCGCCCGACATCGTAGGCGAAGAACACTACAACACCGCCCAGAAGGTCAAGCAGATACTCCAGCGCTACAACGAGCTGCAGGACATCATCGCCATCCTCGGTATGGAAGAACTCGGCGAACAGGACAAGCTCGTCGTCAGCCGTGCCCGCCGCATCCAGCGTTTCCTCTCACAGCCTTTCTTCGTGGCCGAGGCATTCACCGGTCTCGAAGGCCGTTTCGTCAACATCGAGGACACCATCAAGGGCTTCAACATGATACTCGATGGCGAGGTCGACTACCTGCCCGAGCAGGCATTCCTGCTTGTCGGCACCATCGAGGAAGCTATCGAGAAAGGTGAGAAAATCCTGGCCGAAACGAAGTAAATTGAAAGTTGAAAGTTGAAAATTGAAAACTGAAACGTGAAAGTCAAGATAACAAAACCGGATTCAACCGTTTTCGAAGGCGATGCCAAGCTCATTCAACTGCCAGGCACCGGAGGTTTGTTCGAGATAATGAACAACCACGCCCCTATCATATCGTCGCTCGGCAAAGGCAGCCTGAGAATAATTGACACCGACGACCACGAACACACTTTCGATATCCGTGGCGGTGTGGTCAAAGGGCAGCAAAACGATATACTTATTCTGGTACAGTAAAACGCTATGGTCAGCCACCTGTTCATAGAGGGAGTGCTCCTCGACGGGCAGCGCACCAACGTTATCGTCACCGATAATATCATCACAGGCATTGGCAGCGAATTGCCAATGCCTGTTGGTTCCACATATATCGATGGTAGCCAATACGCAGCGTTCCCCTCTTTCGCCAATATGCACACCCACGCACCTATGACGCTGCTGCGCGGACTAGGCGACGACACCCCACTCGACGAATGGCTGAACAAATGGATTTGGCCGACCGAAAAGCGACTTAATCCCGATTCAATCTACTGGGGCACCCGCTTGGCTTGCCTCGAAATGATTAAAAGCGGCACCACGGCTTTCAACGATATGTATTTCTTCCTGCCCGAAATGGCAAAAGCCGTAAGTGACAGCGGCATACGCGCCCAACTCGGGCTCAACCTGTTTGGCGATGGCGACGAGCTCGACTTGTTTAATCCGGAGCCTTACCCCAACGTAACCTATTCCATCGCACCTCACGCCATCTACACTGTCACTAAACGCGGTTTGACACGTGCTGCCGAATATTGCAGCCATCATGGTCTCGCCTATCACATTCACATGGCCGAAACGCTCAAGGAGGTATCCGACTGCCAGAGCCAGCATGGCTGCCGTCCCTACGAACTGCTCGACCGTATCGGAGTTCTCGACACCATGGGCGAAAAACTAATTGGCGCCCACAGTCTGCACCTCAGCGAGCATGAAATCGAACTCATCGGCCGACATGGCTGTACCGTGGTCCACAATCCCAACTCGAACCTGAAACTCGGGTCTGGCTACCGTTTTTTGTTTAGCGAACTGGCTGCTGCCGGAGCCAACGTCACGATAGGTACCGACGGATGTGCCTCGTCGAACAACCTCGATATGCTCGAAGCCGCCAAAACTGCGGCTCTGCTGCAAAAAGGCTGGCGACAAAGCCCTACCGCAAGTCCTGCCCGCGACATAATGCAGGCCGCAACCGAAAACGGTTTCCGTGCTCTCGGACTCAAAGCGGGTCGTATTGCCGAAGGCTGGCTGGCCGACATGATTCTCGTCGACCTCGACAACGTCGCCTTTGTCCCTTGCCACAACGCACTGTCGAACCTCGTATACGCGGCTCACTCCGACGCCATCGACACCGTCATTTGCAACGGCAAAATTGTGATGAGGAACCGCCAAGTCGCCAACGAGGCCGAGATTGTGGCCAACGCCCGCAAATACGCGAAAGACCTCGTCGAATAATCTTACCGCAAAACTCCGAAAAAAGTTAATTTTTCACAAAATATTTTTGTGTATATTAAAAATTTGTATATTTGCAGTGTCGATTACCAATAAAAAACCGAAAACGCAACCACATAACATTTTGATTATCAATTCACAAACATTTTAAATCAATAAACACTTATTACCCATGAAAAAGATTTGTAAAATTCTGTGTGCCCTGACGCTGATTATGTCGTTTGCAGCCTGCACAGAAAAAGAAACCGAAAACAACGACAACAAGCCCAACGGCGACAACAACAACTACAGCACCCTCCTCGTCGGCACTTGGCAGGTTGAGCGCATGACCGTCGACGGACAGAACATGACGCCTCCGAACATGACCCTCGCCTTCTACAACAATGGACGCGGCCTGATGAGCGACGGCGGCCCCGACGAGAACAACGATTTCGGCTGGGTCATCAACGGCAACAGCATCAAAATCTCAACCCACAACCACGACTTCACCTTCACCATCGATTACATCGACGACTCCATATGCGATTTCCACGGCGACTACATTGAGTTCGACGGACGCGACATCCGTGGCGACATCCGCTTCCACATCGTCAAATCCAACGGCGGCGGTGGCGACAACCCCGACCAAGGCGACCTCGGCATCGGCACACCCGAGTTGGTTTCAAGAACCGAGAGTTCCATTACCGTGACGGCTCACGTCACCGGCAGTGTCGACGAATATCTGGGGCAGTTCCCAAACTATACTTGCGGCCTGATATGGTGCCCGGCAAGCGCAGGCATCCCCACAATGACCAGCAACAATGCTGTATGCAACACCGATTCGTATGGCAATTTTGAGTATACCCTCAACAACCTGACTGCCGGAACAGCCTACAACATCATCGCATGGCTGAAACTCACCCCCGACAGCGAGCCCATCCTCAGCTACGTCCGCACATACTCGACCGCAGAGAACGGCGACAGCGACACCAACTGGATTAACATCGAGAGCGTCAATGTCGCCAGCTCCACAAGCCTCAGCATAACCGTAACCGGCTACTTCGACGACAACCCCATCGGTATCGGCGCCGTCTACAACACCACCGGCAGCCCGACGCTCAACGACCAGGTCTACAACGCCTTCGAGCACCTCAACACCGAAACCGGAGAGATCGACGAAACAATCCTCGGCATGGATGAAAACCCCGACGGCTCGCGCACTGTCACCGTCCTTCTCGGCGGACTGCAGCCCGGCACGACCTACTACATCCGCGGATTCATACAGTTTGGCGACGGCACCCCGACAATCTACACCGACGAAGTCTCCGAGACAACATCGCAGGAATAGCACCAATATCGCTATAACCGAAATAAACGCCTGCTTGTCAGGCGTTTATTTTTAATTCCTTATAAAAAAGCGTTCCCACACAAAATAAAAATCCCACTTTTACGTTATATATGTATATGGAAACACCAATTCTCAACGACCACAACAAGCAAGAGTATCCGCCGATGCACACGGGAAGATTGGACACTGCCTTAAAAAACAAATTGAAGATAGGCTTTTTTATCATGGCATTGTTCCTGATGAGCCTTGCTGGTTGCCAACAACCACAGGCGGACA
>CADCPQ010000158.1 GCA_902803395.1 uncultured Bacteroidota bacterium
GCCGAAGCCAAACCGGGCAAGGAGACATTCCGCATAACCCTCAAAATCGAGGGCAACCACGACACGATGATGGTGATGGGCTGCTACTTTGCCGCCGGCAACCGCGTAATCGACACCGCCTACCGCGACAGCAAGGACCGCTTTGTGTTCAGCGGCACCGAGGAGCTGAAGCCGGGAATGTACTTCATCGCCAACCCTCAAGGCAACTACATGGAGTTTGCGGTTTACCACGAGAAGCCTTTCTTCAAATTCACCACCAACGAGCGCAACTGGGCGACCAACATGAAGGTCGAGGGTTCGCGCGAAAACGAGCTGATGTACGAATACCAGCGCCTGCTGCACAAGACCTACAGCGACCTCGACGCGCGTCGCGCCACGATGGACTCGGCCACCGCCGTCGCTTTCATACGCGACAGCGTCCAGGACATCATCTACGGCGTCATGATGGATTTCGTCAAAGCCCACCCCGACTGCATGACCTCGAAGGTGATGATGGCCACACATCGCGACGAACCGCCGACCCACGACTCCACAGGCCGCGAACTCACCAAAGTCGAGCGTTACTACTACTATGCCGACCACTATCTGGACAATATGCCACTCGACGACGAAATGATTATCCGCACACCGAAAAAAGTGTTCTATCAGAGCGTCATGGATTATGTCGACAAGGTTCTCAAGGGCGCTGTGCCGAGCGAAATCATTCCGCGGCTCGACGCGGCTCTCGACCGCGCCACACCCGACGGCGACGTGTTCCAATGGCTCCTGCTCTCGTGGGCTCAGAAATACCTGCAAAGCAACGTCATGTCGTACGATGAAGTATACGTACACCTTATTCTCAAATATTATGCCAACGCCACATGGGCCGCACCCTCGTCGATAGAGCAGGAAGTTGACCGCGCCTCAAAGTGGGACCGACTCCTCATCGGACGCGAGGCCCCCGAACTGATAATGTACGACACTTTGCGCCGCGCCATCTCGCTCCACCGACTGCCGTTCGAATACAAGTTGCTGATTTTCTGGTCCCCGTCGTGCGGGCACTGCAAGAAAACCATTCCGCAAATATACGAACATTTTTTGAAATACAGCGAAAAAGTTCCGATAGCCGTCTACGCCGTCCTCACCGAACCCGACGAAAACTCGGTGCGCCACTGGAAACTGTTCCTCGAGGAACACGGAATAAACCACGACTTCTGGCTCAACGTCAACGGCGGCGAGGCCAACATCGACTGGCGTGAAGTCTACGATATCCAGTCCACACCGCAAATCTACCTGCTCGACAAGGACAACAAAATTCTTGCCAAAAAACTCGACGGCGAACTTTTCGACCTCGTGATGAAAAACCTTACAGCTGAACAAAATACAACCAACCAGAAATGAAACATAAATTATTAATTGTGGCCGGTCTGACACTCCTGACTTTGGCCGGATGCAAAAACAAAAAAGACATGGAAAACCCCTTCTTCGGCGACTGGAACACCCCCTACGAAATACCAGATTTCGCCCGCATCAAAACTGAGCACTACCTGCCCGCATTCAAGGAGGGTATGAAGCAGCAGAAAGAATGTATCGACGCTATCGCCAACAACAGCGAGGAACCCACCTTCGGCAATACCATCATACCCTATGAGTACAGTGGCGAACTGCTCAACAAAGTGAGCGGCGTTTTCTTCAACCTCAGCGAGTGTGAAAACAGTCCCGAAATGGAGGCCATCGCCGAGGAGGTCACGCCCCTGCTCTCGGCCCACGGCGACGACATAGCCCTCAACAAAAAGCTTTTTGAGCGTATCAAAGCCGTCTACGACCAGCGCGAAAGCCTCGACCTCAACGCCGAACAGATGCGTCTTTTGGAAGAGACATATAAAGGTTTTGTGCGCGCCGGTGCCAATGTTCCGGTCGAAAAGCAGGCCCGTTTCCGCGAATTGAATGAGAAAATCGCCTCGCTCACCCTTCGGTTTGCACAGAACGTGCTCAAAGCCACCAACGCCTACAAAAAAGAGCTTGGCAACGGCGAAGTGGTCACTCTCGACATTCCGACGTGGGAGCCCTTTATGAAGACCTGCCCCGACCGCGCTCTGCGCGAAGAGGTATGGCATGCCTACGCCGACCGCTGCCGCGACGGTGAATTCGACAACACTAAAATCATCGACAGCCTCGTCAATTTCAGGCTCGAACGTGCCAACATCCTCGGCTACAAGACCCACGCCGACTGGGTGCTCGATGACTGTCTGGCAAAAACTCCCGACGCCGTCTACAAATGCCTGAACCAGATTTGGAGTCCGGCCCTCAAAAAAGCCAAAGCCGAACGCGACGAATACCAGAAAATGCTCGCTGCCGACGAGCCTGGTGCCAAACTCCAACCTTGGGATTGGCGCTACTATAGCGAAAAACTGCGCAAGGAAAAATACGACATAGAAGACTCTGTGGTGCGTCCCTATTTCTCGCTCGACGCAGTGCGCGAAGGCGCATTCAGTGTTGCCAATAAACTCTACGGCCTCACATTCCGCGAGAACCCAGACCTGCCCAACTACGACCCCGAAGCCCATGCTTATGAGGTGATGGACGGCGACAACGTCATAGGTATCCTTTACATGGATTTCCACCCCCGTGCCAGCAAACGCAGCGGTGCATGGATGACAGAGTTCCGAGGCCAGCACCGCGACCGTAAGACGGGTGAGAACGTCATCCCCATCATTCAGGTTGTATGCAATTTCACTCGACCCACCGCCGACAAGCCGGCCCTGCTCAACTTCGACGAGAGCGAGACCCTCTTCCACGAATTCGGCCACGCTCTGCACGGCCTGTTGAGCAAATGCACCTATCCCTCGATTGCCGGCACCAACGTGCCTCGCGATTTCGTCGAACTCCCATCTCAGGTTATGGAGAATTGGTGCCGCCATCCCGAAGTGATGAAAACCTACGCCCGCCACTACAAGACCGGCGAAGCCATACCCGACGAGCTCATAAAGAAGATAGCAGCCGCACAGACCTACGGGCAAGGCTTCATCAACACAGAACTTCTCGCCGCTTCGTTGCTGGATATGGATTACTACACCATCACCACCGCGCAACACATTGACCCACTGCAGTTCGAGGAGCAAGCTATGAAGAAAATCGGCCTCATACCCGAAATCATTTCACGCTACAAGAGTCCCTATTTCCAACACATATTCACTACCGGCTACGACGCTGGCTACTACAGCTACACATGGACTGCCATCCTCGACGCTGACGCATTCGAGGCCTTCCGCGAGAGCGGCGACCTCTTCAACCCCGAACTTGCAGCCAAATTCCGCCACCTGCTCGAGAGCGGTAACACTGTTGACCCAATGACCCTCTACGTCGAATTCCGCGGGAAACAGCCGTCGGTGACTCCTCTGTTACGCAACCGTGGACTGCTGTAATGCAGATTTTTGTCTGAAAATTAAAAAAAAATTGTATCTTTGCAAAATCTTTAAAGCCGAAATATTATGGAATTCAAACGCAACATCATCGTCACCGGAGGTGCCGGATTCATTGGCTCGCACGTAGTTCGTCTGCTTGTCAACAAATACCCTGAATACCACATAATCAACCTCGACCTGCTGAATTATGCCGGCAACCTCGAAAATCTCAAGGATATCGAGTCGAAACCCAACTATAAGTTTGTTCGTATGGACATCTGCGACTTTGACGGTGTCTATAAACTCATGCAGGACGAACACGTCGACGGCATCATCCATCTTGCGGCTGAAAGCCATGTCGACCGTTCCATCAAAGATCCCTTCACATTCGCCAAAACCAACGTCATGGGAACCCTCAGTTTGTTGCAAGCTGCAAAACTTTATTGGAACGGCGACTGGGAAGGCAAGCGTTTCTACCACATTTCGACCGATGAAGTTTACGGAGCCTTGCAAATGACTCACCCCGAAGGCATTGAGCCTCCATTCTCCACCAAGGCCTCAAGCGGCAAGCACCACTTGGCCTACGGCGAGAAATTCTTCACCGAAGACCTCAAATACCAGCCCCACAGCCCTTACAGTGCCGCCAAGGCCTCGAGCGACCACTTCGTGCGCGCCTTCCAC
>CADCPQ010000159.1 GCA_902803395.1 uncultured Bacteroidota bacterium
GAGGGAAGGCTTTGATTTCACGGTTGAACATGCGGTTGGCCTCCTCCTCTTCGCCAAGCATGGCCAAGGTCACTCCGTAGTCGGCCAGAAGGCCAGGGTGGATGGTGTCGGCCTGATAGGCTGAGTTGATGGTGACGGCGTAGGCTTCGGCCAGTTGTTTGAGGTTGCCGTAGGTGGGACTGTCGTGATAGTCGAGCAGGGCAGCGTGCGACACGGCGCGGTACTGTCCCGAGCAGGCGGCGAGCATCAGCGACATCACTGCGACAAGAACGATATATATATTATTTGTTTTCATATTAATTTTCATTTTTTCTTTTTCAATTAAAAAAAAGCGGCAGCTTGTAAGCCGGGTTCTGTAACTGTTTATGCAGCCTTCCATCATTAATCTACTGCCGTCGTCGCCGGCGGCCTCTATCGACCTACCCCCCGGCCATCGGGCGAGCCTGCCCTACGTGCAGCCGGTATATTTGGTCTTTCAACCCATAAGGTTTACCATCCGGCGCATCACTGCGCACGGTCGTGAGCTCTTGCCTCGCGGTTTCACCCTTGCCTTGTGCATTACGCACAATCGGCGGTCTGGTTTCTGTGGCACTCGCTGTAGTCTGAGGGTTGCCCCTTCAGGCCCCTTCCCGTTAGGAAGTATGGTGGCTCGTGTTGCCCGGACTTTCCTCCCGATTGTTGCCAATCCGGCGATGGAACCGCTGCCGCTTTTCGAGGTGCAAAATTACAACTTTTTTCTGAATTAGCCGAAAAAGTTTTTCGGGCATAAGAAAAGAGACCTGATTTTCAGGTCTCTTGGTACCGCATGCCGGAGTCGAACCGGCGATCTACTGCGTGAGAGGCAGTTGTCCTGGACCACTAGACGAATGCGGCCTTTTTGATGGAGCTTTTTGTCTCAAAAGCGGGTGCAAAAGTACAAACTTTTTTTGAATTGGCAAAGAAAATTTTTCAAAAAATATTCATTGCGCTGAAAATCAGTATAATGAGTCTTTAGAAAAAGAGAAGCGGAAATCGAAAATGTCGACTTCCGCATTCTGTTTTTTGTATTTTTGAGCCTGTCCCGTTACTCAATGTCGATGGTGTTGCGAAGCGGGCTGAAGTTGAAGGTGATGCCTCCATAGATGGCGTGGGTGGTGTAGACACCGTAGATGCTGACCCACTTGATGGGCGAGATGACGAGACCGCCACCGTAGTTGAAGTCGCTCCAGGTGTGCTGCTTTTTATAGTCGTGGTATAATTCTGCGCTGACGCTTTCGCTGTTGCCGGAGACCGAGATGTTTTGGGTGGCCATATCGGTGTAGCCGCTGGTGTTGATGGTGATGCCGAAGATTGGCATGACACGGAGCCACGGAAGCACGGGAATCTGGTAGCCGAGGTTGACAGTTGTTGTTGTCGAGTCGGGTATGTAGCGGACATTGGCGGGGTCGTTCATGCTGGCGACACGATTGTCGTGCTCGTACATCGGGCCGGCAGTGGTGAAGTCGAGGTATACGCCCCAGACTTCGAGGCTTGCACCAAAACCGAAGTTCTGGAATCCAGTGCCGATACCAGTCATTCCGAGGTTGACACCCAGTTCGTAGCGATGATTGTTGTTCGAGAAGTCGAACCATTGAGCATTAGCGCTCATTGTAGCGACCAGCAGGACCGCAATGATTAACATTTTTTTCATGGTATTATTGTTTTTGTTAATAAATAATTTGTGCCGTTAGAAACTGATTCGCTGTGTGAGCATTATATATCCTACACGACGTTTCATCCCGGTGAATGCGCCGCTGGCATGATTTTCGTTGAGGAAGTTGTGCAAGGGCAGCATGAATGATATTATGCCTCTGTTGCCGTTTGATCGGCCGTACGAAAGCGCGAAGTCGAGACCGAGACCATCAAGAAGCATACTTTTCGAAGCGTTGGGGTAGTTGCCAGCAACTCCGACAGTCATGTCGTAGTACACGCCGGCTTCAATGGCACCATTTTGTCCCATGATGACTCCGGCTCGGGGTTGGAAATAGAGTCCGCGTAAATCGTCGCCATTGCGGAAGCAGAGTTCCTGGCTCTTAAAGTAGGCTCCGGCGTAGACTCCTGCGAAACCGGGTTTCCAAGAGGCGTCGATGCCAATGCCGAAATCGCCAGGGTGGGTGAACGGATTGCCGAAAGCGCGGTGATAGGGGCCATAAATGTCGTTGGCATCAAACCCCGCCTTCTCAATACCTACGGGAAACACGAGGGCGGCGCTGGGTACGATGCGCGAGAAAACGTCGCGGTCGGCCTCCTCGGAGAACAGAAAATGTGATACCGTGAGATGTGCGACATCATAGATAAGCATGGTCCAGTAGTTGGTAGTCCATGCACGGCTGTTGAGGGTAAAGTCACTCTGAGCAGTGATGTTGGTCGAGAGTAGAGCTCCCAGTGCAAAAATCAACAATGTTTTTTTCATGATATGTAATTGTTTTTACGTTTAATCTTTGTTTTTACAGTTGTTTCACAGGAAAAGTGAAGTATGTGTCGGGGTAGGGTTCGTCGCGCAGTGTGAAGTGCCACCATTCGCTGTCGAGCGGTTTGAATCCGTGACGCAGCATGGCTTCACGAAGTATCATACGATTGGCAAACTGCATAGCGGTGATGGTGTCGTTTGGCCGATATGTACCTGCTTCGGGATTGCCGCCGCAGTCGGGATGGCTCTCGCTGCCGAACCAGTCGAATGTGCCGCCCATGTCGAGTTCTTTCTCGGTATTCATATCGAACAATGTCAAGTCTACCGTCGAACCACGTGTGTGGCCGCTCTTTGCCATGATGTATTCCAGCTCGAACAGACGGCTCTTGTCGACATCGGGGTAGAAATATTGCCTCATGGCTGTGTCGGCCATGTCGGCGGCCCAGCGCACAAAATGGTCGACAGCCATCTGTGGGCGATAGGCATCGTAAATCTTCAGTCGGTAACCTTGTGCCATAACATCGTCGCTCACGGCGCGGAGGCTATCGGCTGCACGGCGTGTGAGCAGTGCCGTCGGCTGCTGATAACCGTCGATACGAGTCCCGACGAAGTTGTATGTGCCGTAGTATCGGATCTCAAGTATTACGTCAGGCACAACGTCGGTGATTGTGACGAAATCGCTACTGTTCTCTTCGGGAACAAGTTCCTTTGTATTGTTGCACGAGGCTAGAAACAGCGCTGCGCAGGCGAGGGTTAAAATAATTCGGTTCATATCAACCTTGTTTAATATCAAGCCATATTGTGGAACACAGCGGTCACATCGTCGTCGTTCTCGAGACGTTCGAGGAGTCCGTTGACGTCGTTTTGTTCTTCTTCCGATAATTCGCGGAGGGTGAGAGGTATGCGCTCGAATTTGAAAGATTTGATTTCAAAACCGTGGTCTTCGAGATATTTCGAGATCGGACCGTAGTTTTTGAAGTCGGCGTAAATCATGATGTCGTCCTCGTCGCGGAACACTTCGTCAATGTCGCAGTCTATGAGTTCGAGTTCGAGCTCGTCCATGTCGACACCGTCTTTGTATGCCACGACGAAAGAGCATTTGCGCTCGAAGAGAAAATCGTTCATTCCCATCGTACCAAGTTCGCCCTTACCTCGGACAAAGGCCGCCCTAAGGTTGGCCACGGTGCGTGTCGGGTTGTCGGTGGCGGTCTCCACCACGATGGCTATGCCGTGAGGTCCTTTGCCGTCGTACACTACTTCTTTGTAATCAGATGTATCCTTGGAGATGGCACGTTTGATGGCGCGTTCGACGTTCTCCTTGGGCATACTTTCGTTTTTGGCTGTGGAGATGAGGAGGCGTAGCCTGAGGTTTGAGGCGGGGTCGGGACCGCCGGCTTTGACGGCCATCTCGATTTCTTTGCCGATTCGGGTGAAGGTGCGAGCCATATTGCCCCACCGTTTGAGTTTTCTTGCTTTGCGATATTCAAATGCGCGACCCATTGTTTTGTGTTTTTATGTTTTTGATTATTTTTCGAGTTGGTTTCTCAGATATTCGGTGCAGTCCTCGAAGGTCTTGAAGGTGTGGTCTTCTGGAATGACTTCGGGAATGAGATTCATCTTTGTGAGCATATACATCGGCTGCGGCTGGATGATGGTCATAAGCACCTGAGTGCCGCGAGACTGAAGGTCTTTGATGGCTTCCTCCATGGCGTATAGCCCGCTTTGGTCCATGAAAGAGACGAGACGCATACGGATGATGACAATCTTGGCATCGGACGGCACGTCGCTCATAACCTGTTTGAATTTGTTGATGGTGCCGAAAAAGATGGGACCGTTGAGACGTTGTATGTAGATTTTGTGAGCAACGGTGTCTGGCATTCCATGCTCGTCGTCCCACGGGCTCTCTTTGTCGAAGTTGGTCATTTCCTGCGACGAGTAGCCGCCTTCGACGAGGTCGCTGGCACGTTTCATGAAGAGGACGCAGGCTATCACCATTCCGATTCCGACGGCGGTGAGCAGGTCTACAAACACAGTGACGAGGAAGACCACGATGAGCACCACAGCGTCGGCACGCGGAATCTTCGGCAGGTCGCGGAATCCTTTGAAGTCGATAATTCCCCAACCCACGGTGATGAGGATGCCAGCCAGGACCGACAGCGGCACATATTGCACGAGGCTGCCGAGTCCAAGCAGGATGGCGAGGAGTAGCAGGGCATGAGTCATGCCGCTCAACTGGGTGCGGCCACCGCTTTTCACATTGACCACGGTGCGCATGGTGGCACCGGCACCGGGCAGGCCACAGAACAGGCCGGCCACAGCGTTGCCGATACCCTGACCTATAAGCTCACGGTTTGAGTTATGCTTAGTTTTGGTGATATTGTCGGCCACAACCGATGTGAGCAATGTGTCAATCGAACCGAGGCCGGCAAGGGTGAGGCCGGGGATGATGGCGGCTTTCAGTATGGTGCCCCAGTCGAGCCCGACGAGGCTCACCTTGTCGCTTGCGAAAAATGGCAGAGGCAGTCCCGAAGGAATCTTGCCTATGGTAGGTACACCTTCCATGTCGATGAAGAGCGACACCACGGTCATCACCAACAGTGCTACCAAAGTTGAAGGCACCTTTTTGGTAATCAGCGGGAAAAGATATATTATTGCCACGGTTCCCAGACCGAGCAGCAGGGCCGTCAGCGAGAGCGAACCGAACGCCTCGGGCACACCAACTAACAGGTCAATCATCGAGCCTGAGCCGCTTTGGCCTACCAACGGGTATAGCTGCTGCAGTATAATGATTACGCCGATACCGCTCATGAATCCGCTCAGCACGGGGTAGGGGATGTAACGCACATACTTGCCCAGTTTGATGAGGCCGAACAGGATTTGGAACAGGCCGCAGAACACGGCAGCCAGAGCCATGCTCACCAGCACGGCCGATATGCTTCCGCCGCTCGAGGCGAAGGCGCCGCTCACCAATGTGGCGGTTATGACGGTCATGGGGCCGGTGGGACCGCTAATCTGGCTATGAGTGCCACCAAACAGGGCGGCGAAGAAACCCAGCAGGGTGGCGCCGACCAATCCGGCATAGGCTCCCATCGAAGCCGCCGAGGGGTCATTGATGCCGCTGAAGGCCTGAATACCGAAGGCAAGAGCCAAGGGAAGGGCCACAATACCTGCGGTTACGCCGCCGAAAAGGTCGCCCTTGATGTTGTTTGTAGCAATAAATTTCATGTTAAAATGTTGAGATTCAGTTTTTAATTAGATGTACTTATTCCATATTACAAAATGCAAATATACAAATTTTCTGTAAAAAAATAGACAGATATGGGCTTTTTTTTGTAATTTTGCAGTTTGAAATTATGGCACGATATTTCATACATCTGGCTTACAACGGAGCTGACTACTGCGGATGGCAGCGTCAGCCAGAGTTGCCTACCGTTCAGGAAACCATAGAGTTAGGGCTCTCAACCTTGCTCCGTTGTCCGACGGCGGTTGTGGGCTGTGGCCGTACTGATACGGGTGTCCATGCGAGTGATTTTTACGCTCATTTCGACTCCGATGTGGATTTCGACCCCAATCAGGTGGCATGGAAGATGAATTCGCTCTTGCCGGAGTCTATTGTGGTGTTCCGTATTTTCCCTGTTGCCGACAACGCCCATGCCCGTTTCGACGCCCTGAGCCGCACCTACCAGTACCACGTCAGCCAGCAGCGTATGCCGTTCCGTCAGGGTCAGTATTGCCGCATATACTTCGCACCGGATGTTGACCTTATGAACCGTGCCGCCGAGGTGCTGATGGAGTACGACGACTTCACCTCGTTCGCCAAGCTGCACACCCAGGTCAAGACCAACATTTGCCACCTCTCGCAAGCCGAGTGGAAGGATGAAAACGGCGAATTGGTGTTCACGATAAAGAGCAACCGTTTCCTGCGCAACATGGTGCGTTCTGTGACGGGCACCCTGCTCGACGTAGGCCGTGGCAAGCTCACCATCGACGGCCTGCGCCAGATTATAGAAAAGAAGGACCGCTGCGCCGCCGGAGTCAGCATGCCGGCCTGCGGCCTCTTTTTGACAAAAGTTGAATATCCAGAAACCCTGCAACTTCTTAGTTCTTAACTCTTAGTTCTTAGTTCAAAAATGAAATACACCGAAGTCACTTTCAAAATCAACCCTGTCGAGCCGGCACGTTCACTGCTTGTCGACGCTCTCGGCAACGATGGCGCTTTCGACAGTTTCGCCGACACTCCCGACGGCCTCAAGGCCTACGTGCCTGCCGCCGATTTTGTCCGCAGCGATGTCGACGATGCCATCGGCCGCATCAAGTCCCTCAGCGACGAGTGCGCCGCAATCGAGTGCAGCTACACCGTCGAAGAAATGCCCGACAAGGATTGGAACGAGGAGTGGGAACGCAACCACAAGCCGATTCTTGAAAAGTGTTGGGACCATACCGTGTATGTCCGTGCGCCGTTCCACGAGCATCGCGACGATGTTGACTATGAGATTGTTATAGAGCCTAAAATGAGTTTCGGCACCGCCCATCATCCCACCACCCGCTTGATGATAGACCACCTGATAGAGGAAATGCCCGTCGGCAAAAAGGTGCTTGACATGGGTACCGGCACAGGTGTGCTCGCCATTTTGGCCAAAAAACTCGGCGCTTCATACGTCGAGGCTGTCGACATCGACGAGTGGTCTTACCGAAACGCCGTCGAAAATGCCGCCCTCAACGGGGTCGACATCAACGTGCGCCTCGGCGACGCCACCACCCTCGACGGCTCGTTCGACATGGTTCTGGCCAACATCAACAAAAACATACTCATGCGCGACATGACAGAGTACGACAAGGTGCTCAAGCCTGGCGGAGTGCTGATAATCAGCGGTTTCTACGAACAGGACCGCATACAGTTGGATGCTTATGCCCGAAGTCTTGGCCTTACGCCGACGCTCAGTATGACCTGTGACGACTGGTGCTCAATCAATATTTTTAAAGCCAGTGATAAATAAAAAGCGATGATAGTCTGTATAGCCGAAAAACCGAGTGTCGCCCGCGACATAGCCAAAATCCTTGGGGCCAACCAAAGCCACGAGGGTTATATGGAGGGTAACGGCTATCAGGTTACGTGGACCTTCGGCCATCTCTGCACCCTCAAGGAGCCTGACGACTATACCCCGCAGTGGAAACAATGGACTTTCGGCCAGCTGCCGATGATTCCGCAACGATTCGGAATAAAATTAATCGATAATGACGGTTATAAACGCCAGTTCGCTGTAATTGAGCGCCTTATGCAGGCCGCCGACCGTATCGTCAACTGCGGCGATGCCGGGCAGGAGGGCGAACTCATCCAGCGCTGGGTGATGCAGAAAGCCCGTGCCACCTGCCCTGTGAGCAGGCTGTGGATTTCGTCGATGACCGACGAAGCCATCCGCGAGGGTTTTTCGAACCTCAAGCCGCAGGAGGAGTACCGTAGCCTCTACGAGGCCGGCCTTTGTCGTGCCATAGGCGACTGGCTTTTAGGCATGAACGTCACACGGCTCTACACCTTGAAATACCGCTCCGGCCGTGGCGATGTGCGCTCGATAGGGCGTGTGCAGACTCCCACACTGGCCATGATTGTGAATCGCCAGCAGGAAATCGAGAACTTCAAGCCCGAGCCATACTGGGTGCTCGCAACCACCTACCGCGATGTGCTTTTCACCGCCACCAAAGGCAAGATAACAAACGAGGAAGAAGGCGTCAAGGCACTTCAAGAGGTTGAAGGCAAGGAATTTACAGTGACGGATATTTCGCAGAAGAAAGGCACCGAGGCCCCTCCGCGTCTGTTCGACCTCACCTCGCTGCAGGTCGAGTGCAACAAAAAATTCGGCTTCTCGGCCGACGAAACCCTGCGTCACATCCAGAGCCTGTACGAAAAGAAACTGACCACATACCCCCGTGTCGACACCACCTACCTCAGCGACGACGTTTACGCCAAGTGCCCGAAAATCCTGCAGGGGCTCGCACCTTACGCCGCCTTCATCGCACCGCTCATGGGCACCAAGCTCAAGAAAAGCAAAAAAGTGTTCGATACCTCGAAAGTTACTGACCACCACGCCATTATACCCACCGGAGTCGACCCCACCGGTGCCAGCCTCAGCGTCAGCGAGAAAAGGGTTTACGACATGGTGGTGCGCCGTTTCATAGCCGTTTTTTATCCCGACTGCAAGTTTGCCACCACCACGGTGCTCGGCGAGGTCGAGAAGATTGAGTTCAAAGTCAACGGCAAACAGATAGTCGACGAGGGCTGGCGGGTACTTTTCGCGAAAAAAACGGACAACTCCGAAGACTCAGACAACTCTGAAAATCCTGAGAATTCCGACAAGGAACAAACCCTTCCGGCTTTTGCCAAGGGCGAGCACGGCCCTCACACTCCGACCCTTACGGCCAAACAAACCACCCCTCCCAAGCCCTTCACCGAGGCCACGTTGCTCCGCGCAATGGAGACCGCTGGCAAGACCGTCGACAACGACGAGTTGCGTGACGCACTGAAAGAGAACGGAATAGGCCGCCCGTCGACCCGTGCAGCCATCATCGAAACCCTGCTCAAACGCCAATATGTCCGCAAAGAGCGCAAGAACCTTATCGCGACATCGCGCGGCGTGGAACTGATAGCGGTCATCAAAGAGGACCTTCTGAAGAGCGCCGAGCTTACAGGCCGCTGGGAGAAGAAGTTGCGCGACATCGAGGCCCACAAATACAGTCCGCAGCAGTTTATCGACGAATTGAAACAAATGGTCTGCACCATAGTGAACGAAGTGATGACCGACCCATCAAACCGAAGGGTGCAATAGGTTGAAAACCAAATATTTAGATGAATTTATTATAATGAGTTGAAAATCAATAAATTGAATAGGTTCGGGTCGGGTTAAGGTCGGCCTTACATCGGCCTTGGTTCGGACAGCAATAAAAAAATCACCATCCATAACAATATTTCGGCCGAAGAAACGTTAATATTAATATGATAAAAGACAATCTTGATAGCGTTAAAAGCAGCCTTCCGTCCGGTGTGAAACTGGTGGCGGTGTCGAAAACAAAGCCTCTCGAGGATTTGTTGGAGGCTTACGATGCCGGCCAAAAAGCTTTCGGCGAGAACTATCCGCTTGAGTTACGCGACAAGCACGAGGCTCTTCCAAAGGATATAGAGTGGCATTTCATAGGTCACATCCAGTCGAAACAAATCAAATATTACATTGATTTTGTGACGCTTATCCACGGCGTTGACTCTGCCGCCCATTTGGCCGACATAGACCGCGCCGCTGCTAAAGCGGGCCGTGTGGTCGACGTGCTGCTCGAGTTCCACATCGCCACCGAGGAAACCAAGAGCGGTTTCACCATGGCCGAGGCCGAGGAGATGCTTGCAGGCTTGAAGGATTACCCCAACGTGCGTGTTGTCGGTGTGATGGGAATGGCTACAAATACACCCGACACGGAGCAGGTTCGCTCGGAATTCCGCAAGCTCCATTCGATTTTCGACACTCTGAAGCAGCGTTGGTTTGCCGCCGACGAGGCTTTCAAAGAACTTTCGATGGGTATGAGCCACGACTATGCCGAAGCCGTTGCCGAGGGCAGCACCATCGTCAGAGTTGGCTCCAAAATATTTGGTGCCAGAAACTATCAAAAAATTGCAGAGAATAAATAAAAAAAGATAAAATGCAGATTTTCAAGAAAAAACATCAAATCATCCTGTCCTACGTTGTCATAACGCTCGGCATCATGATTTACACCTTTGGATGGGCCGCATTCATGCTGCCGGCAAAAATAGTTGGCGGTGGAGTGAGCGGTATTTCGTCGACGCTCAACCTCGCAGTGGGTGTGCCTCTGCCTATCGGTATCATCAACCTCATTATCAATGCAATATTGGTTCTGATTGGATTCAAGGTACTCGGCTCCAGGTTCGGAGCCAACACCATTTATGGCATAATAATGTCGTCGCTCTGCTTCATTCTGTGGCAGCAGGTGCTCCATGTCGAGAACCTTTTCAACGTGGCCGAGTTCGGCAACTTCATGTGTGCCATCATCGGCGGTGCCCTGTGCGGGGTCGGCATCGGAATGACATTTTCGATGGGCGGCAACAGCGGCGGCACCGACATCATCGCGCTCATAATCTCGAAGTTCTACAACATTTCGCCGGGCAAGGTGATAATGTATCTCGACATTGTTATTATCGGCTGCTCCTATTTTGTGTCGTACAAGATTGAGAATGTGGTGTTTGGCTACATCGTGATGATGGTAATGACCTATGTGCTCGACATGGTGCTGGACGGCAACAAGCAGTCGTACCAGATAATGGTGTTCTCAGCCAAGAACGATGAGATTGGCGAGGCTGTCACCAAAGAGGTCGGCCGTGGCGCCACTTTGCTCGATGGCGAGGGCTGCTACAGCCAGAACAGTCTCAAGGTGCTGATAATCATGGCCCACAAGACCGACAAACCGCATATTATGCAAATTATTCACCGTATTGACGGAAACGCCTTCATATCGGTTTCCAAAACTCAAGGTGTCTACGGCAAAAACTTCGAAAAACTTAAACTGTAATATTATGAAACTGCTTTCGCCTTCGCTACTCTCGGCCGATTTCGGCAACCTGCAGCGCGACATTGAGATGCTCAATTCAAGTTGCTGCGATTGGTTGCATGTCGATGTCATGGACGGTTTGTTCGTTCCCAACATCAGTTTCGGCCAGCCTGTTGTTAAGTATATCAAAAAGTGTGCCAAAAAGCCGCTTGATGTACATTTGATGATAGAAAAGCCTGAGCGATACATTGATAGCTTCTGTCAGGTAGGGGCTGACATTTTGTCAGTTCACTATGAGGCTTGTACCCATCTCGACCGCACCCTTCACGCCATCCGCGACGCCGGTATGAAATGCGCTGTGGCTCTCAATCCGCACACCCCAGTGGCGTTGCTCGAGGACTCGCTGCACATTTGTGACATGGTTCTGCTCATGTCGGTCAATCCCGGTTTCGGCGGACAGAAATTCATCGAGAACACATACGCCAAGGTTGAGCGTTTGCGCGCGATGTGCGACAAACTCAATCCGCAGTGCCTCATCGAAATCGACGGTGGCGTCAACACCTCCAATGCGCCGAAGCTGTTTGAGTGCGGCGCCGATGTGCTTGTGGCTGGCAACGCCGTTTTCGCTTCGGCTGACCCAATGCAGACTATCAAAGAACTCAAATCATGAGTGGCAAACGTCCATCGCTGATTTTGGCATCAGGGCGCGAAAAGTCGCTCATGCGCCGTCATCCGTGGATTTTTTCCGGAGCTGTCAAGCGTATCGTTGGCAACCCGCAGGAAGGCGACTTGGTCGATGTCGTTGGCAGCGATGGCCGTTGGCTTGCCGTGGGGCATTACCAGAACGACTCCATAATCTGCAAGGTGCTCAGTTTCGAGACTCCCGACATTGATGACGGCTTCTGGCTCGCGAGGGTTCGCAGTGCTGTCGACTACCGCCGCCGACTCGGCTTTTTCGACATGAAGGACACCAATGTTTTCCGTCTTGTTCATGCCGAGGGCGACTTTTTGCCTGGATTGGTGGCCGACTACTATGATGGAGTTGTTGTGCTTCAGGCTCATAGCGTCGGGATGCACCGCGAGTTGCCGCGTCTGGCCGATATATTTAGTACCGTTTTGGGCGAAAAACTTGTAGCCGTGTTCGACAAAAGTTCGGCTACCGTCCCTGGAGGCTCGACCGATGGCTACATACTGGGCGACGCAGCTCCGGAACGCGAAGTGGTTGAAAGTGGCAACCGCCTGCTAATCAATTTCTTTGAGGGACAGAAAACAGGATTTTTTATCGACCAGCGTGAGAATCGTAAACTGGTTCAGGACCTTGCTTGCGGCCATAGGATTCTCAATTGTTTTGGTTACACTGGCGGCTTTTCTCTCGGCGCGTTGCGTGGCGGAGCCGAATATGTCGAAACTGTCGATATTTCCAAGCGCGCAATCGAACTGTGCAACCGCAATGTCGACCTCAATTTCAGTTCCGACGAGCGACATTGCGGTGTGGTTGCCGATGTCCTCAAATATCTCGAAACCATTGACAACAGTTTTGATTTCATCATTCTCGACCCACCTGCTTTTGCCAAAAATCACCGCTCTCTGCAACAGGGCCTCAAAGGTTATCGCAATATCAACCAGAGGGCGTTGGAACGTATTGCCAAAGGTGGCTTGCTGATGACTTTCAGCTGTTCGCAGGCTGTCTCGACCGACGATTTCAGGACTATGGTTTTCACGGCTGCCGCCACGGTTGGCCGTCGTGTCCGTGTGGTGCGCCAACTGCCTCACGCCATGGACCATCCGGTGAGCATATACCATCCTGAAGGTGAGTACCTTAAGGGTCTGCTATTGCAAGTTGATTGATTATTTTTTTTGAACAAGCATAATAATAACGCGATTTTGACGTTTTTATTTTAAAACTTGAAAAAAACATGGAATTAGGATACCAAAAAATTGACAAATATGACGAGGCTTGTGTGAAGGAAATGGCGGCGCATTACAAGGAGATTATCCGTCTTCTTGGCGACGACCCCGAGCGCGAAGGACTGCTGAAAAGTCCCGAGCGTGTGGCCAAAGCGATGCTGTTCTTCACCAACGGCTATGACCTTGAGCCCGAGGAAATACTGCGTTCGGCAATGTTCCACGAGGATTACAAGCAGATGGTCGTCGTCAAGGACATCGAACTTTATTCGCTGTGCGAACATCACATGGTTCCGTTTGTAGGCAAGGCTCATGTGGCCTATATCCCCAACGGTACAATTGTCGGACTGAGCAAGATTCCGCGTGTTGTCGATGCCTACGCCCGCCGTCTGCAGGTTCAGGAACGACTGACAAAGCAAATCAAGGACTGTATCCAGAACACACTCAACCCTCTCGGTGTGGCCGTGGTTATCGAGGCCCAGCATATGTGCATGAGTATGCGTGGAGTGCAGAAACAGAACAGTGTAACAACAACCAGCGACTTTACAGGTGCTTTCATGAAGGACCCAAAAACCCGTGAAGAATTCATGAATATCATCGGAGTCAGTTTGCATTAACGTAGTTATGAAAAAGATTGTTTTTTTTATAGTTATGGCCGTTTGTGCCTTTGGAGTTGAGGCGCAGATTACCCATACCGCTGCCGGCGATGTCGACAAGAAGGCTGATGAGATTTTGAAACGTGCCGCCGCAAAGATGTCTTCCTCTGTGACTTTTGACGTTAAAGCCATTGTCACCAACGCCGAAAAAAAAGAGACCGCCAACGCCAAGGCAAAGGTGCTCTACAACAAAGGCCGCTACCGCATGACCATGGACGACCAAATTCTGTATTGCGACGGCTCGGCTACATATCATTGGAACAAGTCGACCAAAGAGGTCGTTGTAAATCCCATGGATGCGAGTGGAGTCAATCTGATGAACCCCGGTTCGATTCTGGCCAACTACGCCAAAAACTTCCGGCCGAAATACATACGCACCGAGCAGGACGGCACCGCCATTGTCGACCTCCAGCCGCGTAATGCCGCGTCGTACCACAAGGTACGCCTGTTCATTGTCGAAAAAACCGGTCTGCTGAAAAAAATGGAGGTATACCGCTACGACTCTTCCCGCGAGGAGTTCACTGTAAGCAACTTTGTTACTGCACGTTCGACTGATTCCGATTTCCGTTTCGACGCCAAGGCTCATCCGGATGTTGAAATAATCGATATGCGCTAAAATCCAATCTGTCATGACGATACTGCTGCTTGAGACCGCTACCGAAGTTTGTTCTGCCGCAATAGCCCGAGACGGGAAGATTGTTGCGTCGCGCCGTTCCGACGAGCCTAATGCACACTCGTCGCTGCTGGCCGTTTTCGTCGACCAGATGTTTGCCGAAATCGGTATGAAAGCGTCGGAGTTGAACGCAGTGTGTGTGTCGTCGGGCCCGGGCAGTTACACGGGTTTGCGTATCGGAGTGAGTACCGCCAAAGGTCTGTGCTATGGCTTGCAGATTCCGTTGCTGTCTGTCCCAACCCTTGAGTCGATGGCTATGCTTTATTACTCCGACCACCCTGAATATCAAGGCATGGTGTGCCCGATGCTCGATGCACGGCGAATGGAATGCTACACCATGATAGCTCATAAATCCTCAATCCTCCGTGGAACCCAGGCCGACATAATCGAACCC
>CADCPQ010000160.1 GCA_902803395.1 uncultured Bacteroidota bacterium
ACGTTGAATGCCTAGAAGAGGACAACAACGAACTCATCGAAGAGCTCAACAGCATTCCTTTGATAGAGGAATAAAAACAGAAAAAAAATGTCACCCGCCACACAATAATTAACGGCAGATATATTCCTTCTGTTATCAATTTGCCAATTTGCCAAAATGCCTTCGCTATGTCCGGCGTTTTTCTGCGGGGTTATACCCCTCTGTCCTGAAGCGTTTAGCGACGCAGCTGCCAGAATGCTACGGCGGCTGCAGCGGCGACGTTGAGGGAATCGACACCGTTCTGCATCGGTATCTTGGCCACGTAGTCACACTGGGCGACTGTGTCGTGCGAGAGTCCGTCGCCTTCGTTGCCGAGCACTATTGCGAGTCGCTCCTCGGCGGCTATGCTGGGCGTATCGATACTGACGGCGTTGTCGCTCAACGCCATTGCTACCGTTTTGAAACCTTGCGTCCCGAGCCATTCGACAGCTTGCGCTGCATTGTGAGGAAGTGTTGTCCATGGCACTTGGAACACGGTCCCCATACTCACGCGGACCGAACGTCGGTTGAGGGGGTCGCAGCAGGTGTGTGTAAACAGCAGGGCATCAACGCCCAGTCCGGCGGCAGCACGAAATATTGCACCGGTATTGGTTGCGTTTACCACACCATCGACAAGCGCAATGCGGTTTCGTCCGCCGCAAATCTGCTCAGCCGGAGGCATGGCAGGACGTCGCATGGCGCAAATCATTCCACGCGACAGTTCGTAGCCGGTGAGTGTGGCAAGGAGTTTGCGTTCTCCGACGTAGACTGTCGTCCCGTCGAACCACTCCGACATAGGTGCAACCTGGCTTTCGAAGAATTTTCTTTCCACCAGAACAGCCACGGGTTGCATGCCTGCATGGAGCGCGATTGATATAACCTTCGGGCTTTCGGCGATAAATACACCTTTTTCGGGCTCGACGCGGCTGCGGAGCTGGGACTCGGTGAGGCGGGTGAATAGGTCGAGAGCGGTGTCGTCGAGTGTTGTTATCTCGCGGACTATCATCATTTCATATTGCGTTGAGCCTTGATTCTGTCGTAGGCATCGTTGATTTCACGCATCTGGCTTTCGGCGTTGCGCTTGACTTCGTCGCCCAAGCCTTCGACTTTGTCGGGGTGATATTTCATAGCCATGCGGCGGTAGGCTTTACGAACCTCGTCGTCGGTGGCTTCGCGGCTTATGCCGAGTATTTTGTAAGGGTCTTTGGTGCTGCCTGATTGGGTGAATGTTTGATTGCGTGAGTAGCTGCCACCCATATGGCGCTCGTAGATTGAGGTGTAGTCGGTGTTGTTTATGCCGAGGTGGCTGGATATGGTTCGCAGCATATTGACTTCCTGGAAAGTAAACTCGGCATCGGAGTTGGCGAGACCGAAGAGGAAGTCGACAATATGGTAGCGGGTGTTGTAGTCGGTGTTAAACTTTATCTGTGTGCATACATCGCCGACAGGTATGTCTTTTGCCACAAGGTCGCGGAGTGTTACCAGAAGTTCCTTGGCTCGCTCTTCGCCATAATTCTGGAGCAGGAATCGTTTGATGTAGTCGAGTTCGCTGCGTTTGACGGTTCCGTCGGCTTTCATGACAGCTGCGATAAGGACCAGCAGTGCGGCGTTGATATCGGACGCTGTGCCGGTGTTGCGGTAGGGGCCGCGGTGCATATTTCCCGGTATTTCTTTAGCCGACGGTGACGATAGACTTTTGCCTATGAAATAGCCCAGCAAGGCTCCTATCGGGCCACCTATGGCCCAACCAAGTCCTGCCAACAGCCATTTGGGTAAACTGCTCATTTTTTGTTAATATCTTGATAAATAAAACTCTGTATATCAGTACGGATGTTCATTTGAGCCAAGCGGTTGGGTGTTGCTGTGGGATGGACCCTGTTCGAAAGGAAAACATACACCAAATCCTGCTCGGGGTCGACCCAAAGCATTGTGCCAGTGAACCCTGTATGGCCGTATGAAGATTGAGAGGCTTCGGGGGCTGCTGTTGCACCCTGTTGTGGATTGAGGGTGGGTTTGTCGAAGCCCAGTGCGCGACGATTGCCGCGGTCGGCGTAGTGGCGCGAAGTGAAGGTAGTAACGGTTTCGTTGCTCAAGTAGCGGTGGCCGTCGAGTTCGCCACCATTGAGCAACATCTGCATTATTTTAGCCACTTCTTCGGCAGTTGAGAAGAGTCCTGCATGGCCCGACACCCCACCCATGGCGTGGGCATTGGGATCGTGAACCTCTCCGCGTATGAGACCACGGTTGTCGTCAACCTCAGTGGGTGCAATACGCTCAATATCGATACCATTCTGCAAAGGCAGGAAGCAGGTGTTTGTAAGTCCCATGGGTTGATAGAAGTGCCTGTTGACATACATATCGAGCGGCATACCGCTGACTTTTTCGACCAAATCGCTCAGGAGGATGAACCCGAGGTCGCTGTAGAGGTATTTCTGCGCGTCGATGAGTTTGCTGTTGGCTATGAGCTGCAAAATGGAGTCGCGGTCAGTGGTGGTCTGCCAATATGAATCGAAGGCTTTGAACCGAGCATAGTGGCTCATGGTCTCGCGTATGGTTATGCGTTCTTTGTCGGTACCTTTGAGATACGGAAGATAACGTGACAGCGGGTCGTCGAGTTTCACGCGTCCGCCATCGACCAGTTTCATCATAGCCAGAGTTGTGGCTGTGACCTTTGTCAACGAGGCAAGGTCGTATATGGTTCGGGAATCGACGCTGTCAGCCTCTGGGTCATATGAGAGCTGTCCGTATGAGCGCGAGAAGACGAGGCGACCTTTATGCATAACAGCTATTTGGCAACCTGGATATGCCTTGGCTTCAATGCCTTTCATTGCCAACGAGTCGATACGGCGGTCAAGATTGATGTTCATATCAGCCACAATGTCTCGACAACGTTGCATAGCTTCCGCATTTGGCGAGTGTATGTCGCTGATTTTGCACGGATTTTTGACTATAAGTTCGCGTTTTGCCTTAAGTACACGACGGCAGTGTATTTCAACCATACGTCGCACTTCGGGGTCATTCTCGGCAGCTTG
>CADCPQ010000161.1 GCA_902803395.1 uncultured Bacteroidota bacterium
GCAGTGGCGCAAAATCCGAATGCTGCGATTGCTGCAAGGGTAAGTAAAGTTTTTTTCATTGTCGTATGCACTGGTGTGTGTCGTGCGCAACTTTTTGTTGTTAATAAATATTATTCAATAATTTTGATAATGCAAAAGTACACATTTTTTTTGAGGAAAATTCCATAATTTCTCGGAAAATTCCGAAAGTATGGTTAAATATACTGAAAATCAAATGATTATATGTTGATAAAAAAGTTTGGCGCGCCGCAGGCGCGCCAAACTTCACATTATCTATTAACCCAATAACTTTAAATTATTATCTGGTTCGGCCGGGGTAGACCTTCAGGGCCTCCTCGAGGCATTTCATGGCCTTCTTGAGGTCCTCGATGCAGATACAGTAGGTGATACGTGCCTGGTGACGGCCGCGTTCGGGGTCGACATAGAATCCTGTGGCGGGAGCCAGCATGACGGTGGCACCGTTGTAGCTGAAGTCGGTAAGCAGCCACTGGCAGAATTTGTCGCTGTCGTCCACCGGCAGGTCGATGACGGTGTAGAAAGCGCCTTTGGGCATCGGGCAGAAGCAGCCGGGAATCTTGTTGACGCCTTCGACAACCACGTTGCGACGGGCCACATATTCCTTCTGCACAGCGTCGAAGTACTCCTGAGGAGTGTCGACGGCGGCTTCGGCGAAAATCTGGCCGAACGACGGGGGCGACAGACGAGCCTGGGCCAGACGCATGGCGATAGCGTAGACCTCGCTGTTGCGAGTAACCATGCAACCAACGCGGGCACCGCAGGCGCTGTAGCGTTTGGAAACCGAGTCGAACAGGATGGTGTTGCGCTCCAGACCTTCCAACTGCATGACGCTGAAGTGTTTGTGTCCGTCGTAGCAGAATTCGCGATAGACCTCGTCGGCGAACAGATACAGGTCGTATTTCTTCACCAGACCGGCAACCTTGAGCAACTCCTCATGGGTGTAGAGGTAGCCCGTCGGGTTGTTGGGGTTGCAAATCATGATGGCGCGGGTGCGCGGTGTGATGGCCTTCTCGAAGTCCTCGATGGGAGGCAGGGCGAATCCGGTTTTGATGTCGCTGGGTATGGTGACAATCTTGGCGTCGCACAACTTGGCGAAGGTGTTGTAGTTGGTGTAGTAGGGCTCGGGGATGATGATTTCGTCGCCAGGGTTGAGGCAGACGGTGAAAGCCATCTGGAGAGCCTCGCTACCGCCGGTGGTGACGATTATCTGGTTGGGGGTCACGTCGATACCGTGCTTGTGGTAATAGTTGCACAGGGCGCGGCGATAGCTGGGAATACCGGCCGAATGGCTGTATTCGAGCACACCATTGCTATCCGGAAGCTCGCGGGCTTTGTCGGCCAATGCGGCAAGAGCACCCTTGGGGGTCTCGATGTCGGGCTGGCCGATGTTCAGGTGGTACACATGGATTCCACGCTCTTTGGCGGCGTCGGAGAAAGGTACAAGTTTACGGATTGCCGACTGTGGCAGCTCGAGACCTTTGTGTGAAATCTGAGGCATGATTTTCAGAAAGTTATTTAGGTTGATTATTTGTTTGCTTTGACGGGAGCCTCGACTTTTTCAGGAGCCTTGGGGCTGATGCTTTTCTGGGGCTGGACAGGCTGTTTCTGAGCAGGCTGGGCATTGCCGGCTTCAGGGGTCACGCCCTCGACTTTGCCGCGGATGCGCAAGGTGACGGTGGGCGTGTTGACGGCGTTGGAGTTGACGGTGATGCTCTTGTTGAAACCGCCTACGCTGTTGGTGTTGTAGTGGACTTTGATGGTGCCTTTCTGGCCGGGCATGACGGGCTTGTCGGTGTAGGAGGGGGTGGTGCAGCCGCAGCTGGCGCGGACTTTGGAGAGAACGAGGGGCTCGTTGCCTTCGTTGGTGAACTCGAACTCGCAGTTGCCGTTACTGCCTTTGGCGATTGTGCCATAGTCGTGTTCCATCTCGGTGAATTTGATTTTAGCTCCGTTTGTGGGTTCGGACTGAGCTTGGTCCTTGACGTCTTGTGCTTGGGCTGCGACCAGTGTCATTGCAGCGAAAAGACATACAAAAAAGAATTTCTTCATAATCGTAGATTTTTAAAGTTTTCTGTCAATTTTGAAATGCAAAATTACTAAATTTTTAGTAACGCGAGAA
>CADCPQ010000162.1 GCA_902803395.1 uncultured Bacteroidota bacterium
GTGGGGAAGAGTGGACTCGAACCACTGAACTCCGAAGAGGACAGATTTACAGTCTGTTGCAATTGCCACTATGCGACTTCCCCATTATGTTTATCTCACGTTGGTGCCGGAGATTTGGGCGAGCCGATGAAGGGACTCGAACCCCCGACAGGCTGATTACAAATCAGCTACTCTACCAACTGAGTTACATCGGCTTTTTTCAGTCTATCAAACAACTCTCTTTTTCTCGTTTTGAGGGTGCAAAAATACTACTATTTTTCAATTCCGCAAAGTTTTTTTTCGTTTTTTGTTGATATTTTTTCTCAACGCTTTCGTTTTCAATATTTTAACATTGTTGATTTTTCATCATAGCAAGCCGTTGTCGCTGGAAAATCGGGGGTCTGGAACCCTTGTTTTTCGTTTTTTTGACACTTTTGCCGCCATCCTTTTTTGCACTGAAAACGCACCATCGTCGGACTTGGGTCGTACTTGGTTCGGACAATGGTGCGTAAGGTGCGACGGGCAGCGGTATCGGGCGCGGTGGTTTTCCGAGTCAAGGGCGACCTAAGGCCGAACCAAACCCGAACCAAGTCCGATGTTGACCCGAGGTCAAACCTGGGTGTCGCCGTCGGGGTCGGTGTCCTGAGATTCCTCGGTTTGGTTTTGTCCGCCGAAGACACCGAGCGAGCGCAGCAGCAGCCAGTAGGTCACTACAAAGAGGACGGTGAGCATGATGTCGCCTATCGAGACGTAGCCGCTTCCGAGGAAGAGCACGGGCACGATGAGCATCAGCAGCTGCGCGAGGGTGTAGCAGTGGAAACCGGCGGCGCGTAGGTTCCACATCATGATGACGCCTGCGAGCGACAGCGCCGCAAGCAACGCCGAGAGGGCGTAGTAAAGGCGCGGCACGGCAAAGGTCATGTCGAACATTGTGGTTAACTGCTCGGGGAACATTGCGGCGTTGGCCTCGTAGAAAGTCTTGAGGTCGGGCAACATTATTGCCATCATGGTGTTCGACAGGAGCATGGTGCCGGAGCCAATGATGCTCAGCACCAAAAGGATATGCAGATATATCTTGTTTTTCGGCATGGGTTGATAGTGTGTTATGCTTTATAAATAGCGTTCCATCTGCTGCTGGAGTTTGCGGGCCTCGGCGGCGGCGCATTCGGCAAAGTCGGGGCCGTTGCCGGCATAGATTATGCCACGCGACGAGTTGACGAGCAGACCGCAGTCGGCGTTGAGGCCGTAGCGGCACACCTCGTCGAGGCTGCCACCCTGGGCGCCCACGCCGGGCACAAGCAGGAAAGCGTTGGGGACAATGCGGCGTACGTCGGACAGCATTTCGGCCTTGGTGGCGCCCACGACGTACATCATGTTGTCGTCGTTGCCCCACTGCTTCGAAGTCTCGAGCACACGCTGGTAGAGGGGAGTACCGTCGGCGTCGGCGGTAAGCTGGAAGTCGAAAGCACCTTTGTTGGAGGTTAGGGCGAGCAGGATGACCCATTTGCCGTCGTAAACGGTGAAAGGAGTCACCGAGTCGGCGCCCATGTAGGGGGCTATAGTCATGGCGTCGAAGTTGAAATCGCCGTCGGGGCTGAGGAAGGCTTTGGCGTAGCGCTCCGAGGTGTTGCCGATGTCGCCACGTTTGGCGTCGGCGATGGTGAAAGCCTTTTTCGGCAGCGAATGCAGGTAGTCCATGGTCATCTTGAGCTGACGCAGGCCGTCGAGGCCGCAAGCCTCGTAGAAAGCCAGGTTGGGCTTGTAGGCGACAGCGTAGTCGATGGTGGCGTCGATGATGGCGCGGTTGAATTTGAAAATGCCGTCGGGGTCGTTTTTAAGATGGGCGGGCATTTTGGCGGGGTCGGTATCGAGGCCGACACAAAGAAACGAGCGGCGCTCGCGAATAAGGCTGATAAGTTCTTGACGGGTCATGGTTGTCTATTATTATTAATAATGTACCTATATATAAATTAATTGGCTGTCAATTTGTGGAATTTTTCGGTGAGCTGGCCTGCGGTGAGCTGGCCGATGGGGTCGTCGGCCACAATACGGCCGTGATTGATGATAATTGCGCGGCTGCACATGGCCTCGACCTCCTGCATGACGTGCGTCGAAAGCAAAACAGCCTTGTCGCGGCCGGCACGGCGGATGATGTCGCGCACAAACTCGAGCTGGTTGGGGTCCAGGCCGGTGGTGGGTTCGTCGAGGATGAGTACCTCGGGGTCATGAATCAAAGCTTGCGCGAGACCCACACGCTGGCGGTAGCCTTTCGAGAGCTGGCCGATTTTTTTGTTGGCCTCGGGAGTCAGGCCTGTGAGCTCAATCATGGCTTCGGCGCGGTCGGCGGGGTCCTTGATGCCACAAAGACCTGCCGCAAAACGCAGGAACTCACGGACATACATATCGGTGTACAGCGGGTTTTGCTCAGGCAGGTAGCCTATCGAGCGGCGCACACCCATGGGGTCGTCGTATATGCTGTGACCACACACGCTGGCCTCGCCCTCGGTTGGGGGGATGAAGCAGGTGAGTATCTTCATCAGGGTCGACTTGCCGGCGCCGTTGGGACCGAGCAGGCCCACAATCTCGCCGCGTGAAACACTGAAACTCACGCCGTCCAGAGCGCGCTGTTCGCCATATATTTTGCTGATATTTTCAATCTTGATCATAGGATTTCTGTTTACTGCATTCTGGCCTCGATGTCCTTGGCTTCCTGATGTGATATGCGGCGGCCTTTGTAGAAAGGTATGACCCATGCATCCTTAAAACCCTCGTTCTGAAGGGTTTTGCGCAAGACGAGTGCCTCCTTAAGAGTGGTGAAATTGCCTTTGGTATAGTTATATGAGCCCTTGTATTGATACACATCGTAGTCTTTCTGGCCCTTGAGCTCGCGGTCATTCTCGCCGAGCAGGTGATCCGACATAAGGAACTGGACTCTATAGTAGACGGGCTCCTGCGACGTGTTTTGAGCCACGTTGTTTGAGGTCTGGTTGTGCGGTTGCTCGGGATGAGCCGGGCGCGGATTAGATGTCTGAGCCGGATGGGCAGGACGCGGCAGGGGGCGTTCCTCGACCTGAGGCTTGGGTTGCGGCATGAGGGAGGTGGTGTCGGAAATTTCCGATTTTTCGGAATTCTCGGGTTTTTCAGATTCTTCAAGCGCTGGAGGATTCTCCTGTTTTTCGGCCACCACTTCGGGAGCGGGCTTGTTCTTGCCATAGCCGGGGAGGTCGATTTTGGGGTCGGTGAGTTTTTTGGTACCCTCCTCGGCGGCCTTGTAGGTCGCGAAAGCGTTGAAAATGCAGAGCGCTATCTCGGCCTGGCCCTCCTTGCTCATCATGAATGCCTCTTCGGTGGGGTTGCTGATGAAACCCACCTCGGTCAGCACCGACGGCATGGCGGTTTTGTAAAGCACATAAAGTTCGGCCTGCTTGACGCCGCGGTTGATAGACTTAAGATTGCTTTTATACTGGTTCTGTATTGCCTGGGCGAAATTGAGACTCTTGTCGATGTAGGCGTTCTGGTACATAGCGAACATGATGTTGCTCTCGGGCGAGTTGGGGTCGAAACCCTGATAGTCGGCGTTGTTCTGGTAGTTAGCCTCGAGCAGAATATCGGCGTTCTCCTTTTTGGCGACCTCAAGGTTGGCCTTGCTCTCCGACAGACCCATCACGAAGGTCTCGACACCCGACGGCGCGGCGGTGGGGTGCGAGTTGATGTGTATGGAGACGAAAAGGTCGGCCTTGTTGCGGTTAGCCATCTTGGCACGCTCGGCCAGCGACACATCGACGTCGGTAGTGCGGGTGTATATGACCTTGACATCATCGAAATTGTCGGATACTAATTTGCCGAAATTTTTGGCAATGGCGAGGGTAAGGTCTTTCTCTTGGCAATGTTTGCCGATAGCGCCCGGCTTGTCGCCGCCGTGACCCGGGTCAATTACCAAAGTACGCACCTTGCCAGACTCCTTTTTTTGTGCCAAAAGGGTGCCAGGAACAAGGGCGAAGAGCAAAATTACTACCAGTATGCGTTTCATTTTCAATGAGTTATTTTTTAATTTTTCTAATTCAACAAATAATTCTATCTTTGCAAATTCAAAATGCAAAGATACACCGAAAAGTTGAAAGAACAAACTTAAAAATGTATTTTTTTGCATAGCTGACGGTTAATATGTTGAGAAACAAGCTATTGAACGCCATTTTTATGCTGCTGGCTCTTCTTTCGCCGGTGGCGGGCTCGCAATTGCTTGCACAGGTCCCGTCAAAGATGAAGTTACGCTCTTTCGACTCGACAAAAGTCATACCCCGTAGGCTGATTGCCGACTCGCTGCACCGCACCTCCGACAGTCTCGCCGTCTTCCAACAGGCCGAGCCGATACTGCCTGCCTCGCCCAACGCCATCGACGACATCATCCACTACCGCGCCAACGACTCCATCGCCTTCAACCTCGACTCACGCCGCGCCTTCCTCTACACCTCCGGCAACATCGACTACCAGAAAATGAACCTGCAGGCCGACCTGGTGACTGTCGACTTCGAGAGCCAGACCCTCCACGCCAACGGCCGCACCGACACCAGCGGCGCCGTCGTGGGCCGACCCTTCTTCAAGCAGGACGCCGACGAATACCACGCCGACACCATAACCTTCAACTACAGCACCCAGAAAGGCATCATCACCGGCGTCATCACCCAGGAGGGCGACGGGTTCCTCCACGGCTCGAAGGTCAAGAAAATGAACGACTCGGTGATGTACCTCGCCTCGGGAATGTACACCACCTGCAACTACACCCACCCCCATTTCGCCGTCAATTTCTCGAAGTCGAAGCTCATAACACAGGACAAGATTGTGACCGGCCCGGCCTACCTCTCCATCGAGGACGTCCCCACCCCCATCGCGCTGCCCTTCGCATTCTTCCCCATGACTCACGGCCGCTCGTCGGGCATCATCATCCCCTCCTACGGCTGGATGAACGGACGCGGCTACTACCTGCACGACGGCGGCTACTACTGGGCCGTCAACGACAACCTCGACCTTGCCCTGCTCGGCGAGATTTTCACCAACCTCAGCTGGAGCGCCGAAGCCCGCTCCAACTACTATGTCCGCTACCGCTACAAGGGCACCGCCGACATTCGCTACGGCAACGTCATAGAGGGCCTCAAGGGCGACTCGACAACTTACAACACCTACTCCGACTTCAAGCTCACATGGCGGCACGAGCAGGATGCCAAGGCCAACCCCTACAGCCGCTTCAGCGCCGACGTCAACCTCCAGAGCCGCAACTACAACCGCACCACCACCAACCGCAACGACTACTTCAACTCCACCACCACCTCGTCCATCAGCTACTCCACCAAACTCGGCTCCTACTTTAATCTTTCCGCGTCCGCGCGCGAATCGTTCAATGCAAAGACCGGCGTGATGACCGTCAAGCTCCCGTCAGTGTCGCTCAACTCAATCACCGTCTACCCCTTGCGAAGCCGCAACCCCGTGGGCGCCTACCGCTGGTGGGAGAACATCTCGATGTCGTACGTCATGAACGCCGACAACAACGTCACGGCGCAGGACACCGACATCCTCAAGCGCACCATTTTCGACCGTATGCAGTACGGCGTGCGCCACTCGATGCCCATCTCGTCGAGCGTCAAGGTGCTGCGCTTCTTCAACTGGACCAACTCGCTGAACTACACCGCCCGCTGGTACGGCTCGCACATCGAGCGCAACTACGACAACATCACCGGACAGGTCTCCACCGACACCGTCCGCGGCCTCATCACCAACCGCGAATTCACCTACTCCTCGTCGCTCTCGACCCGCATATACGGTATGTTCAACTTCAAGTTCGGACCACTCAAAGCCCTGCGACACGTCATCAACCCCTCGCTCTCCTTCTCCTACCACCCCGACTTCGGCAACGACCGCTTCGGCTACTGGCGCCAATACACCGACACCACCGGCTACGTCCACCGCTACTCCATATTCCAGAACTCCATCTACGGAGGCCCGCCCGACGGCGTCAGCGGCAACATCCGCCTCTCCATCGGCAACAACCTCGAGGCCAAAGTGGCCTGGCCATGGGACACCGCTGACGTGCCCACCAAAATCAAACTCATCGAGAACCTCACCGTCGCCATGGCCTACGACATGGCCAAGGACTCCCTCAACTTCAGCGACCTCACCGTCACCGGCCGCACCACCCTGTTCAAAAACCTCGTAATCAACTACTCCGGCTCGTTCTGTCCCTACGTCATCGACTCCGCCGGACGCAAACACAACCGCTTCCTCATCGACGAACAGCGCCGCCTCTTCAGCACCAACAGTTCCAACTGGAGCGCCCAGCTCTCCTACAGCATCAACCCCGACACCTTCCGCAAAGGCGCCAAAGGCACCGCCGCCGGACAGCCCGCCAACCCCATACTGCAGACCCCCTACGGACTCAGCCCCTCGCCGATGATGGGCCCCTACGTCGCCTCCGACATGACCTGGAACCTCTCGTTCAACTACACCATCAACTACGTCAACCGCTACGTCGCCTCGCTCTACGACCTGAAAACCGACGTGGTCCAGTCGCTCTCCTTCTCCGGCTCCCTGTCGCCCACCAAAAACTGGCGCATCAACATCTCCTCGGGCTACGACTTCGTAGGCAAAGGCATGAGCTACACCACCATCGACATCTACCGCGACCTCCACTGCTGGGAAATGCGCTTCAGCTGGACCCCCTTCGGCTACTACCGCAGCTGGAACTTCCAAATCAACATCAAGGCCGACGCCCTCCGCGACGTCAAATACCAGAAACGACGCACATACCTCGAAAACTAAAAACATCAAAATATGGACAAACTCTATTACACCATCGGCGAAGTGGCCAAAATGCTCGGCGTCAACGCCTCGGCGCTGCGCTACTACGAGGAACGCTTCAGCGAACTGCGCCCCTCAAAAAACAGCCGCGGAGTGCGCCGCTACACACAGGCCGACATCGACCTGCTGCAACGCATAGTCGACCTCACCCGCGACGGCAACTACACCCTCGAAGGCGTCCGCGAGCAACTCCGCGCCAAAACCGAGCCCGCCCCGGCACCCGCCGCCCGGCAGACCCCCGCGGCAGCCGTGTCAGCCCTCCGCCAAGTCCGCGACGAACTCGCCGCCCTCCGCGACAGCCTGTAAACCACTGATTTACAGGATATTTCTGCAATTATTCACAATTCTCTGAAAACCAGCACCTTAAATAGGTTCGGGTCGGGTTTGGTTCGGCCTTACATCGGCCTTGGGTCGGGTGAGTCGGCCCGGGGTCGATCGGTGGGCGATGAAAAGGTGTGTTTATTGCTGATTGTCAGCGTTTAACGTCTGCTGCTGGACTTTTACGCTCTCGGCGTGTATGGTTTCAAGCAGGCGGCCGACGAAATCGGCGTCGAGACCCAGCTGCTCCGCCAGCCTTTTGCGGTCGGCCACCAGGGCGTTCCAACGTGCCGGCTGGTAGAGGGCGATGTCGAGCGGGCGTTTGACGAGGGCTATCTCGCGCGAGGTGTCCATGCGTTGCCCGAGGAGCCGCAGCAGTTGGTGGTCGATGGCGTCGATGCGGGCGCGGCAGTCGGCCAGGGCCGCGTCGGCTTTCTGGCTGTCGGTGCGCCTGACGGTGAGGCCGCCAACCATGTCGGCGAGCGCCTGCGGGGTTATTTGCTGCGCCGGGTCGGTCAGTGCGTCGTCGGGCGAGGGATGGACTTCGACCATGAGGCCGTCGAAACCGAGGTCGAGGGCGGTCTGGGCCGTGGCGGCGATGCGGCTACGGTCGCCGGTGATGTGCGACGGGTCGCAGAGCATCTCGACTTGCGGCATGATGCGACGCAGCTCGAGGGGGACCTCCCACAGGGGGTTGTTGCGGTAGCCGAGGTTGTTGTAGAGGTCGAAGCCGCGGTGCACGGCGCTCACGGCGCCCGAGGTCGACTTGCCGCAGCGCTCGATGGCTCCGGCCCAGAGGCGCACGTCGGGGCTTGGGGCGTTCTTGACCATGACCGGCAGCGAGGTGCCCGAAAAAGCCTCGCACAGCTCGCCGACGAGGAAGGGGTTGGCCGTGGTGCGGGCGCCAATCCAAACGGCGTCGACGCCGTAGCGCAGGCACAGCTCGACGTGCTCGGACAGGGCCACCTCGCAGCAGAAACGGAAGGTTTTGGTGCGTTTCAACTCGGCCATCCATTGCAAGGCCGGCTCGCCGATGCCTTCGAAGCCTCCGGGCCGTGTGCGAGGTTTCCACACACCGCCGCGGACCATCGACACAGAGCCGACGGTAGCCAAAGCCTCTACGACTTCGGCCAGCTGGCGACGGCTTTCGACGCTGCAGGGTCCGGCTACGATTTTCATGTTTCTGCTCAAAAAAATTTCTGCAAAATTACAACTTTTTCGGCAACCGCACAAAATATTAATGAAATTTTAACGTTATTATAACATGAAACTGAAATTTCTCACACTCCAAAACTGGCTCTTAGGAGCCCTGCTGGGAGCCCTCGGGTTCGGCGGATGCCACTCGGCCAAACGCACCGTAGTCGTTGAGCCTGAGCGCGTTGAAGAACCCGCACCCAAGTCGGCGACCGACACCATTCCCAAGCCGCAACCCCGTCCGCGCGACGAAATGATGCTGATGTACGGGGTGCCGACCGTCGAGTACCACGTCAGCGGCCGCGTCGTCTCGCCCAACGGCAAACCCGTGGCCAACGCCGAGGTCATGATTCTCGACGAAGGCATCGAGGCGACGGAAGACACCATCTACGGCAACCCGGCCTACATCGAGCGCTACGCCCGCCGCAACGCCGTCCGCACCGACAAAGACGGCCGCTTCAACGCCAAGGCCAGCTTCACGCCAAAACGCAACGTGCAGGTGCTGGTGCGCGACGTCGACGGCTCCTACAACGGCTCGTACCGCCACAAAGTGGTCGACGTCACCAACGAAATGAACGACATCGACACCTCGAAACGCGACGGCTGGAAAATTGGCGAAGCCGGCACCGAGGTGGAAATCAAACTCGAAGAAAAACAGCAGTGATACCGCCGCTCACGCCGAAACAACGCCTCGGGCTCGAAATCTGGCGCGGATTGCGCCACAACGCAGCCAAGCTGCACCCGCTGCGCACCCTGTTTTGGGAGTGTACCCTGCGCTGCAACATGAGTTGCCGGCACTGCGGCAGCGACTGCAAGACCTCGGGCACCGTGCCCGATATGCCCGCGGCGGATTTCCTGCGCGTCATCGACAACCTCGCGCCGCACGTCGACCCGCACCACACCTTCGTCATCTTCACCGGCGGCGAAGCCCTTCTGCGCTACGACCTCGAACAAGTCGGCCTCAAACTCTACCGGCGTGAATTCCCGTGGGGCGTCGTCACCAACGGCTTCCTGCTCGACCGCCAGCGGCTCGACTCGCTGCTCGGTGCCGGAATGCACTCCATCAGCGTCAGCATCGACGGCCCCGAAGCCGAGCACAACTGGATTCGCCGCAACCCGCAAAGCCACGCCAAGGCGCTGGCGGCCATCGACTTGCTCGCCTCCGAACCCAACCTGATGTGGGACGTCGTGACCTGCGTCAACCCTCGCAACTATCCGCGTCTGGCCGAATTCAAGGAGACCCTCATCGCCCACGGCGTCAGGCGCTGGCGCATTTTCACCATATTCCCCATGGGACGCGCCGCCGGCGACCCCGAACTGCAACTCGACGCCAGCCAGCTGCAGGGCACCCTCGACTTCATCCGCGCCACGCGCAAAGAAGGCCGCATCGAGGTCAACTACGCCTGCGAAGGCTTCCTCGGCGGCTACGAGCAGCAGGTCCGCGACCAATTCTTCCACTGCCGCGCCGGCATCGACGTGGCCTCGGTGCTCTGCGACGGCTCCATATCGGGCTGCACCTCGATTCGCAGCCACATGTACCAGGGCAACATCTACCGCGACGACTTCTGGCAGGTTTGGAACGAACGCTTCGAGCGCTACCGCGACCGCAGCTGGACCCGCAAGGACCAATGCGCCTGCTGCAAAGTGTACCGCTACTGCGAGGGCAACGGCCTGCACCTCTACGACGACGAAGGCCGTCTGCTCCACTGTCACTACCGTACCATCGGCGGCAAATGAATTTTTTTTCATTTTTTTTGGCCGGAGACATAATATTTCCGGCTTTATTGCGTTATTGTTTAGATAATCTATTTTGAAACGACATGATATTACTCGACATTTCCAACGGCTGGAAGACCGCTATAATGATAGCCCTGATGGTGGCGGTGTTCTACTTTTTCCTCATCCGCCCGCAAAGCCAGCAGGCCAAAAAAGAGGCTGAATACCGCGACGGCCTGCGCAACGGCGACCGCGTGATGACACAGGGAGGCATACACGGCACATTCCTCAGCGCCGACCGCGGCATGGCCCAGATCGAGGTGGCACCCGGCATCCGCATCAAAGTCCAGCTCTCAAGCCTCAGCCCCATACCCGAACGCAAGCGCAAATAGCTACACTACTGAAAACCAGTGATTTATATCACTTTAACATAAACCACTGGAAATCAAGACTGTAGATAGGTTCGGGTCGGGTTTGGTTCGGCCTTACATCGGCCACACCTCGGCCCGGTGTGCCAAAACGGCGGCGAAAGGCCGACGATGACAGCCGAAAACATTAGACATCAACCGATTAGAATATATTGGCAATATGAATTTGAAACATCTTACTCTCACCCTCGCCCTGACGGCACTGGCACTCGGTGCCGCCGCGCAGGAGCCTTCGACCCTGCGGCTCTCGCTGCCTGAAGCGCAGCAATACGCCGTGGAACACAACGCCGCGATGCAAAACGCCGACCTCGACGTGAAGAAAGCCGAGCTCGCGCACTGGAAGACCCTCAGCTCGATGCTGCCGCAAGTGAAGGCAGGCTTCGACTACCAGAATATGTGCGGCTACGAGATGAACATGGGCATGATCCACATCCCGCTCAACCCCAACGGCACCTTCAGCCTGACGGCCAGCGTGGCCCTGACAGGCGCGCAGGTGGTCGGCACCATGCTGCAACGCATCTCGCAGCAGATGACCGACATAACCCGCCAGCAGACTGAGCAGACCACACGCGCCAACGTCAAGAGCGTCTACGTCTCCATCCTCGTCATGGAGGCCACCGCCAACCTGCTCGACTCGAGCCTCGCCAACCTCGAACGCCTCGCCGCCACGAGCCAGTCGGCCGTCGATGTGGGAGCCGCCGAGCAAGTCGACGCCGACAAGCTCCAGGTGCAGGTTGCCACCATGCGCAACACCATCACCAGCACACGCCGTTCGCTGCAGATGCTGCGCAACTCGCTGTTGCTGCAGCTCGGGGCCGACGTCAACGCACAGCTCGAACTCACCACTCCGGTTGAGAGCATACTGAGCGTCGAGACGGCCACGCAACTCCTGAGCCAACCCTTCGACATAGCCCGCAACTACAACTACCAGCTGCTCCAGCAGAGCGAAAAACTGGCCAAGCGCAACGTCACCATGGCCTGGATGGACTTCACCCCCACCCTGACGGCCTACTACCAGTACAGCGAGAAGACCTACTTCGGTGCCGACGAAGGCATGAACATGACCCCGCCGAACATGATAGGCGCCTCGGTCAGCCTCCCCCTCTTCAGCAGCGGCACACGCACCGCCAACATCAAGAGCGCCAAAATCGACTATCAGGAGACCCTCAACAACAAACGTCAGGCCGAAGACGGGCTGCGAGTGCAGTACAACCAGTTGTGCTACGACCTCGCCTCCGCTCTTGAGAGCTACGACATACAGAGCCGCAACCTCGACGTCACACAGCGCGTTTTTGCAAACCTGACCGAAAAATACCGCTACGGCCGCGCATCGAGCCTCGAAGTCACCAACGCCTCGACCGACATCATCTCGGCCCAAAGCAACTACATCCAGGCGGTCATGAGCGTCGTCAGCGCACAAATCGAACTCGAGAACTTATTAAATAACGAATAAAAACCGAAAAAAGTATATGGACAGCAAAATTTTCCTCAGAACAGCCGTCGTGGCCCTCGCCGCCCTCAGCATGGCCGCCTGCGGTGGCAAAAGCGGCGACAAAGTAGCCACCACCACACAAAAAGAAGTCGAGAAAGTAAAAATCCAAGTGCTTGAAAACGAGCGCATAGCCAAAACCCTTGAACTCTCGGCCACCCTCGAAGGCTACGAAACCATGAACATCTCGCCCAGCATAACGGGCCACATCGAGCACATATACGTCGAGGTCGGTTCCCGCGTGAAAAAAGGCGACATGCTGGTGCGCATGGACCAGACCCAGCTCAACACCACACGCATCAACTTAGCCTCGACCAAAACTGAGTTCGACCGCGTCTCCGCCCTCAAGGCCTCCGGCTCGATAAGCGAGCAAGTCTACGACCAGACAAAAGCCGGCTACGACCAGCTGGTGGAGAGCGAGCGCTTCCAGACCGCCAACACATTCGTCAAAGCACAGTTCGCCGGAGTCATCAGCGGCAAATACTACGAAGACGGCGAGATGTATGCCGGCCAGCCGATACTCACCCTCACCCAAATCAGCCGCCTCAAAGCCATTATCAGCATACCAGAGAGCTACTTCCCAAAAGTCAAAACCGGCATGAAAGTGGACGTTGAGAGCGACATCTACCCCGGCCAAGTGTTCCCCGCCACAATCGAAATAGTCTATCCCACCATCGACCCCACAAGCCACACCTTCCAAGCCAAACTCAGCATACCCAATAGTTCGGAAAAAATACGTCCCGGAATGTACGTACGCACCAAATTGGCTGTGGGCGAGGTTGACGCCATTGTGGTTCCCTACCAGAGTGTGCTCAAACTCACCGGTTCGAACGACCGCTACGTATTCGTGGCCGACGGCAACACGGCTCGCCGCGTGGCCGTCACCCTCGGACAACGCTTCGACGACCGCATCGAGATAATACCCGTCGAGAAAGATGCCCTCAAAGCTGGCGACCGCCTTGTTGTTACCGGCCAGGCCCGTCTCGTCGACGGCGACAACCTTGAAATTGTGGAGGATCAAACAATGGCCATCTACAAAACAGCAATCAACAAGCCCATCACGACAGGCCTCATCTTCGTGGCCGTTATAGTGCTGGGCCTCTTCTCCCTCTCGCGTCTGCCAATCGACCAGATGCCCGAAATGGACCCGCCATACGTCACCGTCATGACCACATACGCCGGCGCCAAC
>CADCPQ010000163.1 GCA_902803395.1 uncultured Bacteroidota bacterium
CAGCTCGAGAGCCTTGAGGAGAGCGACGCCCCCATGCGGGTGACGCAGAGCGAATTCATGCGCCGCTACCGCGAGATGGCGCAGACCTCGGGCGGCGGCATGGGCTTCTACGGCGAACTGCCAGAGAGCTACAACCTCGTGGTCAACATCAACCACCCGCTCATCGGCCGCGTCCTCAACGAGACCGATGCCGAGAAGCAGAAAGACCTCGTCCACCAGCTCACCGACCTGGCCCTCCTCGCCAACGGCCTCCTCAAAGGCGAAGCCCTCAGCAAGTTCCTCAAGCGCAGCGTCGAGATGATTTGAACGTGACCGCTATTAAAGCACAACATAATTGGGGCTAATTTTTAGTCCCAATTATTGTTTTACATTTTCAAATCCACCTCGGGGTAACGGCCGATTTTAACACGCAAGACATAGCGGTCCGGACCAAACACACTGATGTTTCTGAAAAGGAAGGGGTCAATGACGCACACCCCGCGACAGACCTCATAGTATATAAGGCGGTGCTGGTCGTCCTCAATGCGTATCAATTCACCATCGGCTCCGCTGATTATGAGCCTTGAGCCATTGACCACAAGGGTCGGAATCATCTCCAGAGGCTGAAACTCCATCGGCTGAGTGTCGCTCTCGGCAGTCATCTGCGCGATAAGTTCCACAACGTCGAGGTCAGGTAGACGTTCAACACGAGGCTCACTGATGCCGACAGGTGCTACTGCATCGGGAGCATCAACATCATACGGCTCGGCAAAAGGAAGAACTTCCGGGCTCACCTTATCCGGCTCTTTCTCATCACGGCCAAACACCGCGTGACGCCACTGCGGCACGATGGCAATTGCAACGGCAGTCGTGAGCAGGAGCGCGAGTATGACAAGCGTCACGGTACGGACTTTTTGCATTGCGCGGTGGATGCGCTGATAAACGGCATCGCGGCTGAGGTTGAGCCTCTCGCCTATTTCGTCACCGCGGTAGCCTTCGAGGTATAAAGTCATCATGCCGCGTTCGTCGGGGTCGAGAACCGAAAGCAAGTGGTCGAGGACTTCCATGCGATTGGCCGGGTCGTCGGCGACAAGGTTCTCGGCCACAACGTCGTCAAGAGGCACGGCCGAAAGCCGCTGCCGACGGTCGATTTGGTAGAACACCGAGCGGGCTTGCCATCGCACCCAGGCTTTCTCCTGCCTCGGCTGGGAACCGGGACGCAGTTTGTCAAAATTAAGCCAAAGTGCAATCGACACCTCCTGCATCAGGTCACAGCAACGGTCGCGGTCGCCATGGGCATGATGCCAGCACATACGCCACAACAATGTGTGGTGGCGCATAAGCATGGCGGTATATGCTTCATGGCGTTCGGTCATATTTCCTGATATCCTCTATAAATACAATACACATTTCCGAGCCCAAGTCTGACAACGGGATGCGATATTTTTTGCAAAAATACGTTTTTTTTCTTCTCCCACGGATTTTTTCGACCGGGCGACACAATATTTTCGGGATTTTCGCGTTGTTTATTAAAATTGAAGATATGGGAAACGAGTCATCATTCCGACTGAACGACCGCTACAAAGTGCGCGACGTACAAGGCGAACACATCATACTCAAAGCCGGCAACGTCAATTCCACCGTCGTTGGGTTCAACGAGACATCCAACTATCTGTGGCACAAACTGCAGGGACGCGAATTCAGCCTCGACGACGTGGTGCGGCTTTTGACCGACGAGTTCGATGTCGACGCCGACACAGCCCGCGCCGACGCCGCCAAATGGCTCGACGATATGCGCGCCCAGAACTTCATCGTCTGAAAATTCCAGCAGACCTAATCGCGACTGCAACGAATTACAACGATTTGCATTTTCGGCGCCTTTCCCCGTGAAAAATCGTTGCAATATTTTTTATTTCGTTGCAGTCGCTTGTCCGGTCCGGAAAAAATTCGTAACTTTGCAACAACTTTTCGGAAAATGAAAAACGAAAAGTGAAAAGCGAAAAACCTGAAGCAAAGTCGTTTCGATTCTCGATTCTCGCTTTTAAATTTACAGGACGCCGGGGCGTGAGTGTCCCGATCACCCGCGCACTGAGTAGAAAACGGGTCAGAAGTCGGATTTATAGGGGCTGCGGAAGTCCTGAGGTTTTCTCCGATAGCGTCGAAAACAGTGCAGCGCGCAAG
>CADCPQ010000164.1 GCA_902803395.1 uncultured Bacteroidota bacterium
ACCATCAGCCTCGCCAGCGACAACGGACAGCTGGAGCTCAACGTCATGGAGCCCGTGATTGCCTACTCGCTGTTCGAATCGATGCACCTCATCACCCGCGGCATCGACACACTGCGCCTCCTCTGCATCGACGGCATACGCGCCAACAAGCAGCGCTGCCGCGAACTGGTGGAGAAAAGCATCGGCATCGTCACCATGCTCAACCCCATCATCGGCTACAAAAAATCGACCGAGATAGCCAAGGAAGCCGCCGAAACGGGCCGCGGAGTGTACGAACTGGTGCTCGAGCACAACCTCCTCACCCAGGAGCAACTCGACACCATCCTCAAACCCGAAAACATGATTCATCCCGTCGACTTCGCCAAACTAATCCAACCGTCTGATTAACAGACAGTTGGCTTGCAAATACATAACCTACTGGTTTTCAATACCTTGAATAGGTTCGGGTCGGGTTTGGTTCGGCCTTACATCGGCCTTTGTTCGGCCGGGGCCGTACCGTGGCCGACGAAAGGCGGTTCAAAGTCTGTCTTTCAACGGGTTACTTCGTTTCGTAGAAATGCATTTCCTGCAGGTAGGTGTAGACCGGCTCGGTGAGTAGGTAGCGCACGTCGTGCCCGAGGCCGATTTGCTGGCGGATGTAGCTCGACGAGATGTCCATCATCGGGGTCTCGACCACCGTCACGTTGGGATGCGACGCCAGAGGGCAGTCGGCCGAACCGGGCCTGGGGTAGACCAGCAGGCGGTAGTTGTCGATAATGAACTGCGCGTTGCGCCAACGGTCGAAGGTGGCCAGATTGTCCGACCCCATAATCAGGCAAAACTGGCGGTTGGGGTGCAGCTCGGCCAGACGCGCGAGGGTGAGCGAAGTGTAGGACGGCAGCGGCAGGTGCATCTCCACGTCGCAGGCCCGCAGGCGGTAGTTGTCGTCGACGGCACGGCGCACCATCTCCAGACGGTGATGGTCGGCCAGCAAGGTCCGACGCTCCTTGAAGGGATTTTGCGGCGAAACCACGAACCACACCTCGTCCAGGCCGCCGCTTTCGAGCATTGCGTTGGCAATAATCAGATGTCCGACATGAATCGGATTGAACGAGCCGAAAAAGAGGCCTGTGGACTTCATGGGTCCCGAGGCTTAGTAGTATTTATACTTGGTCTTGATTTCGACGTGGCGCAGCTTGTTGCCCTTGAACGTGTAGATTTCGGCCACTTCGCCGGCAGGAGCCATGATTTTGAGCACGGCAACATCGGCGGTGTACGACTTGGGGTAGCGCTTGAAAAACACCTTGAACACGTCATCCTTGCTCATACCCACGTGGATGCCGTTGTCGAGCACCACTTCGGGATCCGAAATCTTGCCAGCCAGCAGCTCGACGCGGTTGGTCCAGATGCTATAGTACATATCGAGAAAACTGCCGTCGAGACGCTTCATCGTGTTGACCGACACCGACATCGAGTCGAAATAAGCCTTGTAGCCCACCTCGCGGTACCACTGCAGCTGGTTGTCGGTGATATACTGCTCGATGGAGCTCCACTTGCCGACAGGGTAAATCACATAGTCGGCCATCGTGTACACCGTCATCGTGTCGGTATACACCTTTATATCCTTAACCTGATATTCCGGGCGGCTGTAAGTCATCATCCTCATAGCCTTGGCGCGGGAGCTGACCTGCTGCGAAAAACCCGCGAGGGCAAGGCCCATCATCGCGGCAATCAATACAAACTTCTTCATATCTTTGCAAAAATATTTCATGACTAATAACGCAGGAAAAATAAAATTATTGTTAAAAAAAACATTTTTTTTCAAAAAACTAAAAAAATAACGTATCTTTGCAGCGTACAACCCCAAAAGTAACACACGACAACATTCTAAAAATCAATAAAATATACTAATTAAAATCATCATTACATGAAAAACATCGTATTAATTGTTTGTTCCGTTCTGCTCGCCGCCTCAGTGTCGGCCCAAACCTTTGTCGACACCACCGTGCAAAACCGCAACGTAGTAATCGAGGAATTCACCGGCGTCAACTGCGGCTACTGTCCTGATGGCCATAAAATCGTTAATCAGATTATCGCCGCCAATCCCGGCCGCGTCAGCGCAATCAACATCCACGAAGGATCCTATGCCGCCCGCTACACAACTCAGTGGGGCGACGCCATCGCCAGCCAGGCAGGCGTTAACAGTTGGCCTTCCGGTACCGTAAACCGCCACGTGTTCAGCGGTTCTAAAACCGTCCTCAGCCGCGACAAATTCAGCGCCAATTCCACTCGCATAATGAACATGGTCTCGCCGGTCAACGTAGCAGCCCGTGCCACCGTCGATCTGTCCAACCGCACTATCGAAATCGACATCGAGGCCTACTACACCTCCTCAGTAGCTAAAACCAACCGCACCGTCCTAACCTACGACACCACATACGTTTACGACTCCACTGCAAACGACACCGTCATGGTCATCGACACCAATGTTGCCAACATGCTCAACGTGGCTGTCCTGCAGGACAACATCATAGGACCGCAGTCCGGCGCCTCGCAGCTCTACCCCGAAATGATGGTCGGCTCGCAGTATCGCCACAACCATATGCTTCGCGACCTCATCACCGGACAGTGGGGCGACACCATCTACCAGACCACGGCCGGCACATTCGTCTCCAAGCACTACACCTACAACATTCCCGACAGAATCAGCAACGTCGAGATGCGCCCCAAGGACCTCAAGATTGTAGTCTTCATCGCTGAAGGCAGACAGGAAATCCTCACCGGCTGCGATGCCGAAATGACCTATGTTGGTTTCTACAACGACGACCTCACGGTCGAGAAGAGCCACTGCGACATTGAGTTCGACCCCTATATGGTTCTCCACAACTCCTCCAACGAGCTCATCACCAACGTGAAGATTCCTTATTCCTATAGTGGCGTACGCGACACCCTGATTGTGACCGACACCATCCAGCCTTACGCCGACGACACCGTCTATCTGCCCCACTACGCCGTCAACACCACTCCCGCGAGCAACCAATCGTACTACGTCGAAGCCCGTATGGCCGGTTTCACCCGCATTATGCCTGAAGCCATCTACGACACCATTTACTCCATCGACACCGTTATCGACACCATCAATTCCATCGACGTTGTCAACACCGGTGCTGCCAAGCGCGTCGACCTCATCAATGTCTACACCGTCGAAGGCCCGCTGTACTTCATCCTCCGCATCGACGCCTACGGCCAGGAGACCACCATGGACTTCCGCAAACAGTCCGACTGCTCGGTGCTCTACCACGACGGTCCTTTCACCTACGACCAAAATCGTAACTACAACGGCTACTACTACCACCTCGACCCCGCCGAGGCCGGCCTCTACATACTTGGCGTCTATGACGAATACGGCGACGGCAACAAAGGCTTCCAGCTCAAGGACGGTGCCGGCAATGCGGTGTTCTCCAACAGTGGCAACTTCGGTTCCGAGGCCATCTACTTCCTCAACATCACCAACAACGGCAGCGGCCAGTTCGTTGGCATCGAATCCGCCACCAACGCCACCACCCTCAACGTCTACCCCAACCCCGTCATTGACGAGCTCCGCGTCGAATGCGGCGAGGCCATCCGCAACATCGAGGTCCTCGATGTCACCGGCCGCACCGTTTACAGCACTGGCAACTGCGACGGCACCATCGACACCGACGGCTGGCAGAGCGGTATGTACATCATCCGCGTCACTACCGACAACGGCATGAGTGTGCAGAAATTCGTCAAGCAATAACAAAAGTTTTTTCATAATATTTGTTTGTGCGGCGGGGACTTTCGGGTTCCCGCCGTTTTTTATGCGCCAACAAAAAAACTTTTTGCCATATCGCTTTTTTTTCGTAATTTTGCACCATGAATTACGCAACCGTCATAGCTGAAGAACTCAACCTCGGACAGCACCAGGTGAGCCGCACCATCGAGCTGCTCGAAAGCGGCGCCACAGTGCCGTTCATAGCCCGTTACCGCAAGGAAGCCACCGGCTCGCTCAACGAGGTGCAGATTGCCACCATTCGCGATATGCTGCTCCGCCTCAAGGAGTTGGACAAACGCCGCGAGGCCATCGTCGCCGCCATCGAGCAGCAGGGCAAAATGACCGACGACCTGCGGCAGCAACTCGACTCCGCCCGCAGCCTCACCGAGCTCGAGGACATATATCTCCCCTACCGCCCAAAACGCAAAACACGAGCCTCGGTGGCAGCCGAAAAGGGCCTCACCCCGCTGGCCGACAAGCTGTTGGCGCAACGGCCCGGCTCCGTTGCCGAGTGGGCCAGCCAGTTCGTCAACCCCGACAAGGGTGTCGACAATATTGACGAAGCCCTCGCCGGAGCGCGCGACATCATTGCCGAGCGCGTCAACGAGGACATCCGCTCGCGAAACCGTGTGCGCAACATCTTTGGTCGCAAAGCCATGCTGACCTCCAAGGTGGTCAAGGCCAAAGAGGACGAGGCGGCCAAATACGAGTCGTGGTTCGACTGGAGCGAGCCGGCCGCCAAAGCCCCCTCGCACCGTGTGCTGGCCCTCTTCCGCGGCGAAGAGGAGGGGCTGCTGCGCGTCCATGTGCGCCCGGCTGACGACGACGAGGCCGTCCGCGCTCTCAATCAGCTTTTTGTGCACGGCAACAGCGAGGCCTCCTCGCAGGTCGCCGATGCCGTCGCCGACGCCTACAAGCGTCTGCTCGAGCCCTCAATCGAGAACGAACTGCACAACCGCGTCAAGGAGCGCGCCGACCGCGAGGCCATCCAGGTGTTCGCCAAAAACCTGCGCCAGCTACTGCTCGCGCCGCCTCTGGGGCAGAAGCGCGTGATGGCCATCGACCCCGGGTTCCGCACCGGCTGCAAGGTGGTGTGTCTCGACGCGCAGGGCGCTTTGCTCCACAACGAAACCGTCTACCCCTTCACCTCGGTGCGCGAGGAACGTGCCGCCATCGCCAAACTCGAGGCACTGGCCGAAGCGTTCCACATCGAGGCCATAGCCATAGGCAACGGCACCGCCGGCCGCGACACCGAAGAGGTAGTGCAGCGCTGCCGCTTCAAGAACAAGAATGTGGCCGTCAGCGTGAGCGAGGCCGGCGCCTCGGTCTACAGCGCCAGCGACGTGGCGCGCCGCGAGTTCCCTGACTACGACGTCACCGTGCGCGGCGCCGTCAGCATCGGCCGCCGACTCATGGACCCGCTGAGCGAACTGGTCAAAATCGACCCAAAAAGCATCGGCGTCGGCCAGTACCAGCACGACGTGGACCAGAGCAACCTGCAGAAGAGCCTCGCCGACGTGGTCGAAAGTTGCGTCAACTCCGTAGGCGTCGAACTCAACACCGCCTCGCGCGAGCTGCTCAGCTACGTCAGCGGCATAGGCCCCTCGCTGGCCGACAGCATCGTGGCTCACCGCAACGCCAAAGGCGCCTTCGCCTCGCGTCAGGACCTGCTCAAGGTCAAAGGTCTGGGTGCCAAAGCTTTCGAGCAGTGCGCGGGCTTCCTGCGTGTGCGCGAGTCGGCCAACCCGCTCGACCGCAGCGCCGTCCACCCCGAACGTTATGAGCTCGTCAACAACATAGCTCGCCGACTCGGCACCAACGTCGCCACACTCATGGCCGATGGCGAACTGCGCTCAAAAATCGTGCTCGCCGACTTTGTCACCGACGACTGCGGCCTGCCGACCCTGCAGGACATCATGCGCGAACTGGAGAAACCCGGACTCGACCCGCGCGCCAAGTTCGAGGTGTTCGAGTTCGACCGCAACGTCACTCGCATCGAGGACCTTCGCGAAGGCATGGTGCTCCCCGGCATCGTCACCAACATCACTGCTTTCGGCGCCTTCGTCGACGTGGGAGTGCACCAGGACGGCCTCGTGCACATCAGCCAGATGGCCAACCACCGCGTCAGCGACCCTTCCGAGGTCGTAAGCCTGCACCAGCACCTCCGCGTCAAAGTGCTCGAGGTCGACCTCCGTCGCCGCCGCATAAGTCTGACCCTCCGGGGCGTCGAATAGCCGCCAACTCCACACCAAACCCACCGAGAAGGGAATTAATGTTAAAATTCCCGAGGGCTAAAATGTTAAAAATTAACACTTTTCAGGGCCTTTCTTCGGCCCAGACATACCCCGTAACCATCTGAACACCACCTAATTACAGCCACTGGCCGATGTTGGTCCGACCTTAACCCGAACCCATCCCGACCATAACCCTGCCTTTCAGCGAGTTACAAATGTTAAAACCGACGTTTCCCGAAATGTTAAAATTTAACAAAAAAATAAAGGCAGGTTGCTCATCGCAACCTGCCTTTATTGACTTTGGTAGCGGGGGAAGGATTGCTCCCTACGGTCGCGTTCCTACGAATGGATACTTTACCAAAATCAAAAGTGAGCACCGTTGCACGGTTCTTGCTTTTTTATATAGAAATCTCGTCTGAAAGCAAGCTTTCGCCGAGGTTTCAACATAAAAAAAAGCAGGACTAACGTCCTGCTCACTTTTGATTTTGGTAGGCTCGACCGTTTTGTTTTCGCACCAATTCCTTGAAGACCTTGAGAAAATTTGGTCGCTGCGGTTTTGGATTCCCGACCCATCGAAACCGATACCACCTCCCAACCGGAGAGGATAGCCTCCTCCGGTATCCCAAAGAATAAACCGAGTAACGGATGATGAACCACGTTGAACTATCGGAATTGTGTGCTGCCTCGAAAAAAATCACCGCAGCCTATAAACATCAGCCCCTGCCGACACGTTTTCCGAGGGTAATTCCTTCTTTACTTTAGGTTTAAGTAGCTCATAAACGAGATTCAACTTCTTACGCTTACGTCTAAAGTATATCAGCCGCTCAAGAAGGTCATCGTATAGCAGAAACAGAGTACTCTCCATCTGTAGTTTTGAGTATAGGTCCGTGTCGGTTATACCAAGCCTTTTCAACGAAGTGTGCAGCACCTTATAGTTCCGACACCGCACTTCAAAACGATATATCCGGTTAAATCCAATGTGTTCTTGAATATAGTCCTTTTTCGATTCCACTATCTCTTCGGATTTGTTGTAGGCACATAGTTCCAACGTATGCGGTTTGTTACAGATGATAGGCTTGTGTCTTGAGAATGGTCGTTTGCGGCTGCTATAGTCGGCATTGTGGCTTACGTTCTTCACTCGCTCAGTCATATCGAGTATCCTATTCCCGTTAACATATAGGTCGAGGGCTTCATCCTTATACAACTGATAGAACCGATTAATGGCGTTATAATTGAAATCCACACAAATGTCAAGTTTGCTGATTCGTAGAAACTCCAAGTTCAAGGCATCTTGAATATAAAACCGAGTAGCGAGGGCATATTCATCATAGAGAATGCTGTTTTCATATAGCAGATAGACATTCGGACGATTCTTGTTGTACGACCCGAAGAACAATGTTCCCCATAGCCTATCGTATATAATGTTGTTTCCCGAATCATAATCCTTGCCCCATACCGAGAACTCGCACTTGTACTGACGCGATGCTTCCCTCCGGAGGGTGATTTCATTCAATATAACACAACTTCCCTCCGGCACGGAGGACAACAATTCTTCGGTTTCCGCTGCGGTAGTGTAGGTAATTTCCAACTTGTCAATACCGATTACTGCTCTATATTCCATATTATTAGATTATTGTATTATTCCTTTTTGTCAAATATACTATTTCCAAATGAAATTATGCAGTATCTTTACAATTATTTATTGAAAAACCAAGACAATGAAACGAATCAGAAGGAAGGCAACAACTGTAACGAGACTGAAACAGAGTATTGCCAAGCGAGGAACCAACAACCCAATGTACGGGAGAAGACACAGCGAGTTTACAAAGCAGAAGATAAGCCGAGCAATGAAGAAATATTGGGAGAATCTCTATCTTGAGTGGTAGATCCATTTCCTTTTATAGCGATGAGCCGATTGTAAGACTGACAGTTCATTCTAATTGAATGTATTTAATTGGAATCCATATTATTACAATGAAATAACATAACTTTTATAGTTCATATTATCCACCGGAAGAACCGTGTCGTGGGTGTCACCCTACAATTTTTTTCAAAAAAGTTTCTTCCAATTCAAAAAAAGTATGTACTTTTGCAAATGCAGACGGGGAGAACGTCTGTCGAGAAAAAGCGCATTTTCGCTTTATTCTGCTACCGGTAAACTTGGACAATTTACTGAAAATGATGCAGGAGTTAGAGAAAATGATTGCTTGCTTGTTTTGTACTCGTATTTCCATACGATACAGCAAGTGGAGTAATTCATATTCCTTATCTGCATCATTCAAGGGAAGTCCAAGCCCACCGGTAGGGATAGGGTAACAATGGATGGCTCCACTTTTTTTCGTATTTAGCAACCCCTCCGAGCCGAGGATAGAGCAATTAACAATGTGTAGAACAACCATTGACACATCGGATGACTATTTGAAAAGGCTAAAGGGGGAAGAAAAACTTAGGTATTGGTCAGTTTCAGAGAGTGGAGATATTGATACAACAGAAGAGATGGGGTTTTCATATCCTATCCCTGCAAACAGATTGACCGAATTGAATTGGTTATCTCACATCTTCAATAAAGTGTTTGAGAATGATGGTGAGGTAAAGTCGGAATTCTATGATGCCTACTTACGAGCCTTGCGAAACGCAGGAATCAAATCAATTGTTATTAGTACTGATGGTGGGTCAGTTCGCATTGGAGAATAAATGATGCTAACCTTCTATCCATATCTGAAACTATGTTGTTCAATACAATAATCACAACAAATTGACTTTTAATCTATAAATCTGATATTATGGCACTAATAAAATGTCCTGAATGCGGTAAGGAAATATCCGATACCGCGAAGCAATGTCCGAACTGCGGATATTCCTTCAAAAAGCAAAACGATTTGCCCGATTTAGGGAATGCAGCATCATCTGTATGGAAATTTCTATCGACCTTGTTCAAGGAAGGGAAATATGCAAAAGCACTAATAATGCTCGCAGTTTGTGTTCCCATCGGAGTGATTTCTATTGTACAAGCATTTGAATCAAGTAAAATAGATTGGATGTTGCTTGTTGGAGGAATACTGCTATGCCTTGTGGGAACCCTAATACTGTTCGTAAGACCTATCGAGTTCGGTCGAAATAAAGCGAGCGGTAATATCATGAAAATCTCTACGGTACTTCTTGTTTTGGGTGCAATCGCTATAGTGGCACACGGCGTTGTGCGAATAGTAGACCCAATGGCATTTAGTAGCGAGTATCAAAGAGAACTTGCTAAAAAGCAGAAACAGAATAATGGCGGTGGTTCTGATAATGCACAACAAGGCAAATGGGAGTATGCAGGGGAAACAAATTTGGCAGGTGCGAGAATCCACTATGCAACCATCTTGGCAGAAGAGGATGAATCCATTGTTCTTTGTCTAACCTATGATCCAGACAACTACATTGAAGTAAATGATTTGGTGGTAAAATACTTCGATAAATCAATCAGTATCGTTTCTAATAGGGCAACCATCAAGCGTGGAATAAGTTTCAAATTTGATGATGGAGGTATTATCAATCTAACGCCATCCACAAGTCCATCCAACGATGTGTATATTACAGACAAATCAATTTCAATAAGAGACGAGTATAAAGACTTTGGACGTTTGATGCAGTTGCTTAAAACATCAAAAGTCTGCAAGGTAGAGATAACCACATCCAATGGGATTAAAACTTATACATTCAATGTTGCAGGTCTCAATTGGCCCGCATTTTAGACGGAAAACACTAAGCAAATCACAAAATTTCAAGGGCGACCGAACAGGTGGCCCTTTTCTGTAAACTATTTTCCTCTTCTGTTGCAAAAATTGAAAAAACGATAGTATATTTAAATCGTACAAGAAACGGAAGGAGGTTCCAATGCCGCCATAGAAGCAGATAGATAGGTTTGCGTTCTCCCAACAGCCGATTGACAGTCTCCGGCATCACTACCGGAGGCGAGGCAACAAAACCGCAGCAAAATAACCGCAGCAGCGGACAATAGCACCAAGTCGTGCAGTGAAGATAACAATAGAAGAGTGTAAGAAGACACTAAACAAAAGTAACAACAAGTATAGTGACGAGGAAGTATATGCCATAGTGAATCTACTAACAATGATGGTCCAGCTACAACTCGCATACGAGAAAACAATCATAATCAATCAACAATAAGGAAAATGGAAGATAATATCAACGTGATTCTATATTGCCGTGTTAGCACGGACGAACAAGCCGACAACTGTTCGCTTGACATTCAAGAACAGAGATTACGAGCCTATTGTTTGGCACATAACTACACCATAGAGGCAGTGAAGAAAGAGGACTACTCTGCCAAACATTTTGACTTGAAGAGACCCGAAATGAAGTCCATCTATGAATATTGCAAGAAGAACAAGGGCAAGGTAAACAAGATTCTGTTTCTCCGGTGGGATAGGTACGCAAGAAATGTGGAGTTTGCGTTTGCCTACAAGCGTAAATTCTACGATGAATTAGGTATCGAGATAAACGCTATAGAATCTCCCATCGATTTTACCGGAACAGAGTGGTCCACGATGCTCGCAATCTATTGTGGTGTGGCTCATACGGAGGACGAGAAAATCTCAAAAAGAACAAGAGACGGTATCAGAGAAAACCTCAAGAAGGGCCATTGGTGTAACCACGCTCCAAGGGGATATAGACACCATAGGATTGGGGTATATAAAGACCATAACACAAAGATGGTCATTGACGAATCAACAGCCCCTATGATAAGGCGTTTATTCAAGGAGGTTGCCCAAGGGTTTGAGAGTGCCGATGCTATCCGAAAAAGGATATGTCCGGAAATACCTCGTACATCTTTTATGCAGATGCTCCACAATGTTCTCTACATAGGGAAGGTAAGAGTACCGGCATTAGACGATGAAGAAGAACAGATTGTAGACGGGCAACACGAAGCCTTGATTGACGAAGAGACTTTCTATCGGGTGCAAGACCTGATAGAAGGTCGCAACCGTCGAAAACATACATTGGTGAAAGGTAAGAAACCACATCCCGATTTCTATTTAAGGGGCTATGTCGTGTGTCCGGAATGTGGCAGACCTATTACAGCATCATTCAGTCACGGAAACGGAGGGAAGTACCCCTACTATCATTGTATGTGCAGCCCTCGACACTACAGCATACGAGCAGAGAAGATGAACGATGAGTTTGTCCGCTATGTAGGTTGTCTTAAACCGAGAGAAGAGATAATGAAACTCTATAACAAAATACTACTCTCAATGCGTGAAGAAGGTAGCGCCGATATGAAGAAGCAAGTAAAGCAACTTGAGGAGCGGATGCAGATGTTTGAGGCAAGGAAGAAACGTGTAAAAGAAGACTATTGGGACGGGAATCTCACCAAGGAAGAGTACAACGAACACATCAATAGCATAGAGGAAGACATCAGCAACTTGCAAAAGCAGATAGAGGGTGTACTGACATCTGTTCGCACCAATCTGAACCCCAAGTTAGAGTACTCTATATGCTTGATAAACAACCTCGACAAGTATTTTGAGGATGCACCCATCGAGATAAAACAACGGCTATTAAGTTCGATGTTTCCGGAAAAAGTGGAGTTTGACGGAAAATCTTTTCGCACCACGAAATACAATGCAGTGCTTGACTTAATCTATAATGAAACCAAGCAATTACGAGAAATAAAAAAGGACAAGCCAACTGACTTGTCCTGCTCGGTAGCGGGGGAAGGATTCGAACCAACGACCTCCGGGTTATGAGCCCGACGAGCTACCACTGCTCTACCCCGCA
>CADCPQ010000165.1 GCA_902803395.1 uncultured Bacteroidota bacterium
AATAATAAGGTTATGATAGAGCGGTTGTTGTATAAAAGCATTGAGGATAAGCTGTTTAAAGGCAAGATTGTTGTCCTCGCAGGTGCTCGTCAGGTGGGCAAAACAACTTTGCTGAAGCAAATACTTCGCAACAAAGAGGGTGTTTTGTGGTTGAACGGAGATGAGATGCAGGTGCAAAATCTCTTCAACAACGCCTCGGCTGACAGGTTGCTGTCAGAGTTCGGTAACAACAAAATAGTGATACTTGACGAGGCCCAGCGCATCAAGGACATTGGCCTTAGGCTGAAACTGATTGCAGATGCTGACAGTGATATACAAATGATAGCCACCGGCAGCTCGGCATTTGAACTGGCCAACAAAGTCAACGAGCCACTGACAGGTCGCAAGTGGGAGTATCAGATGTTTCCGCTGTCGTTTGGTGAAATGGTGGCTCATCATGGGAAAATGAAAGAGATGCGAATGTTGCCCAAACGCATCGTTTACGGTTACTATCCCGAGGTTGTGACGAATGAAGGCAACGAGGTGGAAATACTCAAACTACTGACCGACGCCTACCTATATAAAGACATCCTTTCGTGGGAAAACATCAAACATCCAGACAAGTTGCAGACGCTGCTCCGTGCGTTGGCCTATCAGGTGGGATCGCAAGTGTCGTTTAATGAGTTGAGCCAGATGTGTTCGCTCGACAGCAAGACAGTGGAGCGTTATATCACTCTGCTTGAGCAATGCTATATCATTTTCAGGTTGCCGTCGTTTTCACGCAATCTGCGTCATGAACTCAAGGCGAGTCGCAAGATATACTTTTACGACAACGGCATCCGTAACGCCCTGATTGCAGATTACACTGCTCCAGAAATAAGGCAAGACATCGGTGCATTGTGGGAGAATTTTGTTGTCTCGGAGAGAATGAAGTGTAACGAGTACTATCGCCGCTGGGTGAACCGATATTTTTGGCGTACCACACAACAACAGGAGATTGACTATCTGGAAGAGGGTGGTGGAAAGCTTCATGCCTATGAGATAAAATGGAATCCTCGTAAAAAGGCTACTATCACCAGAACATTTACGGAAGCCTATCCTGATACCGAGTTCAAAGTGATTACACCCGACAATATTGCCGAGTTCTTATTGCCAGAGTGATCTTTATGCCAAGTTGTCCGGCGGCAGCATCTCCCCTCCTTGGAGGGGTGGCGCGAAGCGACGGGGTGGGCCACAAAAAAAGATTAATGATTTATCGGAGGCGGCGAGCGAAGCGAGCCGCCTATTAATCTTAACGTCAATTGCCGTAAATAGTCCGTGAATTTTTCGTGATTTTTTATAGTTGTCTTCACAAAAAGACCGGCGTTTGATGCAGGGCTTGCGCACTGCACTGTTTTCGACGCTATCGGGGACAACACGGCTTTCGTTGTTTATTAACGTCAATTTCCAGGAATTTATCCGTTAATTTTCGTTAATTATTTGATTTCTGACAATTAACGGACTAATTTACGGCAATTCACGTTCCACTCAGCCTATAACCCGACTTCTGACCCGTTTTCTTCTTTGTGCGGGTGATCGGGGCACTCATGCCCCGGCGTCCTGTAAATTTAAAAACGAGAAGCGAGAATCGAAACGACTTTGCTTCAGGTTTTTCGCTTTTCACTTTTCGTTTTTTATTTTCTGAAAAGTTGTTGCAAAGTTACGAACTTTTTCCGGACCGGACAAATGACTGCAACGAAAAAAATAAAATTGCAACGATTTTATGCTGCTGCATGGCTATTTATAAAAAAATCGTTGCAGTCGGACTGCAACGATTTTTTTCAATTATTTTCAGAGTTGTCGTTACTTGATTCTCATCTTGTAGAATGAGCGGTAGACAAACACGAGGGCGACGATAAGGAACGCCACACCGAACCACGGAGCCATGCCACGGAAGCCTTCGCTGATGGCTATCTCCATGGCAAGAACACCGAAGAGGGTGGTGAACTTGATGATGGGGTTGAGGGCCACGCTGGAGGTATCCTTGAAGGGGTCGCCGACGGTGTCGCCAACAACGCTGGCGTCGTGCAGCGGTGTGCCTTTGGCCTGCATATCGACCTCGACAACTTTCTTGGCATTGTCCCATGCGCCACCGGCGTTGGCCATAAAGACAGCCTGGAACAGTCCGAAGACGGCGATGGAGATGAGGTAGCTGATGAAGAGGCAGACAGCATTCTGGCCGCCGATGCTCTCGGGCGACGACAGGCAGGCGAAAGCCAGAGCGAAACAGAAGATGGCGATGAAGATGTTGATCATGCCACGCTGGGCGTAGTTGGTGCAAATCTTGACCACTTCCTGGCTCTTCTCGGTGTCGGCTTTCTTGGGAGCGTTGGGGTCAAGCTTGATGTTATCCTTGATGTACTCGACAGCGCGGTTGGCACCAGTGGTGACAGCCTGCATGGAAGCTCCGGTGAACCAGAAGATAACGCAGCCGCCGAGGATGAAACCAAGGATGCTGTAGGGGTTGAGCAGGTTGAGAATGCTCTCGGGCTCGATATTGAGAGTCTTCTGAATCATGAGGATAAGCGAGAAAATCATGGTGGTGGCGCCCACGACGGCAGTACCGATAAGGACGGGCTTGGCGGTAGCCTTGAAAGTGTTGCCAGCGCCATCGTTAGCCTCGAGATAATATTTGGCTTTCTCGAAATCAGGCTTGAAACCGAATTCGGACTCGACCTCATGGGTGGTCTTCTCGATATCGTCTTCGATGAGAGAGAGTTCGTAGACGCTCTGGGCGTTATCGGTCACAGGGCCATAGCTGTCGACAGCGATGGTGACAGGGCCCATACCCAACATACCGAAAGCCACAAGGCCGAAAGCGAAAATGCTATAGTAGGTTCCGAAAACATCGCTGATACCAAAGAATGTTGAAGCAAAGTAAGCGATGACCATAAGAACGAAGAACACCATGCCGGTCCAGAAACCGCCCATGTTGCCGGCCACAAGACCACTGAGGATGTTGAGCGAAGCGCCACCCTGCTCGGAGGCCTTGACAACCTCTTTTACGTGTTTGGAAGTGGGCGAGGTGAAAAGTTTGGTAAACTCGGGGATGAGGGCTGCGCCGAGAGTGCCGCAGCTGATGATGATGCTCAGGGCAATCCAGAGGTTAGGAACAATGCTGTTGACGGCATCGTTGTTGAGGATGAAGTAGCTGGCAAGGAAAGTGCCGCAAATGCTGAGGATAGAGGTAATCCAGACCAGCGAGGTAAGGGGTTGCTCGAAGTTGATGTCGTCGGCTTTGCCGTATTTGGCTTTTGCGATGGCGCCGTTGACATAGTAGGCCAGCACCGAAGCCACGATACCAAGGATACGCATGACGAAAATCCAGACAAGCAGCTTGACCTGCATATCGAGGTCGTTGACAGCCAAGAGGATGAAGCTCACCAGAGCCACGCCAGTGACACCGTAGGTCTCGAAACCGTCGGCGGTGGGTCCAATTGAGTCGCCGGCATTGTCGCCAGTGCAGTCGGCAATGACACCGGGGTTGCGGGGGTCGTCCTCGCCAATCTTGAAGACAACCTTCATCAGGTCACTTCCGATGTCGGCGATTTTGGTGAAGATACCGCCAGCGATACGCAGTGCCGAAGCACCGAGGCTCTCACCGATGGCGAAACCGATGAAGCAGGAGCCTGCAAGGTTTTCAGGCATAAACAGAAGGATGGTGAGCATAAGCACCAATTCGACGCAGATGAGGACGATACCGATGCTCATACCGGCACGGAGCGGGATGTTGAGCAGGTCGAGAGGTTTGCGACGGAGCGAGGCGAAAGCCATACGGGCGTTGGCGTAAGTATTCATGCGGACACCGAACCATGCCACACCGTAGCTGCCAAGGATACCGATAATTGTCCATGCCAAAATCAGCAACACGGCACCACCGCTCATCTTGCTCAAAAGACCAAAATAGAGGGCGATGGCGGCTCCGATGAACAAGAACAACAACACGAGAAACTTACCCTGCTGCTTGAGGTATGTGGAGCAAGTTTTGAAAATAACATTGCCGATGTCCAACATCGACTTGTGGGCCTTGAGCTTACGCACTTTGCTGAACTGCCAGAAACCAAAAAGGAGACCAACAACGACAACAAGAAATCCCCAATAGAGGATTTTTGAATCGCCTGACGAGGCGAACCCTTCAGGCATAACCAAATCAGCTTCGCTTGCGAATGAAAATATAGGCATTGCAAGCGCGGTAAGAATTGTAGCTAACTTTTTCATACAGTGAATGTTATTAATTTTCAGTATTCTATAGACAGAATGCAAATTTAACATTTTTTTCAGTTTTGGCAAAAAAAACTATGCCTCGGACTGAAAAAAGTTATAAACCAAAGCGCCCTTGGATTTGCCGACAGCCTGAACGAGGTCGTCGAGCGCAAGGTTTTTGATTTGCTTGACCGAGCCGAAACGCAGCAGAAGGTCGCGGGCTGTTTTTTCGCCAATTCCGGGTATGTCTGTCAGTTGTGTGCGGAATGTGCCTCGACTGCGCTTGTCTTTGTGGAACGTGATTGCGAAACGGTGCACCTCGTTTTGGATTTGTTCGAGAAGATGAAACAGCGGGTCGCTCGGCTTCATTCCCACCACAGCCGGAGGAAAGCCATAAAGCAGTTCGGACGTCCGGTGGCGGTCGTCCTTGGCCAATCCGGCAATGGGGATTTCAAGGTGCAGCTGGTCGTAAATCACTTGTCGTGCCACTTCCATCTGACCGCGGCCACCGTCGACGACAAGCAGGTCGGGCAACGGCTTGTTTTCGTCGGACAACCGTTTGTATCGGCGATAGATGACTTCGGCCATCGAAGCGTAATCATCTGGGCCTTCGACGGTTTTGATGTTGAATTTGCGATATTCTGAACGGTTGGGTTTGCCACCGGTGAAACGCACCATGGCTGCCACAGGATATGCGCCCTGTATGTTCGAGTTGTCGAAACACTCGATATTCTGCGGCAGAGTCGGAAGGTTGAGGGCATGTTGAATTCGTTCCAACAAGTGCTCGTTGCGCCGTGCCGAGCGGCTCTCGTCGGGATTTACCAAAGCCCGCTGATGACGGCACTGCTGGGCGTAGGCCGACACATTGCGCAGCGACAATTCGAGCAGCTTGCGGCGGTCGCCCTTTGCGGCGGCGTTTTGTTTGATATATTCCTCTGGAATATCATCGACCACAAATGGCACGACAGCCTCCTGGGCCGTGCTCTGCGTCTGCTCGTGCAACGCGGGAATTACTGTGGCAAGAATTTCGGCATCCGACTCATCGAGTTGCTTTTTTATCTCGCTCGAAAGGCTGTAGATGATGCTGCCGTTCTTGATTCTCATCATGTTCACGTAGGCGTAGCGGTCGTCGGACATAATGTTGAACACGTCAACGTCTCGCACGTTGGCATCGACTATTGTCGAACGGCTCTGGTATGCCTCCAGCAGATGGATTTTGCGTTTCAGAGCCTCAGCCTCCTCGAAACGCAACTCGTCGGCGAGGGCAAACATACGTGATTTCATGTCGTTCAATATCTCGCCAAAATCGCCTTTGAGTATGCTGCGGATGTTCTCGATGG
>CADCPQ010000166.1 GCA_902803395.1 uncultured Bacteroidota bacterium
ACCTTTTCACAAATCACCAAAATATTTTTTCGGTTTTTTTGAAAATTTTATGCCAAATTACAGATTGTCACCGCGTTACGGACGAAACTTTTTTGAAAATTTTCAATTTTAGCGCATTTTCAGGCTGATTTTTATCTAAAATCGTATGCAAAACGGCCAAATTTGGACCATGAAATGCACAAAAATGCAAATATTTAAATTACGCATTGATTTTCAATGCTTTACATTAAAATTTCCCTAAAAATACCCAAAATATTGAAAAAAAATGTATTTTTGCATTTCGAAACACCGAAACGGCCCCACAGGGTGAAATTGTTATTCAGGAATATGACAAATATCGAACATAATCACGCAAACCAAATCCAGATTGTCCGTGGCAATGAAAGCCTCAACAGCGAGGGGTGCCAATTTTTCGTCGACGCCAGCACCGAATACGAGACCATCGTGTCGTCGGCCAGTCTGCGTTGGCTCACGCATGGCAGGACAGAGAACACATTCTTCACTCCAGCTCAGCAGGAGGCTGTTGCAAAAATCAAAGCGGCACACACCGACAGAACGACCAACACGCTCAATATCAAGATTCTTCTATACGAAAATCCTATCAAGGCCAAACCTGCGGATGTGGAACATATCGCCTACCTGCTTCAGTGCGGGGGCGTGGAGATGCGATATTTGAAGAAACACAAAGACCAACAGTTGCGCATAGCCCAGCAGGGGCACAAGCTATACATATCGCTATCGAACAGCCAGCGGCTGAAGGTCGACCGTGGCATTGTCTATACCGCCGACAGCGAAAACGACCCCCTCGTCGCCTACTTCCGCGAGATGTTCTTCGCCGATTTCAACAAAGCCAAACCGTTGAAGTATGACGGAAAAAAGATAACCTACGTCGACAGTCCGATTCTTCGCGCCATCAAGTGGTTCAATATCGAGCGTCTCATTGCCGTCATCAGCTTGATTCTCGGCCTTATTTTCGGTTTGTTATAGCACATTGTTATGAAAGACTGCAAGTTGATAATAACCGACATCGACGGCACCCTGAGAAGCGACACCGGCAGCATCCCCGCCGATTTCTTCAGCGTGGCCGACTCCTTATATAATAAAGGTGTACGCATTGCCATCGCCAGTGGCAGGCAGTTGAAGAATATGCAGCAACTCTTCGAGCCCCATACCGACAGACTGCTGTTCATAGCCCACAACGGAGCCACCATTGCCGATGGCAGGAAGATATTGTACGACAGCACGATAAACCCCATCGATGTCAGTCAGTGCATCTCGTTTGCCCGCAGCAACAACCTCACCATACTGCTCTACAACTCCGACACCATACTCACCGACGACAATTCCGAGCGGTTGCACAGTTTCCTTTCAAGCCACTTTGTCCCGTTCACACTCTGCAACGACCTTACAAACAACACCGACGGCATAGCCAAACTTTCGTTCGTCGACCTCGACGGCGGAATCCATCTGCTCAAAAACGATATCGCCGAACTCAACATCGCCGCGTTCCAGGCCAACCCTTACATGATTGACGTAACGGCCATCGGCACAAACAAAGGCACCGCAATCCGGCAACTGTGCAAAATGATGGACACCGACTGCCGCGACATCTGTGCATTCGGCGACAGCGAGAACGACATCGACATGCTCACCACGGTAGGCCATGCCTACGCCGTCGCCAACGCTCCCGACAAAGTGAAGGCCGTAGCAACCGTCATCCCGAGCAACAACGACGGCGGGGTGATAACCACGCTGAAGGCCCTGTTCAACCTATAAACAAAAACCGACACCAACATGCAAGCTCTATTTTGCCTCTTGACCGCCTACCTCATCGGCTCCATTCCTACGGGCTACTTGCTCGTCAAGGCCCGCACCGGCGCCGACCTGCGACGCGAAGGCTCCGGCTCGACCGGCGCCACCAACGCCGGCCGCTTCATGCAGAAGACCAAGGGCGACAAAGCCGCACGGGCGATGTTCCTCGCGGTCATGGCAGCCGACATCATCAAAGGCGCCTTGCCGGTACTTGCAGCCATAGCTCTGTTTCACAACGACTTGTGCAGCATTGCGGCAGCGGTCGGAGCCGTCATCGGGCACAGTAAATCGTGCTTTCTCCACTTCAAAGGCGGCAAATCGGTAGCCACGGGATGGGGCACCCTGCTGGCCTTCCAGCCGCTGGCATGGCTGTGCTCGTTCATACTGTGGTGCATCCTGACGCACACCACCAAATACGTATCGGTGGCCTCGATTGCGGCGTTTGCAGTGGCACCGGTACTGATGGCACTGTTCGGCGCCTCCACGGCACAAATCGTATACAGTGCCGCAACGGCAATCTACATCATTGCACTTCACCATCAAAACATCAGCCGCTTGCGCCACGGTAGCGAGAACAAAACCAACTGGCTGTAAACCAGGGAATAATAAGTCCAATAACATACTGACATCGGCTTTAATACGCACCGTGCAGACCGGTGCCCGAACCAAGGCCGACCTAAGGCCGAACCAAACCCGACCCGAACCTATCTTAATGGCTGAAAATCAGTCGATTATATTAATTACAACTAATCACCTGATTATCACCGCTTTACGAGTAACGGTGACAACTTTTGTCATTGTTGACTTCGGAATGGACGATTCCGGTTACTCGGACTGCCGGGGTGCCTCTTCTTTACGGTCGAGCTGGCAGTAGACGGAGTTGTTGGAGATGAACTCGGGGACGATGTGCTTCATCTTGGCCACGATGTCCATCGGGTTCATGGTTTCGAGCACATTCCAGAGGTCGGAATACTCGTTGTCGATAGCCTCGAGGGAGTATTTGCGGACCTGCGCGCGCATAATTTTGGGGTGATGAGTGGGTATCGTGGCCTCTTTGTTGGCGAGCAGTTCCTCGTACAGTTTTTCGCCGGGGCGCAGTCCAATCTCCTTGATTTGGATGTTTGGCATTCCGGAAAGCTGTATCATCTTGCGGGCCATGTCGTAGATTTTGACCGGCTTGCCCATGTCGAAGACGAAGATGTCGCCGCCCTGACCCATGGCGCCGGCCTCGAGAACGAGGTTACAGGCCTCGGGGATGGTCATGAAATAGCGGATGATGTCCTTGTGGGTGACGGTGAGGGGGCCGCCGGCGGCAAGCTGCTTCTTGAACAGCGGGATGACGGAGCCGTTGGAACCGAGCACGTTGCCGAAACGGGTGGTGACGAAGTGGGTTTTGTCGGTGGAGCGGCTCTGGATGTAAATCTCAGCCATGCGCTTTGTGGCGCCCATAACATTGGTGGGGTTGACGGCTTTGTCGGTCGAAATCATCACAAATTTCTGTGCACCGTATTTTATGGCGAGGTCGGCCACGTTACGGGTACCGAACACATTGACATACACGGCCTCGTAGGGGTTCTCCTCCATGAAGGGGACGTGCTTGTAGGCGGCGGCATGATAGATGAGTTGCGGACGGTAGCGCTCGAAAACCTCCTCCATGCGCTGTTTGTCCTTGACGTTGGCGATGACGAACTCCATGCGGTCGACCGATTTACAATAAGGTTCGTTGCTACGGAGTTCAAACTGAAGGTCGTACATCGGGCTTTCGGCCTGGTCGAGCATGACGACCTTGGCCGGCTGGTACTGGAACAGCTGGCGGCAGATTTCGCTACCGATTGAACCGGCGGCACCGGTGACGAGGATGGTTTTGTCGGCTATTTCGCGAACGAGGTTGACATTGTCGAGCCTGATGCTCTCGCGGCCGAGGAGGTCCTCGATCTTGATATTCTCAATCTGGTTGGCGCTGAAGGAGCCGTTGATCCAGTGGCGGATATGAGGCACCGATTTGACCATAAGGCCGAGGTCGAGGGCTTTGTTCGAGATGGCCTGCTTGTGCATCTGGCGCACCGTAGGGATGGCGATAATCAGTTCCTTGACGTTGTTTTTGTCGACAAACTTCTGGTTGAGGACAGCGCGTGCGCGCATGACCGGCACACCATTGAGTTCCTGATTAACTTTCGAGAGGTCGTCGTCGACGAATGCCACCACCTTATAATCGTAATGTATATCCTGCTTCAAGGCGTTGATGGTGATGATACCGGCAGCACCGGCACCGTAGATGACGATGTTGACTTCGGGACGGCGTTTCTTGAAGTAGTCGTTGTATATTTTTTGTATCGTAAGACGTGCAACAATCATCAATACCGCCAACGTGAAGAAGAGGTAGAACGCATCGCTGTACGACAGCAGGTACTGGCTGCTGATAATCTGCGGACGAATGGTTGTGTTCAAGAATTTGAACGTCCACAAAAGCAACATAGGGCCGATGGTGGCGATGAGAATCTTGTAAACATCGGTCATGCCGAGATGGCGAACGATGCTGCGATGGGTACCCACCCCGAGGAAAAACAAAAACGTCATCACGCCAGACACTGCAAATTCGAAGATTCCACCTTGCAGACTCTCCATGGTCAATCCGTACATTGAGGCGGCCTTCATAAGCACAAACGAAACCACAAACAGGGCCATGTCCATAACCAAAAAGACCCATCGGGGGATTGTCGAATGGCGATAGCGTTTGACAAGATTGTATATCAAGCGGCTGAAAAATGATGTAGGACGTTGTTTCATTGTCTTGAATCAATTATTTGTTAAGGATTCTTTTATGGCGTTTACGACGAGGGATGCCTCGGCGTCGGTGAGGTACGGGTTAATGGGTATCGAAAGGCCGACCTTAATACGACCCCAACCCCTACTTAACCCCTCATCATGAGGCTGTTGGGCAAAGACGGGTTGCAGGTGCATCGGCAAGGGGTAGTAAATCATTGACGGAATGGACTTTGCCGCCAAATCAGCCTTCACCCGGTCGCGGATTTCAACGGTGTGGAACTTGATGGTGTATTGCGCCCACGACGAAAGGAAGCCTTCGGGCACGTATGGGGTCTCGACCACACCATCGAACAGTTCGTTATACAGGTTGGCCACGCGGTTTACGTCGTTGAGTTCATGGTCTTTAAAAGCCTTCAACTTGACCTTGAGCACGGCGGCCTGGATGGTGTCGAGGCGCGAGTTGCAGCCAATGGCGACGTGTTCGTACTTGGAGTTGCCCCGGCCATGCAGCGACAACGAGCGGGCGCGGGCGGCCCAGTCGGCATTGTCGGTGAAAATAGCACCGCCGTCGCCATAGCAGCCCAGCGGCTTTGCCGGGAAGAACGACGTTGTGGCGATGTGACCGAACGAGCAGGCACGGCGGCCGCGGATAGCGCCACCGAATCCCTGGGCGCCATCTTCGAGCAACAGGAGCCCGTTGCTCTCGACAATAGGAATAATACGGTCGTAATCAGCAGGTTGGCCGAACAGGTCGACAGCTACAACCACTCGCGGGCGCAGACGGCCTTCAGCCTTCACCTTTGCAATGCGGCGTTCGAGGGCATCGGGATCAATATTGAAAGTGCGCGGGTCGACCTCGACAAAAACCGGGGTGGCACCCTTTGCCACCACCACTTCGGCCGAAGCGATAAAAGTGAAGTCGGGCACAAAAACGGCGTCGCCCTCCCCTATCTGCCACACATCGAGGGCAAGCGCAAGGGCATCGGTGCCGTTGGCACAAGTTACGCAGTGACTAACACCTACATATTCGGCAAGTTGACTTTCGATCTCGGCGACAGTAGGACCCATGATGAAGCCTCCCGACGCCGCACACGACAAAAGTGCCTCGTCGATTTCGGGCTTCAGGGCCTGATACTGTTTGCGAAGATCACGAAACTCCATTATCTTTGATTTTCAAGCATTTATTGTCAACAATTGTGTATTCGCGACCGCAGTGGCACTTCATTGTCTTATCAAGTTTCGTGCCACACTCGCACACCCAGCCAATTTGTCGTGCCGGCACCCCAGCCATGAGTGCAAAATCAGGCACGTCTTTGATAACGACAGCCCCTGCGGCGATGAGTGCCGAGCGGCCCACGGTATGGCCACAAACCACTGTGGCATTGGCGCCTATGGATGCTCCTTCCTTGATTAAAGTACGTGTGTAGCGACCATGCACGGGAAAGTGTGCACGGGGTGTCATGACATTGGTGAAGACGCACGAGGGGCCGCAGAACACATTATCCTCTATTTCAACGCCTTCATAGACTGACACATTATTCTGAATCCTGACACCGTTGCCGATGCGGACGCGGTTGGCCACATTGACATTCTGTCCCAGGGAGCAGTTGCGTCCGATGACGGCGCCGCTCTGAATGTGGCAGAAGTGCCAGATTTTTGTTCCGGCGCCAATCGTTGCCCCGTCGTCGACATAGGAGCTTTCATGTATGAACACGTCGTCTACCATTTGAATGGATGTTCTGTTATGGGGAACTTTGCCATAGGGTGGTAGTCGCCAACAAGACCCACCTGAGGTGCATGGCGTATATCGTAAACAAGTTCTATACTGGGGCGAGACTCGCTCATACGGAAGCCTCGGCCGGCCAATATTTCCTCGTAACTTTTTGTATGAAGTTCAGTGAAACCGTTGCTGAATTCGAACTCTTCGCCGTCGACAAATATGGTGCGGTAAGAGCTTTTGCCAGCCTCGACAGCTTCGCGTGGCATATGGTCGGCGTTGATACTGAGGAAATAGCGCACACGGGCGTGCTCCAATTCAAGGTAGCCGGCTGCACGGTCGTGCGAGAGCACATGGACAATGTTGGTTTTGACGGCGCCGAAAACCCATATCAGCATATCATAGAAATGTATACCGATGTTGGTTGGAATTCCACCGCTTTTGTGTTCGTCGCCTTTCCACGAAGTGTAGTACCAGTTGCCGCGAGGGGTGATGTAGGTCAAATCGACATCGTAAATCTTATCTTTCGGACCCTCCTGGACTTTGCGGCGCAGGGCTTTGACAGATTCGTGCAGACGGAGCTGGAGAATGGTGTAGACCTTGTGGTCAGTGCGGTTCTCCACAGTTTCCAGTGCATCGATGTTCCAAGGGTTGATGACCATGGGTTTCTCGCAGATAACATCGGCGCCGAGACGCAGGCCGTAGCGGGTGTGCGAGTCGTGCAGGTAGTTGGGGGTGCAAACCGACACATAATCAATCTGAATGCCATTGTCTTTCAGACGAGTGTTGTGGCGGTCGAAAAGCTCGAATTCGGTAAAGAATGAGGCCTTGGGAAAGTAAGAATCGATGATACCCACGCTGTCGCTGCGGTCGTAGGCACTGAGCAGGTCGTTGCCAGTGTCGTGAATGGCTTTAAGATGACGTGGGGCCACGAAGCCTCCAACTCCTAGAATAGCGAATTTTTTCATTGCAATGTGTTGTTTTTTAAGTTTTGCAGACAGCGCTCTGCGCTAACTGTCCAGTGAGGTATTGTTAAGTTGAATGTATTCTTTATTTTGGTTTTGTCAAGCACCGAGTAGCTTGGGCGAACCACTTTGCTGGGGAACTCGGAACTATGGCACGGATTGATATGGCATGATGTGTGACCGGCGTGGGAGGCTATGAAGTAAGCAAAATCGTACCAACTGCAAACGCCCTCGTTGCTGAAATGGTAAAGACCGAGTGTATCAGCGCCGAGACCGCTGTCAAGGATGGCCATAATAGCCTCGGCAAGGTCGCCGGCATAGGTCGGAGTGCCAACCTGGTCGAAAACCACATTGAGTTCAGGCCTGGTTTCTGTAAGCGACAACATTGTGCGCATGAAATTCTTACCGAATTCGCTGTAAAGCCAGCCTGTGCGTATTATTACATATTTGCAGCCCGAAACAACGACAGCCTGCTCGCCGTGGAGCTTGGTGAGGCCGTATACACCTGTTGGGTTGGCCGGCTCGGCCTCACATCGTGGGGTGTTGCCGGTGTTGCCACCGAAAACGTAATCGGTTGAAATATGTATCAGTGTTCCATTCACTTCGCGCATAGCGTCGGCCAAATAACCCACGGCGGTGCTGTTGAGGAGTTCGGCGCGTTCTGCGTCGTCCTCAGCCATATCGACGTTGGTGTAGGCTGCACAGTTCACAATCGTGTCAATGTCCTGTCGCTTGACCATCTGGCGGATAGCCTCGCGGTCGGTGATGTCGAGTTCGTCGACATCAGTAAAGACACATTTTTTGCCGCTTTTGTTGCAGCAAATTTTAAAGTGATTGCCCAGCTGGCCTTTGGCGCCTGTTACGAGAATGTTCATTCAAAAGGAGTTATGAAGTTATTGTAGAATGGATGGTGTTTGTCTTTTTCAGATAATTTAACATCTCGCATATCAATCCTCCAGTCGATAGCCAGGGTAGGATCGTTCCACGCAATGGCACCCTCGCTTTCGGGATGGTAGTATTCGTCGCATTTGTATTGGAACACCGCCTCGTCGCTTAGCACCGCGAAACCATGAGCAAAGCCTTTGGGGATAAAGAGCTGGCGGTGGTTGTCGCCTGAAAGTTCCACAGCTGCATAACGTCCGTAGGTAGGCGACGAGCGGCGTATGTCGACAGCCACATCAAGCACCTTGCCTGACACGACACGCACAAGTTTGCTCTGTGTGTATGGAGGATTCTGGAAATGCAGCCCTCGCAGGACACCGTATGTCGATTTGGATTCGTTGTCTTGTACGAAAGTCACATCCAAACCTGTAGCCTGTTTGAAATCTCTAACGCTAAAACTTTCAAAAAAGTATCCTCTGTTGTCACCGAATATTTTCGGCTCAACGATGAGAAGTCCTTCTATATCAGTCTTAACTATTTCCATTTCTGTTATTTAGATTGATTGATAAGGTTCAACAAATATTGTCCATACTGGTTTTTAGCCATGGGTTGGGCTATGCGACGCAGTTCGTCGTCGTTTATCCAACCCTTTTCGTAAGCTATGCTTTCAAGACAGGCGACTTTAAGGCCTTGACGTTTCTCAATAACTTCGATAAAAGTAGAGGCTTCAGCCAGTGAATCATGCGTTCCGGTGTCGAGCCAAGCAAAACCACGTCCCATAAGTTGCACTTTCAACGCACCCTCGTCAAGGAAAGCCTGGTTGACAGAAGTTATTTCCAACTCACCTCGTGCACTGGGCTTGATGTTTTTGGCAATCTCGACAACTTTGTTCGGGTAGAAATAGAGTCCTACGACAGCGTAGTTCGATTTTGGCTGAGCTGGTTTTTCCTCGATAGATATGACGTTGCCGTTTCTGTCGAACTCAGCCACACCATAGCGTTCGGGGTCGGCCACCCAATAGCCGAAAACGTTTGCATTGTGGTTCTGTTCAACCTCGTCTACGGCAGCTCTAAGCATCTTACTCAAGCCGTTGCCGTGGAAAATATTGTCGCCGAGAACAAGGCAAACCGAGTCGTTGCCAATGAATTCTTCGCCAATTATAAAAGCTTGTGCGAGGCCGTCGGGCGACGGTTGCTCAGCATAGGAGAAACGGACACCATAATCAGATCCGTCGCCAAGCAGACGCTTGAAGCCCGGCAAATCATATGGCGTGGATATAATCAGGATATCACGTATGCCGGCAAGCATGAGCACCGATATAGGATAATATACCATCGGCTTGTCATATATCGGGAGCAACTGCTTGCTGACTCCTTTGGTTATCGGGTAGAGCCTAGTTCCTGAGCCACCAGCGAGAACGATGCCTTTCATCACTTGCTATTACTTGGTTTTCGACGACTTGTGTTCACCCTGTTTATCTTCGTCCTCATCGGAGCCATAGCCATAACCGTAGCCGTATCCATAACCATAGCCGTATCCGTAGCCATAACCATAGCCATATCCGTAGCCATAACCATAGTTACCACCATACGACTTACGGATGAGAGGCACGTCCGTCAGAATGATAGCCATATTCTTGAACTTGCCCTTATCCTGCAGTTCCTGAACAAACGGCAGTGAACTCTTGTTGAGGTAGCCGAGACGCATGACATATGTGGTCAGGTCGGCAATGCGGTTGATAACGGCGGCATCGGCCACAATCTGAGCCGGTGTCGAGTCGAATATGATGTAATCGTAACGGGCACGGAGATAATTGCTCAATTCATCCAATTTATCGCTGAGCAGCAACTGCGTGGCGTTGGGCGGAGTCTGCTCACAAACTATGTAGTCGAGACACTCAGAAGTGTCACTGTGTTTGATTATTTTATCGATATCTGTTTCCTTGCCAAGAAGATAATGAATCAAACCCATACGGTTCGAACGGTCGATTGTTTTCGACAATGAGCGTTTACGCAGGTCGAAGTCGACCAAAATCGTCTTCTTGCCGAGATATGCCAGCGATAGAGCCAGGTTCAAGGCAGTGTATGACTTACCTTCACCTGGTACCGTCGACACCGTCTGAATGACCTTCTCGCCATTCTTAAGGAAGAAAGGAATGTTGGACTGCAAAATGCGGAACGCCTCGGTGACGACATCGTTACCATTCGCGGTAACAATGATTTCATCGTTCTCACGTTCTTCTGGTTTCTGCGGTATCTCGCCAAGGACAGGAATTGTCATCGTCTTCTCGATATCATACTTGGATCTGACCTTTAAGTCGAAGAAGCTAATGCAGAACATGACGGCTGCGGGCAATGCAAGACCAAGGACTAAGGCTACCAGGGCGAACATCATCAGACGCGGACCGGTGAGAGCAACAATAGCAGGCTCCACGACCTTGGCGTTGGCGACTGTCACAGCGAGATTCATGGCGGTTTCCTCACGTTTGCTCAAAAGGTAAAGGTAGAGTTCTTCTTTGATTTTCTGCTGACGACCTACTTCGGTCACAGCCTTTGCCTGAGCCGGGACTTTCGATATACGACTCTGAGCCTCAGCTTCTTGCGATTTAGCCGACTGGAGCTGTATCTCTGTAGCGGTTATGAGGTTGTTGATGGACGTGAGAATGGCCTCGTACTGACGGTCCATTTGCTGCTCAAGACCCTTGCGCTGCGGGTTACTCTTACCAGCCGACTGCATACGATCATACTGGTTGACTGTTGCGTTGTAGCTGGAAATCATCGACTGGGTTCCTGCATCGCTAATACCTGCAATAGCCGGGAGCAGAGTGTACTTGTTGCTGGGGTCGTCCATGTAGTTCTTGATGTAGCGTATGAGGTTAAGCTGGGCTTCAGTAGACACCACAGCCTCATTGTAACGTGTGGCCGATTGAACAAGTGTGCCGCCAGCGCCCTCAACGTCGGGTAGTTGTGCACTCTTCTTGATGTCAGCGACCCGTTCGTCAACAATATTGAGCTCATTGGAAATCAACGATATACGCTCGGCAATAAACCGCTCGGTTTTTTCAGCCACTTTGTTTTTGTCGTTGACAACGTCGTCGTTGTAAACAGCAATGAGGGTATCAACAATTTCATTTGCGCGACGGGGGTTGCTGTCCTCATACGAAATTGCAAGTATTGAGGCGAGCTTGTTGACACGTGTAACCTGAAGATTACCCAACATAGAACGAGCCATTTTGTGGATAGGAACAACTGACATATGCAGCGTAACATCCTGAAACTCGTCCTTGTATTTCTCGGTTTTCTCTACCATGAAGGTAATATCCTCACCCACTTCAACTTGCTGGTTGTAATAGGCCTCGCCTTTGGTCAAGGTTGACAAAAAGTTTGTATTTTTTATTTTGTATACATACTTATTATTGTCTTTTGGCGTTATCTCCATAGAGAGCGCCACCTCGGAACTGTCAGGTTTCATGCCAGTGACCGTAAGTGCCAGTGGGGCATCCTTGTAGTATGAGATTTTGCGGAACAGGTCGCTGCGATCACAGGTGTGGTTGAGATTGAGACGCATGACAACCTGATCCATTAGTGATGAAGACCGCAACAGATATATCTCGTTCTCGAGTGAAACGCCACCGTTGTCCATGAGGTTGCTGAATATGGCGTCCATATTGCGCGACGAGTAACCTTTCTTGTCGTTGTCGCGCACCAGAATCGTGCCCTTGGCAGAGTAGACCTTGGGCTGGGCTTTGTAGATGAAGCCGGCGATGATAAAGCAGGCAACAACGGATATGACAAACCAATACCAATTGTTGATGACTATGAAGACGATGTCTTTTATGGAGATAGTGTTCTCGTTTTCAGCCTGCTGCTGATTGACATTGTTGAGATTATTGTTTTCCATGATTGGTTAGCGTTTTAGGTACATTCTTGAAAGAATTATGTGATACACAAGTGTCGATATGGTTGTCAAAGTGGTTAAACCAATTGAGATGTAGCCTTGAATAACTGGGTCGTGGACGGCAGAACGTTTGCGGCGCATATTGGGCTCGACGTAAACCATGTCGTTCTGATGCAGGTAATAGTAAGGCGACGAGAAAACGTCCTTCGAGGTGAGGTCGATAGTTCCGACTGTGCGCATTCCATTTTCCTCGCGAATCACCATGACGTTCTCACGCAAGCCGTAAAGGGTCAGGTCGCCCACCATGGCGAGAGCCTCAAAGATGGTCAGACGCTCGCCCGAAGCCTGAATCTGGCCGGGACGCGAAACCTCGCCGAGCACACTGACTTTGAAATTCATCAGCTTGACGGTGACAACTGGGTCGAGAATGTGGCCTTCTTCGACGAGACGTTTCTCAAGCAACTGAGCCAACTCGTTGTGAGTCATGCCAAGCACGTTGATTTTGCCGAGCACCGGAAAAGTGATAAAGCCTTCGGAAGTCACGAGGTATCCACTCACAGCCGACGAGCCGGGGTTCATGACCGTACCCGACGATATAGCGATTTTGTTAGTCTCTTGGTTGAACGGTACGGTCGATTCGGGGCTACCGCTCTCGACGTAGATGTAGAGAATGTCGTTGGCCTGGATACCTTTGAGGAACTGCTCGCTGACGGCTATGGCCGAGTCGCGCTGCGCGTCGTGGACATACGCCAGCTCTGTAGACGTGTTGCACGAGGCAAACAGCATGGCCGTTGCCACCGAGGCAAGAAAAACTTTGCTGATTTTCATATTTTTGTTAATTTTTCTCATTTTTCGCCATTATAAATCACTATATTGTATGGCACAAAATCGCTGAAAAACAACAATATGCAGCGATTCGGAGCGGTTTTGGCGCACACAACATAACCCTGCAAAGATACAAAAAAATATTAAACATCGGCAGTATTTTATGAAAAATATAAAAAAAACAGAGTTTTCATCGTCCAGAGAACCACCAAAACAGGAGGTTTTCCTAGGGCGATTGGTGGCATTTCCGAGGCAAGGCCGAACCAAGGCCGAGCCAAATACGACCCGAACCTATTTAAAACGCTAAAAATCAATACATTATATCCAAATTCACAAATCATTGATTTTCAAACACTTAAACCTCTACACAACCTATACGGACCGGAAAGCGTGAAAAAAAATTTTGCCGTGTCGGATTTTTTGTGTAATTTTGCAGCGGATTTTTGAATGAGGGAGCGTGAGTTCCCTCTTATTATTTGATTATGATTGAGAAAGTTAAAATAATGGAAATTGTCAAAAACCTGCTCGACGGCAGTGACAAATTCCTCGTGAACCTGAAAATCACGCCCGACAACCGCATTTTCGTCGACATCGACGGCGACAACGGTGTGAACATCGACGACTGCATCGAAATCAGCCGCGCCATCGAGAACTCGCTGGACCGCGATGCCGAGGATTTCGAGCTCAACGTGAGTTCGGCCGGTGCCGACTCACCTCTCAAGTTCGCCCGCCAGTATCGCAAGAACGTGGGCCGCGACCTTGAGGTGACGCGTATGGACGGCTCGACGGTCGAAGGCCTCCTGGCCGAGGCCGGCGACGAGGGTTTCACCCTCAGCGTCCCGGGCTCGAAACGACAGCCTGCACAACAAATAACGTTCAAGTACGCCGAAATATTGCGTGCACGGGTAATAATTAAGTTTTGATAACAAATACACGACAATAAAGACACCATGAAAACATTGGATCTTATCGATTCCTTTCAAGAATTCAAGGATTTCAAAAACATCGACCGCGAGACACTGATGCGCATTCTCGAGGAAGTATTCCGCGCCGCGCTGGCCAAACATTTCGGCACCGAGGACAATTTCGACATCATCGTCAACATCGACAAGGGCGACCTCGAGATTTTCCGCAACCGCATGATTGTCGACGACGGCAACGTGCAGGACCCGAGCCGCGAGATAGCGCTGTCGGAAGCCGTCAAAATCGAGGCCGACTTCGAGGTCGGCGAGGAGCTTTCGGAGCCCATCTATATGTCGATTTTCGGCCGCCGCGAGATTCTCACCATCCGCCAGAACCTGGTGGCCAAAATCCAGGATTACGAGAAATCGCTCATCTTCCAGAAATATCGCGAGAAAGTGGGCGAAATCGTCGTTGGCGAGGTCTACCAGCCCTGGAGCAAGGAAATCCTCATTCTCGACGAGGAAAAAATCGAGCTCCTTCTGCCCAAAAGCGAACAGATACCCGGCGACCGTTTCCGCAAAGGCGACACCGTGCGCGCCATCGTGCTCAAAGTGGAGATGAAGAACAACAATCCCGTCATCATCCTCTCGCGCACCAGCCCCATATTCCTCGAGCGCCTGCTCGAAGGCGAAGTGCCCGAAATCTACGACGGCCTCATCACCATCAAGAACATCGTTCGCCAGCCCGGCGAGCGCGCCAAAGTGGCCGTCGAGAGCTACGACGACCGCATCGACCCGGTGGGTTCGTGCGTCGGCGTCAAAGGCAGCCGAATCCACGGCATCGTGCGCGAACTCCGCAACGAGAACATCGACGTCATCAACTACACCCCGCGTGTCGACGTCATGATACAGCGCGCCCTCAATCCCGCCAAGGTGAGCAGCATCCGCATCAACGAGGAGGAGAAGAAGGCCGAAGTGTTCATGAAACCCGACCAGGTGAGCCTCGCCATCGGCAAGGGCGGCTTCAACATCCGTCTTGCCAGCAAGCTCGTGGGCTACGAAATCGAGGTATACCGCGATTCCGACGAAGACTACGACGATGTCGACCTGCAGGAATTCAACGACGAAATCGAGCAGTGGGTCATCGACGAGCTGGTCAAGATAGGCTGCGACACCGCCAAGAGCGTCCTCGCCCTGCCTAAGGAAGAGCTCATCGCCCGCACCGACCTCGAAGAAGAGACCATCGACAACGTGCTCGAAATCCTCAAAGCCGAGTTCGAGGAATAGCCACACTCTCCACAAAAGCAGAAACGCAGAAACACAAAAAATATTGCCCCGCTTCGGCTTTTTAACACAAGAAAAACACAAAAAAATTCATTAACAGGCAGTAACGAGCAACAAAAACCATGGCAGAAGAACCGAAAAACATAAGACTTAACAAAGCCGCCAAAGAATTCAACGTCGGCATCTCAAACCTCGTGGAATACCTTGCCAAGAAAGGCCACAAGGTCGACCCGAACCCCAACACGAAAATAACGCCCGAACAGTACCAACTGCTCGCCACCGCCTTCCAATCCGAACGCGCCGTCAAGGAACAGGCCGAAAAAATCGAGCTCGTTCCCACCTCCACCCAGCGCACTGTGGCTGTCGACGAACCGCAGCCGACGGCAAAGGACGAAAACGACGAGATTATAATCAAAAACTACAATCCCGCCAAAACAGCCGAAAAAGCATCCGCAGCCGAACAAGACACAGCCGCCGAGTCCGAGGAAGCCGTCGAGGCTCCTGAAAACGACGAGCCCGCCGAGAAGACCCCCACGATGATTGGCAACCTGAAAATCATCGACAAGGTCGACCTCAGCGCCATCAACACCAAAACCCGTCCCGACAAGCGCAAAAAAGAGAAGAAAAAAGCCGAGAAGAAGGAAGCTGCTCCGAAAGCCGACAAACCAGCGAAGCCTAAAGCCGAGCCAAAGCCGACCAAAGCAGAACCCGAACCGAAGCCCGAACCACTTCCGGAGCCGAAACCCGAACCGAAGCCCGAGCCCAAACCCGAGCCCGAGTTTATCGAGACCAAATACCAGAAACTCGAAGGGCCCAAGGTGGTCGACAAAATCGACCTCAGCCAATTCGCCAAGCCCAAATCCGAAGACCGTCGCAAACGCAAACGTCTCAAGAAAGAGGGTGTGAAAGTGACCGAGGCCGAAAAGGCGGCAGCGGCGGCAGCAGCCGGCGCAGCTCAGAAAAACGCCAAGAAGGACAAACAGGCTCAGGCCGCCGACAAAAACCAGGCCAAGAACACCGACCGCAAGAGCGAAAGCAACAAGAAAAAGAAGAAAAAAGAGGATAAGAAGCCCATCGAAATCGACGACAACGAAATCGAGAAGCAGATTCGCGACACCCTCGCCCGCCTCTCGCCCCTCGGCAAGTCGAAGACCTCGAAGCATAACCGCGAGAAACGCCAGAAGGTCCACGCACAGATGGAGGAGGAAATGCTCCACGAAATGGAGAGCCAGAAAGTGCTGCAGGTGACAGAGTTTGTCACCGCCAACGAGCTGGCCACCATGATGAACGTGCCCGTGACCAAAATCATCGCCACCTGCATGAGCGTCGGCATCTTCGTCAGCATCAACCAGCGTCTCGACGCCGAGACCATCAAGCTCATCGCCGACGAGTTCGGCTTCGAGGTGAACTTCGCCTCCGAAGACGTAGTCAACACCCTTCATCAGATTGAGGAAGAAGACAAACCCGAGGACCTCGTGCCGCGCAACCCCATCATCACCGTCATGGGCCACGTCGACCACGGTAAGACCTCGCTGCTCGACTATATCCGCAAGACCAACGTCATCGCCGGCGAGGCCGGTGGCATCACCCAGCACATCGGTGCCTACGAGGTGCAGACCGCCGACGGCCGCAAGATTACATTCTTGGATACCCCCGGCCACGAGGCTTTCA